>JAPLLN010000049.1 GCA_026387475.1 Candidatus Omnitrophota bacterium | reverse complement strand
GTGGACATTATCCATTCTTATATCGTGATTATGAAGAAGATTTCTTTAGGAGGGCCAAGGATTATAAGGTTATGGAATCAAACGGTGAGTTTTTAAAAAGTATTACATTATGTTATGTAGCACCTTGTATGGCTGATGAGAAAAAAATACGGCTCATCGGATATTTTAACAGGGACATAACAGAGATTTTGCCCTATTTAAATGCTGTTATTAAAGGCGCTTCATATAATAATGGCGCATCGACTCTGACCTATGCGAAAGAGAGACGCCTTATTAATCTGTACAATATAAAAATTACCATTGCCAAGGCAGATGACATTATAGATGCATGGTTGATATTGGATGAAGTTAAGAAGTTGGTAAATAATACATACTCCAGCTGTGATACTATAAAACCGAACTATGAAGAAAAAGTTAAAGTAACCGCTTTGCAGATTTACGGCTGGTTGCCTAAAACTAATTGTCGGGCCTGCGGAGAGGCAACGTGTCTCGCATTTGCGTGTAGGCTTTTACAGGGAGAACAGAAACTCTCAAAATGCGCACCTTTGTCAAAGGAATCAAAATTTGCCGAGAATAATAAAATCATGCAGGAGATGGCAGAAGCATTAGGCGTTGCCTGATGAAGATAAAGGAGGGGAGTATGAGCGAAGGTATTGTTAAAAAATTATCGTTCTTGGATAGATTTCTGACGCTATGGATATTCTTAGCTATGGGGGTAGGAGTTTTTTCAGGATATGCCTGTCCACAGATCGTCAACTTCTGGAATAAGTTTCAGGTTGGAACAACCAATATTCCCATTGCCATAGGTCTCATCCTAATGATGTATCCGCCTTTGGCAAAGGTTAAATATGAAGAGATGGGAGATGTCTTTCGTAATTATAAAATACTTGGACTTTCGTTGGTTCAGAACTGGGTAGTCGGACCTATATTGATGTTTGTTTTGGCAGTGTTGTTTTTAAGAGGTTATCCTGAATATATGGTTGGCCTCATCATGATCGGGCTTGCTCGTTGTATCGCAATGGTGATTGTCTGGAACGATTTGGCAAAAGGAGATACCGAGTATTGTGCGGGCTTAGTTGCTTTTAACTCTATATTTCAGGTATTGTTTTATTCCGTGTATGCCTGGTTTTTTATCACCATTGTTCCTACGTGGTTTGGGCTTAAGGGGATTGCAGTGAACGTAACTATAGCTCAAATTGCTCAGAGCGTCTTTGTATATTTAGGGATTCCCTTTATCGCAGGTATTATGACGCGCTTTACTCTTATAAGGCTAAAGAGCAAGGATTGGTTCGAGAAGAAATTTATCCCGAAAATTAGTCCTATAACGCTTATAGCACTGTTGTTTACCATTATTGTAATGTTTTCATTAAAAGGAGAATATATTATTCGTATTCCGCTAGATGTTTTAAGAATAGCGGTGCCGTTACTTATTTACTTTGTAGTGATGTTTTTAATATCGTTCTATATGGGGAAAAAGTTTAATGCAGGCTATGCTAAAACTGCGACACTTTCTTTTACAGCAGCCAGCAATAATTTTGAGCTGGCAATTGCGGTGGCGGTTGCTGTCTTTGGCATTAATTCTGGAGCTGCGTTTGCGGCTGTTATTGGGCCGTTGGTAGAGGTTCCTGTACTTATAAGCTTGGTGAATGTTTCGCTTTACTTTAAACGGCGGTATTTTAATGGATAAAAAAAAGGTGCTATTTGTCTGCGTACATAATTCGGCTCGTTCGCAAATGGCTGAAGCATTATTAAAACGCTTAGCTGGAGATAAATTTGAAGTTGAAAGCGCCGGACTTGAGCCAGGCAAATTAAATCCTTTTGCAGTCGAGGCGATGAAGGATGCAGGGATTGATATCTCTGGTAATAAAACCAAAAGTGTTTTCGACTTCTATAAACAAGGGAAACGCTACGACTACGTAATTACCGTATGTGATGAGTCGCAAGCAGGAAAATGCCCCGTGTTTCCTGGCGCTACCGCTACTACAAGAATCCACTGGAGCTTTGATGATCCGGCAGGCTTCCAGGGGACTTGGGAAGAGAAACTAGTGAAAACAAGGCAAGTGCGGGATAATATAAAACAAAAGATTACCAAATGGTTGCGAGAGGATTATCAAGTAATTCCTTCCGACTCTTAAGCTGTTTTTCCCAGAAGATTTTTTGGTAACTATGCTGGATTGTTAAGGAGTTCCTGCCACAGTCGGCCTTGTTCTTGCCAATCGGCCTCGTTAGAGATGAGTCGCAGCTTGTATTCAGGTATGAGCGCAATAGTTTTGTTTTCGGAGCACAGTATTTCTTTTTGGATGCTCGGGGAAAGGAAGAGCATATTCATAACTTGATCAATCCTAACTTGGATCATATTAAGCCATTCAGAGGCTTGTTTAAGGCTTTTTAGCCTGCCTTCGTCAAACAGCTTTTGCAATTGGTGTGCTAAGATCAAATTTCTGCGTATCTTTGGCTCTTTTTCAATCTCCTCTTCCTTATGCCATTTGTTTACAGGGCGTACTTGCTTCAAGTCAGCATCAAATTCAAGCCTTAAATTGCCTCCGTTAAGCAAAATACCCAGCTTCTTGATAGGCAAGTCATAATCAACCGTTTTGACTAATGCCTTAAGTATGCGCCGTTTCTCCTGGGGATACAGGGTATCCCAAACAGGCGAAAGAAGCGCTTCGATTTCCTGCTTATTCTGTTCGTCTTTGCCTTTTCGTTCTTCAGCGAATAATTTCTTCAAGCAGCCAACCACGGCATCTTCAATTGCCTGTGCATTCACTGATTTGGTAGGGCAGGCGTTATAGCCGCGTTTTGCGGCATTAGTGCAGACATAATAGCGGTATTTGTGCGTCTTATGCTTTAAAGTATAGGTATGGAACATAAAATGCCCGCAGGTCTTACAATGAAGGATATGGGTTAATAAGCCAGTACAGTCGGTATTCTTGGTAGCTCTTCGTTCTACGCGGTTATCCTTAAGCATTTCTTGGGTTTTTTTGAAGGTTTCCTCGTTGATAATTGCCTCCTGCTGGCCGTCGTAGACTTGGCCTGCATAGCAGACCTTGCCGAGATAAAGGACATTAGTAATCATTGACCGGATATGGGTTATTCCAAACTTAATTCCGCCGAATGTTTTCCCGGTTTTAGAAGCAGCGAGCTTTGTCCTGAATCCCTTCTCATTAATAATCTGCGCCACCTTAAGCAGGGAGTTACCTTTAAGGTAAAGAGTGAAGATTTCACGGATTAATTTGGCATCCTCTTGGTTAACTATCAGTTTCTTCGAGTCCTTTGCAACATCATAGCCTAAGGGTGGCCTTCCGCCCATCCATTGGCCCCGTTTGCGCGCAGCGCCCATTTTGTCGTGGGTTCGCTCGCTAATCAATTCCCTTTCAAACTCGGCAAAGGAAGACAGAATATGCAGCATGAGTTTGCCCGTAGATGTGCTTGTATCAATCGGCTGGGTAATTGAGGCAAAGGCTACACCATGTTCTGCAAAAAACTTAAGCATTTGGACAAAATCCACAAGTGAACGGCTGAGACGGTCTAATTTATAGACAACTACCATATTAACCTTGCCTTCTTTGATATCATTAATCAATTTCTGCAGAGAAGGCCGGTTGGTGTTTGAGCCAGTGAATCCATTATCATCGTATCTTTCGGATAATGGAATCCAGCCCTCGTGTTTATGGCTTGCAATAAAGCTAAGGATAGCCTCGTGCTGGTTCTCGATAGAACCAAAGGTTTCATTCGCGCGTTCTTCTACTGATTTGCGACAGTAGGCTGCGCAATAAATTCGTTTTTTAGTTTGTTTTGTCTCTTCCATTGACTCACCCCTTACAGATTAAAAAACAAATAACCATTCCAGTGCGCTCCGGACACTTCCTTAGCGATTGCAGTAAGGCTTTTATAGATTTTATTATTGTATTCAAAGCCTGACTCTAAAACTTTAACTTGAAGCGATATGCCTTTATATTCCTTAGTAATTACAGTTCCGGGAATTGGCAGTCTCTTATCTCGGCTAAGATTCTTCTTCTTGGGTCGATTTTCAGTGGCGGCATCAGGCCGCAAAGCCTTGTTATTAATTGGGTCATATTGCTTGATCAACTGCTCGATTTTACTTTGAGATTCAGCAGGAATCCCGCCGTATTCCAGCTCTTGTATTCGGTAGGCGATTTTGCGCCATAGGAACACCTTATTATTAGATGGTGCCTGCTGGCCTGGGAATAACTCTTCATATTTTGCCTTGAGCTCACCGAGAGATTTTTCCTTAAGTTCCATTATTTTGGATAGACTGGTTTCTGCCATAATTGGGCTCCTTTCGTTGTCGCTTACATATAGCCATACAGTTTTAGAGATATCAAGAGAAATATAGGGGTATTTTTTGGTTGTAGAAGAAGCCTAAAAGAGGTAAAATATACAAACAAAGAGGAAATATTATGCCAATTATGCTTGAACAGTCTAAGCTCGATGTAATAAATAAAAGCAGGTCCAATATTTTCAATTGGAGGGGGCAATTCACACCCCAATTTGTAGAATATATTTTGCATAAATTTTCATCCAAGGGTGACGTTATTCTTGATCCTTTCTGTGGTAGCGGTACGGTTTTACGGGAATCTGCTATGGCGGGTTTTTCAGCAGTTGGGCTTGAGATAAATCCAGCTGCATATGCAATGGCCAAATTTTATAGCCTTTGCAACTTAAATATAAATGAACGCCAAGAGATGTTCAATTCCTTAACTGTAAAAATTAACAAGGCCATAATGCCTTATGGCAGTATGCCATTATTAAATTTAGATAGAGCTTTGTTCAGAGACCGCTACCGAAATTTGCTTGGGTTCGGAAAGCAACTTTTGGAACATATTAAAGAAAAACAGGAAAAATTACTGGCTCTTTTGATTTTATTTTATGCGGAAGATTCCCCTAGAGAAGATTTGCTTTCAGCTATTTATAAAGCTCAGAGTAATTTAAGTGATCACCTTCTTTCTCTACCCTATACAAAAGTAAATATTCAAGCAGAGTTGTGCGATGCTCGCTTATCGCATCAGTGCTTACAATCAAAGGTAAATCTTATTATAACTAGTCCACCATATATTAATGTTTTCAACTATCATCAGAACTACCGGGCAATTATTGAGCTTTTAGGTTTTGATATTCTGAAGGTAGCCGAAAGTGAAATGGGGTCCAATCGCAAAAATCGAGGTAACCGTTATAAAACAGTATTACAGTATTGCTTAGATATGGAATTAGTTCTTCAAAGTCTTGCGAATTCTCTCAGCCCTAATGGACATCTTATCATGGTAATAGGTCGTGAATCTAGGGTTAGAGGAATCCCGTTTTATAATTCGCTTATTGTTAAAGAAATAATTCTATCTCTTAAATGTTTTAAATTATGTGGAGTAAGTCAGAGAGGTTTTGTTAATAGATTTGGCGAAAAAATATATGAAGACATTCTTATTGTCCAACGGAATAATGTTTTACCTCAACTTGGTAACGGGAGAGACATCGCCATGGAGCATTTGAAAAAAGGACTAATACAATCAGAAAAAGATGTTAGAATTGACATTCTTACTGCTTTAGCAGAATCAAAATTAGTTACCCCATCACCCTTATTTGACGGAAGGGAAATTATCTAATGATTCAGACGCCACATAAAGACAAATTAGAAGCAGCTATAGCTAATCCTAAGTGTAGTAAGGAAGATCGAGATCTCTTAAAAGATGCCCTTAAGGGCTACGAAGTTTGGATTAAAAAAACGAATGCTTTAACATCGAATGGAAGAGAAAGAGTTGATGAAATGACAAAGCTGCTGAATGAATATAAGGATTTTCTCGAAGTAGAACTGATTGGTAAGAACGGATCAGATTTTATTAAGAGACAAAAAGGACAATTAAAACTCGACAATTCGGTGATAGAGGAGTTCTTAATTCATTTGATCGATAAAAGGATATTGAGTGGTTTGCCAGATTTTAAGTTAGAAGTTGGTCCTCAAACGGCATTTATGTCTTTGGCGTTCACCCCAACAAGTCTTGCTGTTCTTGGGGCTAAACCTCCTGTTATCTTGAAAGAAAAGGATGCCGATTTTGCATTGGGGAAAACGATTTATTTCAAATTCTCTTCCGATTCGGGTTTTAAGCCATCAATGACTAGCGAAGGAAAACTTGTGTTAGCTGTTTTAGCTGCTGAATGCAAAATAAATCTAGATAAGACAATGTTTCAGGAAGCGGCGGGCACCGCATCTCGTTTAAAACAGGGATGCCCAATGTCCCGATACTATCTACTGGTTGAATACTTGGATATGGAGCCGGAAGATTGCAGGTTAACCGCCATTGATAATGTCTTTTTACTAAGGCATGCTAAAAGATTGCCATTTGAGAAGCGCAGCGTTTATAAAGAGATTAAGAAGCAACACGATGAAAAACCGATTGATAGTAATGTTATTTGGAAGTTTACTCAGGAAATTCAAAATTTTGTAAGTGCGATTTGGTACGATCCAGCAAAAGTATTACAGCAAGGGTCTTTTATTTGATGAGACGCATAAGAATGCCGGTTCGTTTTTTAAAATAATTATGCTTTAGCCCGCCTGAAAGGTAAGTTTTATTTAAGTTTTTATGTCGGTTAGAAAAGGAATCAAATACCAATTCTGGCAATGTTCAAATTCTCTCCGGAAAACACAACTTTATTAAATCGGTTAAAATTCAATAATTTTATTGTATGATACACAAATTTGCTAAATATTTATTTGGGATTGATGATAGGGGATAGTATCCATGCAGAAAATTAACGCTCAATTCGAGAGATTATTTATAGCGCTACTATACTTTGGCGCGCTTTGTATTATTAATCTTATCTTATTCGGACGTTTCCTCCCAGATATCTCTTTACCTTCAAATATATGGTTTTATGTTGCCAGCATTATGATTATCTTCGGCACCTATCTCATTGAACCATTTTATTCAAAGCCAGTAGATGTTATATCTAGCTCCGTGGTTTTTATCACGGCTTTGTTAGGTGTAAATAACAAAGAGTTTTTCTGTTGGCACTATTTAATAATAACGGGCATTTTCTTTTTATTACTAAGCATCGTAATTGTTATCCTTCAGCCCAACAAGAATGAAAGAATCAGGAAGTTTTCCGAAGCATTGTTTATAGTTGATACTGAAATAGGAAAGTCTACAGTTTTGTTTTCGCTTTTATTTCTTGGAGCACTTCTAACTTATTTTCGGAGTGAGCCGGTTAAATTTATTCTTCTATTATTATTTTGGTTTTGTCTGGTTTCACGGCTTTTCGATAAATTATGGGTATTAGTTAGACGTCTCGCCGGTCTTATTAAACAAGATGTTAAATTTGACTATGTTGGAAAGCTTATTAGAATGGAGTCTTCGTCTTTAGGCGTAGTTGAGTGTATTAATTCCGAATTGAAAAAGAATGCTTTAGTAGTGATTTTTTATCCTGATCAGAGCCAAAAGGTAGCCCTCGTTATACATTCTTTACTTTTGAACGACAGAACTTGGGCGAGAATATTTTTCTTAGATGTAGATCTAAATCTAAATGAGTTTGCTCTTATCACTGATAAAGGAACTAAAATTGAAGAACCGAAAGTCTATGTTCTTCAGGATTTACCTAATTCGGGGGCATTAAAAACTGCCTTAGAAAAGAATAATATTTATAAAGATCTTATCTCATTAGTTGGCTTTATTTCTGAGCAATCGAATGTTAAAGAAATAAGATTTTCAATTCTTAATCCAAGTAATTCTATTAAAGAAGGACAATTAATTAGGGTTCAAGTAGGAGAAGATAGTGTCTTGTATCAAATTATAGATGGAGAAACAAGCTCGCAACAGCTGGAGAGTGGCAACAAGTATGGGTTTATTGTAGGGAGAGCTAGAAAAATTGGTAAATGGAATTCAGAAAAGCATGGTTTTGAAATGGTCAGATGGTTGCCGCAGCCACATACTCCAGTATTTTTGGTGCCTTCTCACGCAGAGGAGGATAAATTTCTTAATTTTATTGGTCGAGTTCCTGGTACAGATTTTTCAATAACCCTTGATTGTGATCGCTTAGTTACACACAATGTGGCGATTTTAGGAATATTAGGTATAGGCAAGTCGTATCTCGCTTTTGAAATTATAAGTAAGTTAGTTAAAGAAAATATCAAAGTACTTTGTTTGGATATTTCAGGTCAGTATAGGGTAAAATTAAAAGATTACGGCGATTATGATGTTTTAGAGGATGAGAAATTTGAACATGAAATCCAGGCAAAGTTACAACCTTTACACAATAAAGTTCAGCAAAATGTGGCTGATGGTGGTAGTTTAAATGAATTTAGAAAGCTAATCAAGGAAGATTTAAGAAAATTTATGGTAGGTGCTGTTAAATTAAAGGTATACGATCCAGATAAACTTACTGTTTATCGTCAAGATAGTAAGCTATTTTCGGGAACAGCATCTATGGCTGAATTAAGCACTGCAGAAATTACCCGTGTTATATCCGAACAGCTGCTTGAGATTGTGAAGATTATGGGAGCCACAGATGAAAAGGCGAGAGTATGCTTAGTTTTTGAAGAGGCGCACTCTTTGATTCCGGAATGGAACTCTGCAGCAAGCGAAGGTGATAAAGCAGCAGCAAATGGTACTGCAAAAACGATATTGCAAGGTAGAAAATACGGTCTAGGTTGTATGGTTGTTACCCAGAGGACAGCAAATGTGACGAAAAGTATCCTTAATCAGTGTAATACTATATTTGCCATGAGGGTGTTCGATGCTACAGGGATGGATTTTCTTAGCAACTATATTGGCGAAGATTATACCAATGCGTTATCAACAATTGAAGATAGAAAAGCAGTAATTTTTGGTAGAGCTTCTTCTTCGAATTCACCCCTGATTATTCAATTAAATGATAAAGATCTCTATCTAAAGAAACTGAAGGAAGATAGGGGAACGGTATAGTAATTCTTAGAGTTTAAATCAATGGTGAAGCTTTCTCGTTCAAAAATAGAATTATTCTTAAACTGTCCTCGTTGCTTCTGGCTGGATATGAAGAAGGGCATCAAACGTCCGCCACCGGCACCCTATACGATTAACTCTGCTATTGATGGCTTGCTGAAGCAGGAATTCGACGTCTGCCGCGAAAGCGGCACAGCCCATTACATTATCAAGAAATACTCCATCAACGCCATTCCCTATAAATGTGAGGAAATCAATAAGTGGCGGCATAACTTTACCGGTATTCAATTCCATCATAAGGCTACGGATTTTCTTGTCTTTGGGGCTGTGGATGATGTATGGGTTAATCCAGAAGGCGAGTTAATCGTAGTAGACTATAAAGCTACCGGAGCTAAAGAGTATCAGATATACCCAGGATATAAGCGCCAGATGGAAGTCTATCAGTGGCTGCTTATTCAGAATGGTTATAGGGTTTCAAGGACAGGATACTTCCTTTTTGCCAAGGTAAACAAGAACGGCGGCTTTGCTGAAGGCAAACTTTCTTTTGATCTTACCCTTGAGCCGCTAGAAGGAGATACTTCTTGGATAGAAGAGGCAATTATCAAAGCCAGGGAGTGTATGGAAGGCCTGGTCTCTAGTTCTTCATCAGAGTGCTCCTACTGTAAGTTTGTAACAGAAGCAAAATAATAATCCCGTATCTTAAATTATTCTTGACAACGTATTTAAATATGTTATATTCGTATCGAACATAGTAGTTATGTGATTAACCTATGCCAAACATATCCGGTCAATACAATTTCAACGAACTCTGCCTAAAGGCGCAAGCTTCCGCTCCCTGGGTTAAGAAAGTCCAGAGGTTTTTAAATCTGGGTGAGGGGGAAGGCATCAAAGGCGCACGTAGCTATTATAGCGAAGAGCAGGTTCATATCTATTCTATCGTTAAGAAACTCCGTCTGATAGATATAGAATTCGATGAAATAAAGCATCTCGCCGAGATCGAGAAGAAGATTGGTAAATTTGGCTCTGTAGTACCAGTTAGCTCCTTAACTAACCCGGAACATTTAACCTATATTAGCATGATATTCTTGCCGTCGAGCCAGGTCTTACTCTTCGTGGACGGTTCCCTGCGCAATCATAGGGAGGAGTTTGAGAAGTTGTTTGTTGAATACACTAAGATGCGGATTTATGTCATGACGAAAGCCAAGTCTATCAAGGTTATCGCTGAAGAGGTGTATAGCAATATAGAGAATACTGAAAAGACAAACGAGTTAAAAATATTACAGCAATTAGGGCCTTAAACAGTAGAGATATTTTTTTAACTATAACATTAACTATGTATCTAACATATTAACAACCTCAACTAGGAGGAAAGATGAATATTCAGAAGGTTTTGGTTTCCCAAATCAACCCGGCTGTATACAATCCTAGGGTGGATTTACAACCAGGTAATCCAGAGTACGAAAAACTCAAGAAAAGTATCACCGAATTCGGTTATGTCGAACCATTGGTTTGGAACAAGCGTACCGGAACGCTGGTTTCAGGGCATCAACGTTTAAAGATTTTAATTGAGCAAGAAATAACCGAAATTGAGGTAAGCGTAGTAGATTTGTCGATTGTAAAAGAAAAAGCCCTTAATATTGCTCTTAACAAAATCAAAGGCAGATGGGATGAGGAAAAGTTGGCGAGCCTTTTATCTGAGTTAACAGTAATTCCTGAATTTAACGTTGGTCTTACCGGCTTTGAAACCCCCGAAATAGGTGAATTACTGGATAGCCTTCTAGAGTCGAAAGAAGAAGATAGTTTTGATTTTGACTCTTGTGTTGAATCCATCAAAGATCCAATCACTAAGGGGGGAGATTTAATCCAACTAGGACCCCACCGCATCCTCTGTGGCGACTCCGGAAATCCAGAGCACATCAAGCTTCTTTTGGGGAATGAAAAGGTATGTCTGCTGCATACCGATCCACCTTACAATGTAAATTACTACGGGGGCAATCGTCCGCAGGCCTGCGCCCGACCTAAAAAGCACAAGCTTTGGGATAGAATATATTCAGATGATCTTACTCAGCAGGAATACGAGAAATGGCTCAGGAATATCTTTGCCAATATCGATCCATATTTCGCATTAGGCGCACCCGCATACATTTGGAACGGCCACAGGCAGTTTGGGCCAATGTACTTAATGCTTACAGGTTTGGGTTTCCACGTCTCCTGCGTCATTACTTGGGCAAAGGAGCGTTTTGCTATAGGCTTCGGCGACTACAACCAGCAAACGGAATTTTGTCTGTATGGTTGGAAAGAGGATAACGGAACTCACGTCTGGCATGGCCCCAATAATGAAAGCACCCTTTGGGAAGTGCATCGGGATCCTACTAAAGACTATATTCATCCCACACAGAAGCCGATTGCCTTGGCCCAGCGTGCCATGCGCAACAGCTCAAAGCGAGGTGATTTAGTCTTAGACATGTTCTTAGGTTCAGGATCGACTCTAATCGCAGCGGAGAGCCTAGAAAGGCGCTGTTTTGGCCTGGAAATCGACCCGCGCTACTGCGATGCAATAGTCAGGCGTTATATTGCCTATGTCGGAGAAGAAAGGGTTTCAGATGAGGTAAAATCAAAATATCTAAAGGAGGATTCAGATGTCAAAAAAGGGCAACAAGGCTAAAGATCAAGAGCAGTCTTTGTTAGACATTATTCAGCAGGTAAAGACCGGACAAATCGACCCGAACTCTCTTGATAAAGAAACTAAAATCCAACTGACTGAACTATTGCGTAGGGAAGCATATACGGTATGCCAAATAGCACAGATTCTTAAAACGAGCGATAGAACCATTAAACGGTATGCAAAGATAGTCAGGAAGCGTAATGCGCTTACCCACCATCCGGAGTTTACGGCAGAGTTTGCCGGGGAATTGATTGCTAGCGCCGAACAAAGCGTGAATCGCCTAATTCGTTTATCAATGAGTAAAGATATTAATGGTCCTGGCAAGATACAAGCTGAATCGGCAGCCTGGCGTATTAGGGAGAGATTAACAAAACTGTTACAATCAATGGGGCATCTTGATTCGCAGCTCCAAAATGCAGCGACTGATTTATCGCACAAAGGAGCGCCCTTTATTCCTCCCAAGATCGATGTTCACTTTGTTTCAGTAAAAGATGCGCCACCAAAAGATACAATGCCGGTGCAGGAGGAAAAGAAAAGCAATGTTTAATTATTTATTGTATTAAAACTTAAGCAATTCTGAAGGACTTATATGGAAGGCTTTGGCGAGTTTTGCAATGGTATCTAATTTTGCAGCTGGAGCCTTTTTACTTTCTAAGAGCTGAATATGTTTATAATCAATCCCAGATGCCTCTGATAGTTTTTCTTGGGTTAATCCCCTTTTCTTACGCAATTCCCTTAATTTACCCGCCAGTTTTAATCTAATATCCGTATCCATACGGTGTATTATCCCAGAATCTTATTAACCTTGACACCGTACAGATACGGTGTTAACCTTATGCTAAGCTAGCCATTCAACGCATAAACAGGCAATTTAAGGCATAAGGAAAATGAGTACATATAAAAGAGCAATCAAAGAAATTATCAGATTCAAAAGCACCTTTGATGCATTAGGTAACTCAAGGGTCGCCCGCAAACTCGTTGGGGACATAGGTGAATATTACGTCTTACGAGAGTTAGAAAAGCGAGGGTTTTCTCCAGATCCAAAAGGCGGCCAGGCAGGATATGATATTTATCTGCCAAATAACGATATCCGCATAGAAGTTAGGACCTCACTCTTAAAGAACGAAGGCTTGTTTCCTAAGGAAGTTCAATTCTACGGTTGGCGAGTTAAGAACAGAGGCCAAAAGACTGATGATAAATTCGACTTCCTAGTAGGTATTGCTTTAGACAATTCGTTCAAAAAGCCGAAATTCTATATTTTCACCCATAAAGAGGCATTTAAAGTCCGTGATGTTAATATAGGCAGGTTCAGAAATATCCAAAAGAAGATTGCTATTTTCGAAAACGCTAAAGCAATGAAAGAAGCAATTAAGGCCAAGTCCAAAGAAGTAACGCCTTATGAAAAATATATAAATAGAAACCAGGGGCAATTTCTTAATAAATGGGGCAAGATAAAAGCTTAAAAAACGCAATATTGCATTCCTATAATTGACTTGACATAAAAGAAAAAAGAGTTAAAATCAAGTTAACAATTAGGAATCGTCCCGCGTTTGAAGGGGGAAGTCCCGGACGTTAAAAAAGTAAAACCTTCGCAAGTCAGAAAGACTGCGAGGGTTTTTTGCTTTTTAAGGATACCAAAAACAGGAGGTATACAATGAAGATTTTTGAAGGTAAGCCAGCAGATATAGCATCCAAAGATTTTGAAGATTTTATAATGAATACTTTAATCCAATCTTTTATTGATTACCATAATACCAATCCATCTGATGGTAACATTTTAAATTTGAGCCGGGACCTTTGCTTTTCTCAGTTTGCTAAAGATAAGTGGTACAAAGACAAAAAGCTTATTCACCGGACATTTTTTCCGCAGTTTTGTAAAGAATTAAAGATGTTTTTTTCTGGGTGTAGTAAGGAAAATCGTGTTTTGCTTGAATTGAAAAATTGCCATAAATTTATTACAAGGGCTAGGAATGGGGAAAAGAGGCAACTTGATTGCAATGAGATTGGCAAAATAAATATGTCTACGCCATATAACGTAACCAGAACCAGCTTTTTATAGATGAAATAATTAATTACAAGGAGGTGCTGTATGCTTTGCCGCGGGAAGAAATCTGATGGTGGTTGGTGCGGTCAGGTTATTTATAAATGTCCACAATGTGGTGCTGAAGGATGTAAGACAGAAGGATGCTCTGGTCAAAACTTTGGAAGTGGAAATAAATGCAAGAAATGCGATAGATACAATGGCAATCTGCCTTCGCCTTGATAACAAGGTTTCCGATGTAAAAAAGAATTATAAAACCAGGGGGAATATTGACTGATTCAGGAAAGGTAGATTCTGTTGTTGAAGGTTTCAGGAAACTTGCTGACGCAGTAGCCTTAAAGGGGAAACCAGTTGCGGAATTTGATTATATAATTTACTGCGAAGAAAAGGCTATGTGTGATCGCATACTTAATGATTTCAAATTGGAAACGTTGGATGACTCAGTGCATAATCAAATCTGGTTCTTCCGAACTGAGAATAGAGTCGATGCCCTGAGAAGGATATCTGAGCTAAACGAGATATATAATGCAAATAGGCGTATTACCTTTGCAGACCATAAGAGAATAGGAGAATTATTTGGATATGCTCAGGCAGATATAGAAGGATTCCTTTCCCGGAGAAGTTTTAATATAATAACAGAATATGCGACGACAGGAAAAGTTGAGTTGAGGCGGACTTCTAACCGGCTGGCGCTTATGGATAAATATAATCTATAAGAATTTTAAAAAAGGTGGATAAAATATGTCAGATGTAAATGAAAGAGTGGTACAGCGATATTTTGAACTTAAAGGCTATATGGTTACCACTAACCTTAAATATATGATCAGAAAGAAATCCTCGGGAGAATCTGACATAGATTTGGCTATTTTTAGAGTTAAGCCTTTGGATAGAGCCATTGTTGAAGTTAAGGGATGGCACACAGAAACATTTAGTGCGGCATACTTCAAAATTGATAACCCCGATGACTATAGAGCAAGAATTCTAAACTTTGTTAGGCCGGAAGCACTTATGGTCGCCGAGGAGTTCTTTCACACCAAAGATTTTAGAAAGATATTAGTTGTTCCTGAATTATCACCCAAACAGAGGAATGAGATTACTAAGATGCTCAAGGAAAAATATGGTATTGATATCTTAGAATTCACTACGGTGCTTGAAGAAGTTATTGCTGCAACCAAGATTAATAAGAATTATAGGGATAGCGAATTTCAGCAAACCATAAGATTGCTTAAGGCGTATGAATTTATAAAATAGGTGCTTTATGAGTGGTAATAAAATTTGGATGTCTAACGTAAACTTGGCATGGGAACTGTTTTCTGCAGGGATATGTAACTATAGATTATGTCTTATAGAACCAAAAGTGCAAGAAATGTGGTAATTATGGAAATACAACAATCTTTGTGTGATTAATAATGAAATAAGAGGAGTGGCTATGCCGACCACGGGACCGGTCCAAGATATGAACGAACAGCGCGAGAAACAAAGACAAAGCGCCCTAGACAAATTAAATGAATGGGCTAAGAACAAAATAGAGCTTAAGAGGCCTATTTTCTTTGTCGCCGGATGGACAGATGAGGGCTGTGCCGCATGGATGAATTCAGATAAGATAAATAAGTCAATTAGAGATTGGCTTACCGAAATTTGTCTAAATCCGGGTCAATCATATTACGTTAACTTTGAAAAAGAATCTCCTGACTGTAATAATTTCCTTGATTTTGGAGAAGTTCTGAAGAAGAAAGTTCGGGATGTGGTTGGAAAAGATAAAGAGTTTGATATAGTTGGGCATAGCATGGGTGGATTGGATATAAGAGCAGCCGTAGCTTTGGGTGAGCCATTATTAAATATTAGAAATTGCCTGACTGTAGCTACACCGCACTGGGGAGATAATTTTGGAGGCGTAAACGCTTGGCTAAGAAGGACATCATTCGGAAGGAAGATTGCCAATTTGTTCGCAAAAGAAACCCCCTACCAGATTGTTCAAGGTCAACAGTTAGATCCGGATTACGAATCGATAAAAACAATAAATAAATTAGAGAATAGGGAAGCATTTTTGGAAAGAGTCGATAGAATGTTTCAATTCAAAGGAACGCAAGATTTTACGGTTAAGGGAAGTGCCTTTATAGACAAAACCGGTTTGTCTCAGCAACTAAGCGATAAGATTAGTAATGTTATTATTGAAGGAGCAGATCATACTGGGAAGATAGGCATCACTCAAGATCCGAGAACCATAATTGCTATTCTTAGAATTTTGCTAGGAATCCAGCTTGAGCAAGAATACGATAATTATGGCATTTTAATTGGGGGTATTCAGTGAAGAAGAAATGCCAATTTTGTACTGAAGTAATCCAAGAATAAGCCATCAACTACCCCTTTTAATAATATACCCCAATAGGGATGTGGGAATCCTATAGCCATGTCATGCGGCGCTACCCAAAGATTACCTTAGCTGAGGAGAGGCGCTTGATCCTGAAAGCTCAAAAAGGCTCAAAGAAAAGCAAGGATGAGCTCGTCCTGCGTCACGTTAGCTTCTTAATCTTTAGAATCTATAAGGTAGCTTTTCCTGAATTAATCAGGCGATTTGGAGAAGATCTGCTTGGAGAAGCAATCCTGATTACCTATAACAAGATTGATAGCTATAACCTCAATTACCGTGATACCAAAGGAAATCCTAACCCCGTTAAATTTGTTTCTTATATCTGGAAACGGATCGATGGATTTATTATTGATTCTTTGAAGAAAGAGCTGAAGCTGTTTAAAACACATAAGGAATATTACCAAAACGCGGCTAACGAAGGCGATAACGGTCTTGAGCCAGTAGATATTCAGGAGTATAATTATACTTAATATTTGTATGGGCAGAATCGAAGCATAAGTGGGAGCAAGAAAATGTCTAATTCAAGTTGTACCGTATCATTCTTTAGAAATGATCTCCAAGCAACAAGATTATGGCAAGGCAAATGTCCTGTAAAAAACTGCTCAGTTGATATTAATAAATACCAAGCGCCCTTTCAGAAGCATAAAGATAAAATGCGATACCTGCCATTTTGTCCCGAGCATGGAATAAGAGTCCATAGGCAGAGTGGTTTTGTTTATTATAATGGTTTCTCCAGCGATGATTTATCAGTTTCTACGAAGCGCAATTTGATGTTTAACAGCGGATATTATATCGAGAATTTTCTTAAGAAGAGCAACAAGATGGAATCTACTAGGCTATGTTATGAAAATAGTGAAGATGCGGTATCTTATAATGTATTTACTAAATTAGCGTCCAATGGCGACGCTCTAAGGAAATTAGTCGGCTATATCACCAATAATAATAACATTAAAGATGAAATCGATCTCTATTTATGGGGAGGTAAGGTAGACTTAAAAAACAATACATTTATAAAATATAACCCGCTTTTAACAGTCCGGGATCATTTGGAGAAAGATATAAAAAAGTTTAAGACTGAGCCGGATATTATGCTTGTTATTCCAAAAAAGATAGTAATCTGCATTGAAGCTAAATTCGGCAGTAAGAATCCTATTGCCAAAGATAAAGAAGAGGCGGAGGGGGAAAAACCTAGAAAAACAGAAAAACTGATCGACAGATATTGCAAAGGGAATGACTTTATAAACAAGGATACGCTGTTTGACTTAAGTAAAATGCCAGGACGTTTTTATGAGCAGATATTCAGAAATATCGTATTTGCTGCATCTATGGCTAAGCTGGAAGGGGCAAAAGAATGGTATGTTGTGAATTTGAGAAATCAACATGTCATTAACTTAAAAAAAGGAAAACCAGAAAGTTTCCCGATAATGCGTAATATTCGTTCAATTTTGCAACCTGCGTATAAAAAACGATTCACCCATTTAACATGGGAAAGTATCTACGATAAGTCCGTAAAAGATAATGAACAATTGGCCGATCTAGCCTGGTATTTAAAGAATAAAAGTCTAAGCTGTGGTAGGGCTTTTAACATCTTAAAGTAGTAACCAAACTATAAGTATTTGCTAATATTGCTTCTAAGGGTTATAATTAATCAAGTTCCTTCTTTCAAGCCAAAATATGCCTAAAAAACGTCAAACCTTTAAACACAATATCGTTGCGATAATTTATGATTTTGATGGGACTCTGACTGAGAAGCCTATGCAGGAATATACCGTGCTTCCAAAGATTGGCATCCCAGCGAAAAAGTTCTGGGATACAGTAAACGAAGAAACAAAAAAGACAAAAGGCGAACAAATAGTTACTTATATGCGATTGATGCTAAAGTATGCTGATCAAAAAGACGTAGCTATTAAGCCAGCAGACTTTCGGAAGCTTGCAAAAAACATAAAATATTATCCTGGAGTAGAGAAATTCTTTGAAAGGGTCAATAAATTTGTCGATTCCTTATCAGATGGTAAAGTTGAATTAAGACATTATATTATTTCTGCAGGACTAAAAGAAATCCTTAACGGCATCCCATTTAAAAATAAATTTCATAATATCTTTGCTTCTGAATACCATTACGATAAATATGACCATGCAGATTTCCCTAAAATTATAGTAAACGATACACTGAAAACGCAGTTTATTTTTAGAATTAATAAGGGAAGAGAAAAGATGCACGAGAGCATAAATACACACATGTCCCACCTTAATCGCGCTATTCCTTTTCGAAATATGTTATATATTGGAGATGGAGAAAGTGATGTTCCTTGTATGACAGTGATAAAGAAGGAGGGAGGGTATGCTATAGCTGTTTGCAAGAAAGGAAGTTCTAAGGGCATAAATAAGGCAAAAGATTTATTAAAGGCGGAAAGAGTAGATTTTATAACTAGAGCAGTCTATAGTAAAAATAGCGAGCTAGAAAGAATCGTTAAAATTATTTTGCGTAATATTGTTGAAGGAGTAACATTCAGGAAGGAAATTTTTAAACAATATCTTGCTTATATAGCATAAGGAGAGTTAGCTATGAATAAGAACGCGAATTCAGCTTCTAAAGATTCGATTTCGACAAAGAGGGAAAATTCAAAATCTTCAGAACACTCGCAATCGAAAAAAACCGAAGATGCTTATTTCAATTCTTCAAGGGGAGAGCCGGCCCAAGTAACAGCCGCATCTTATAACAAATAACTAACTTGTTAACGGTATCCTTCAAGGGAATGTCACCCTCCAGAGAGGTGGCATTACTTAACTCTCTGTATACCAACATATTAGAGATATATAGCTCTTTAAAAAGGTGACAAAAGGGAAATGAAATCTATCTCTAATAAGCCTAATTCCTTGATATTTGCCCAATTTCCTATATAATTAGCTTGTCAGTATTAAGAGATATAGTTATTACCTATACCAACACGGGCAACCAGATAAATCTCTCAAATTCCAGATGGAGAGATAATTCAAGCCCTGATTAGCAGCGCTAGTCAGGGTATTTTTTTACTCCCGCCACCATGAGTTTCCTTTTAAGAAAACGCTTTCTTAATAATCCGAAATCCCATTGTATTACACTCTAAAATATAGGAAACTTGTTATATGTAAAGGAATTACCCGGATAAAGACAGAGGAAAAGATGAAAAAGAACATAGGCCACGGGATGTTCGTTGGTTTCGTTTTGGTTGCCCTGACTCTCTTTGTTTCTTATCCTGTTTATGCTCAAGAAGAAGATATGGGCGGAGGCGGCAATTACGATTATACTCCGATGCCGGAGACGACTCCTGATATAGCATTTGAACCGACCCCTCAAAATTATGCCCCGATCGACCTGGGAGGAGTAGGATCAGTTCCGTTAATGCCATCCCCTTCGTCACTGCCCCCATCGCTCGATTTCGGCGTAACCAATAACTATCCGTTAAATAGCGAACCAATGAATTTAGCTACCCCTCCGGCATACACCATGCCGGAAATACCCGTCAGCTATTCAAATAACATCGGTTTTACGTCCCTTGCTCCGATTGATTTAGCGGGGACAGGATCAGTTCCTTTGATCCCTGACGCACAATATCCCCGCATCGATGCTTTTAACGGCACGCCGTCGTTCCAGGAGCTTGCTCCTCCAATTGCCAATCTTACCTCTCCGTTCCCCGCTTCTTCTTTAGAAATAGCTTTTGATCCAAGAGAGCTAAAAGATACAAGACCAGAACTACTTCAGGGCTTACTTCGAGGTATACCCGAAAAACGCTGGGCCTCAAGCATAGCATCTACTATAGCGGACATACGAGGAGCTTCGGTATCTTCTCAGGAAAGCATGCTAACAGCCATAAGCGGGCTATCAAGGACTGACCCGTTGTTCGAAAAAATAAACGACGCTATGGTTAATTCGCCATTCTCTAACAGGACATTACCGTTAGTTGATCTTTACGGAAAGGGGAGCGTCGATATCACAGAAAGGCCTTTTGCATTTAAGCCCGATGTACTCAAAGAGATTATTTATAACAATAGCTACGCTGAGCCGGATGATTATCGTCCTGTTGCCCTCGTTATAGGGCCAGCAAAAGACTGGAATGGCGGCTTTAATGAGTTAGGCAAGGGGTCTGTCGGTCAATTAATAGAAAACGGCTATAGGGTAAATTACGGCGAGATAGGAAATACGCTCGAGCCGTTTGCCAAATTAACCAATACTGTAGATCGATTAGCTACAGAAACTCCCAAAATAATTGTAGTGCAAGGACACGGCGGAGGCGACGTAATAGCTCTAAGAGAAGTTCCTTTAGATAATAGCGGTGGATACGCCCAGTCTGTTATTGCGTATGGAGATAAGAATGCTAACCCTGCCTTGTTTTCTAATACTGTTAATCTCTTGTCACGGTATGCCGACAGTAACACTACTGTTGTCGTAGAATCTTGCTCAGCAGGTATCGGAGGAAGTAACGGGAGAAATATGGTTAATTTCTTCCGGGATGTCTTCCCTGACGCTAAAGCGGTAATCGGACCGGCTGGAGATGCTGCCGGGACCACACTCCAATTCGATCCAAAAAATCAGAACCTGACCAATGTAGTGTTTGGCAAAACAGGCACCTATATTAATACAAATAGAATAACCAATCTTAGCCGCTAGCTTGTTAAGGAACAACCTGCTGGTGTAAACAATATATCCCCTTCTTGAGAAACTACCCCCCCTTTTTGCATAAAAAAATTACAAGAGGACATGAAGTCTATCTCTAATGAGCCTAATTCCTTGATATTTATCCTATTTCCTATATAATTAGCTTGTTAGTATTAAGAGATAGAGTTATTACTTATAGCAACACAGGCAACAAGCTTTGTATTCGCGCGGGTGGTGGAATGGCAGACACGCTACTTTGAGGGGGTAGTGACCGCAAGGTTGTGAGGGTTCAACTCCCTCCCCGCGCACTAAAATAATAAATCCCGTATCTTGATGGTAAGCAGGTACGGGATTTTTATTTAAACTGCTGCTTTTTTATTTGCGTTTATCTATTACGTAGTTGCTTCTCTCCAGGTGCTTGGCCGCTTCTTTCAATTCCGCGCCGATCTCGCTTATTTGAGCTACATGGTCTATCTTGCGCGTATCAGTAGTGACGACCCCGATAGAAATAGAGAGAAGGGGTATTTTCTGCTCCACCCCTTTGCGGTCTTTGCCGATGATGTATCCTGCCTTGCGGTCCTTCTCGTTATAAAATTCGGGGACGGCCGCTTCAAAATCCTTGATGATCTTAAGGCATAGCGCGTCTACTTTAGTGGGAGTAGTCACGATGCAGTAATCGTCTCCGCCGATGTGCCCGATAAAATCGTCGGGGTTCCCCAGTTGATGCGTAGCACGGATGAGGATGCGCGCCGTCTCGCGGATCACTTCGTCGCCGTGTTCAAAGCCGTATTTATCGTTGTAGGCCTTGAATTTGTCCAGGTCAAGGTAGCAGACCGCGAACTTCTCTTTATTCTCTAATCTGCGCTGCAGCTCATTGATAATAGAGACGTTTCCCGGCAGCCGCGTGAGAGGGTTTGCTTCCAGGTCCCGTTCCGTGCGGCGCAGGATCATGCGGATGCGCGCCAGCAGTTCTTTGGGTTCAAAGGGTTTGACTACGTAGTCATCCGCTCCTGCGTCTATGCCGTTTACTTTGTCATTGATATCGCCTTTGCCCGTGACCATGATCACCGGTAGATGGCGCAGGAGGAGGTCTTTTTTGATCAGGCGGCAGACCTGCCTGCCGTCGATCTTGGGTATCTTATAATCCAGGAGGACTAAGTCCAGCGGCTTGGCGTTGACCATTTTTACCGCCTCTTCCCCGTCTTTAGCCTCGAAGATCTCGTAGTTCTCTTCCGAGAGCGTCAGTTTAAGGATGTCCCTGATATCCGGGTCATCATCGACTATCAAAATTCTTACCGCCATGATTATTAAGCCTCGTTAGGTATGGTAAAACTGAATGTGGAACCCGCGCCTACTTTACTTTTTACCCAGATCTTTCCGCCGTGGGCCTCGATGATGTGTTTTACTAAGGATAGCCCCAGCCCAGTGCCTTTTACTTCCTGGTTAATGGCATTATCAACGCGATAGAATTCTTCGAATATCGAGGAGAGGGCAGCTTCGGGTATCCCGCATCCCGTATCCGTAATATCCACCTGCACTCCTGCGTTCGTCTTGCTTGAGGTAACCGTGATCTTGCCTTTTTCCGAAGTAAATTTAATGGCGTTGCTTACCAGATTTATAAATACCCGCTCGAACTGGCTGCGGTCTGCCAGGATGCTCGCGGCATTATCCGCGGTATCGATGATAAAGGCAATATGTTTTTCTTTCAGTTGGCCCGAGAGGAGGTCCGAGACCTTCTCGGCGACGGCTTTTAAATTCAGCGGTTCTTTTCTCATCGCCACTTTTCCCGACTCTATGCGCGCGATATCCAGAAGGTCATTGACCATGTGCACCAGCTCGTCGCTATGCCGGTTGATCTTATCCAGCCGCTCGCGGATATCTTTAGGGAGGTCCCCCAGTTTCCCGGTCAGGAGTATCGCGGCGTAACCTTTGATAGAGGTAAGGGGGGTGCGCAGTTCATGCGAAACGCTTGAGATAAAGTCAGATTTGCGCCGGCTCACCGCTTCTAATTTTGCCAGCGCGCGGCTCAAGTCGCGCGTCCTCTCTTCGACCTTTTGTTCCAGGCTCTGCTGGCTGCGCCAGGTCTTATCAAAGAGCCGGGCATTCTCCAGCGCCTGGCCCAGTTGGTTGGCCAGTATGGTTATTAATTCTTCGTCGCCTTCATTTAAAACCGTTTCCCCGTTATCCGTCCCTACGAAGAAGAGCCCTTTTTCTCCTTCTTTAGGAAGCACCGGCGAGAGGACAAAGGAGGCGACCTTAAAGATGGCGGGAATCTGCGCTTTCAGCTCGCTCCCGTCGGAGGATTTAGTTATCGACGAGAGGGTCTTTTCGCTTCTGATAAGATTCAGGAATTTATCCTTTTGCGAATTTACCGCCGAGATTATCTCATCGGCCTCTTCGCGGGTATAACCCGGTTGCATAGTCAGCTCAAAATATTTCCTGGAATCATCCCAGAGAAAGGCGCAGGCCTTTTCAAACCCCAGCTCTTCCAGGTAATGTGCTTCGATCATCTGGAAAATCTGGCCTTCTTCCAGCGTCGTGCTGATCGCCCGCGAGAGCCTTTGTAAGGAGTATAGCCCGGTGATCTTTTTATCCAGGTCTTCCTGCGTCTTATTCAATTCCATGTCGGTGCGGACAATCAGCTTGGCTTGCTCGTCCATTTCATTCAGCGAGCCTTTGAGTTTTTCTGTTTCAACGTTGAGCGCGGCTATCCTATCCAATTTTCTGACGATGATAAGAGCGAGGATGATGATAGAGATGAAACTCGCGACCAATAAGAAGATCATAAGCAGGCCTGCTTCAATCATTTTTTATGTTTGTCCTCCCGCCGCCAGTATGGCGACGCTCTGATTGTGAAAATACGCCTTGCCGTAATAATTTGCCGATTGCAGAGGCGCCTGTTCTCCGTAGGTGTAAAGCCCTAAGACCGGAGTATCTTTGAAATATTCTTTGATAATCGCAAGCTCATCGCCTGCGCGCCGGCCTAATAATATATACCTTGATACCGAGTCAAACACAAGCACAAAATCAATATTCTTTCCTGCCATTCCCCGTTTTGCTTCAAGCGCCGCCTGGCGCGTGGCCTCAAGGCAGGATTCTCTGGTCCCGATCATCAGCCTTATAGAGCTTCCGGCGGGGACGTTCCCCTGGCAGACTATGGCGCCGTTATCCTCGATAGCCAGCAAACTTCTCAAAAGGTATTCTTTTTCTCCGGGGATGCGCAGTCCTATGGGGTAAAGTATAGAGATAAGCCGCAGTTCTTTTTTAAGCCTTGCCAGGTCGAAAGAAAAATATTCCTGGTAGACCTTGACCGCAGGCTCGCCGTCGATCTCCTGGACTACGTTGCCGAAGGATTTAGTGATGATGCGCGGTTTGCCCAGCGGCTTCCACCCGTGTTTTATCCCTAATCCAAAATTTAATTTTCCTCCCCAGATGACCCCGCAGGCGGAGTCGGAGAAGACCTCTTCGCCGTAATACTGGAAAGTTTTTTTAAAGGTCAGGTTATCGGATGCGCAGGCGCCGGCTAACGGAAAACTGCTCCCTAATTTTTCCTGCAATCCGTTGATCAGGCTCGAGCCCGGTACCTTCAGGCCGTCGGAGAAGATCACGCCTAAGTCGCGGCGGATATTCTTGAACCCGTATAATAATTTATCCGCCAAATCCTCGCCCGAGCGCGTTCCCTGCCCCGAGCTTACGTTATTGACGCAGGCGGAATTATAATATACCGTATCGGGAAAGCTTAACAATAAAACCGCGATGGCGTGCTTGTGTATGCCTTTATCGCTTAAGACGGCTAAGGTGCTTGAACCGATGATCTGGGCCGAGCCGGCGAGGGAGCGGATAGTCTTTAATACTGTGGGGTGGGCGAATTCCGGGGAGCTAAAGACTATGGCCAGGTCGGCCTTAGCGGAGCGCAGGTTTACCCGCGCCTGGACTACCGCGTCTTTAGCCGCTTCGATATGGTCCTTAAGCGCGCTTACTCCTATACCTATATGTATTGACATCGCGTCTTATTAAAACATAAATCATTTCAGGGGTCAATAATTATATTGACCGCAAGGGGGGTATATAATAGAATAGTACAACAATTCCGGCCCCATCCCGTAAAGCCTTCGGCCACGGGATGCGGGCCGTGATGAGTGAAACGAATTTTACGGCCCCATCGTCTAGCCCGGTCTAGGACGCGTGGTTCTCAGCCACTAAACACCGGTTCAAATCCGGTTGGGGCTACCAAATCAGATTTTTGGTTGGGAATTGACTGTAACTGTTTGAAGAGTATAGAGGTTGCAGTAGTTCCAAATGTTTCTCCGTTCCAATGGATTTTCTCGGGGAAGATGAAGGTTTGGAACCGTTGCTTTAGGTTCAGGTCTGCGTTCGCCCATAGTTTCGCTGCGTTCCCCATCATCGCTTTGCCGTAGTTCAGACACGCTTCTATATCATTGAGCTCAATTTTTGCCTCGTTCAGTTCGACCCGCTTTATCAGTATATCGTTGTTGATTTCTTCAGCCCTCGCCCTATAAGTTTCCTCGTCAAATACACCCTTAATTAGTAGCTCGTCAATTTTCTTTTTGGTTGCTATCAGCTCTTGAAGTTCTTTGTCTAACCGGTATTCTTCTTTAATGCGGTCTGACTGTTTCGCGCGCCATACATCAAGCACGATTGCCTCGAATAAATTAAGGGCGTCTTGCGTTGGTTGAAAGGATTCGAGAAGCTCGTAAAATCTCGTTTCTAACACGTCCTTCCTGACGTTAACCGAACATACGCCTTTCCTGCAATGATAATACGGGTGCCGAGTGCCTTTGTGTCCCGTAGACCATCCTGCGGTCAATTTATTGCCACATTTCGGGCACCTGATGAAGTTACGCAATGGAAAATCAGGGTTATTGCGGACTTTTGGTGTTATGCTCGGTCTTTTTCCGCTTAAAATGAGTTGCACTCGGCTGAAGACCTCTTCCGAAACAATCGGCTTATGCAAGCCTTTTACCGGTTCAGGCAGCCAATCGACCTTGATAAGCCCGATATAGAATGGATTGCGTAGGATTCTATTCAGCAATCCCTTTGTCATCTGCTTGCAACCCTCGCGCCTCAATCGAATGACTATATCCGCCTGTGAGTAAAGACCGGTTTGGAATACTTCGAATGCCTCGATGATATAGATGCTATTATTACTCGGGAGGGGGAGAGGCTTATTTGATTCATCTCGTGATTTCTTGTAACCGAGCGGGGGACGCCAGCACCAGCGTCCTTGCTTTATAGCTTGTATCATTCCGTTCTTGGTTCTCTCGCTTCGGAGGTCGTTCTCGTATTGCGAAAACGAACCGATGATATTGCGCATCAATCTTCCGACAGACGTATCTTCATTATTCTCTGTTACGGATAGAACCCTGATGCCTAAATCGGCGAATTTCTTGACGAGCTCCATTTGGTCGGAGAGATTTCTGGCGAAACGGTCATATTTCCAAATGATAAGGACGGAAAGTTCTTTCTTGTGCTCAACGGAATACTTGATGAGTCTTTGAAGTTCTGTCCTTTGTTGTGTCTTTGCGCTTTCGCCCCGCTCAACGAAGACCTTATCAATAGGATATCCGTTCAGGAGGGCAAAATTCCGGCATTCTTTTTCTTGCCCTTCGAGGCTGTATCCTTTATCGGCTTGCTCGACAGTGCTGACTCTTGTATAGATAATCGCCTTCATTTATTCCTGAACCCCTCCTTGCTCCTTGTCTACAAAACAAGTCGCAGAATCCTTAATAAGGGGAGACCAAAATTGCTCTGCTGAAGTATAGTATGAATATACTGGACTGCTTTGGATTAGCGCTTGATTTATTCGTCCAAATAAGATTTTAAGGTTATTAAAATCCCCGAGACTCGTATCAATCATTGTTTTTGTGAAAACGTGCCCCGGATTAGTGCTATCAAAACTTTTTGCATCAGGAAGATAAAATTGCAGTAAACAATTTGTAACTGCAGAGTAGTAATAAGAGCCAATGTAGCCTTCGATTGCTTGAGCAGTTAGGGCATCAATTTCTCTCTGTTGAAGATGCAATTGTAGGTTTGTATCAGGGAGATTCTTTACGGTCGCGATTATTGTTAGAATTTCTTCAATTGGCTTTTGCTCGGTAGCGTGCCTAATCAATCGGGTCATATGTTTATCTGTGATACTTTTAAGAGTTTCTGCTTGTGCTTGAATACGTTCAAGTGTTTTTGCCGTTTCTTTTTCTGTCGCCTTTGCTTGAATGTAAAAAATGACAGATAAGGCAATAGCCAAGAAGCCCAAAATCACAGAAACCACGCCCGAAATAAATGCGACCATATTCATATCCATAGTCATAGGAATCTCCTTTAGTTACCTCGCACTACCTTCATTGTTTGGAAGATTTTCCCACCAGTCCTTTTCTTCCTTATCTACTTGTTTATATCGGAAGCGTTTGCCCGAAGAAGTAGCAAGTGTTTTCCATCCTTCTTCGTCTTTGGGGAACTTGTCTTGATTACTAATCCCTATCGTCTTTAGTAAACCCTTATAGAATCTTTGCCACGCAGTCAATTCTTCATACTCAAAATAAATCTTAGTGCCATCAATCAGTTTAATATAAGCCCCAGAGACATAAACGAAATTGCTTGGCACAATACATTGAATAGCGGTAGTATCTTCGGGGTTACTGACCAAACTTATTCGTTGGTTTTGTTTATAATATGTTTTATCATATTCAAGTTGATAAACCGCTTTGTTGGGGAGAGAGGTAACAGCATAAAAGAGAGCGTCCTTAAAATCAAAAGGCATTTTGCCTTTATTTATTATCTCAAAGACTGCTTTTCTTTCGGGCGGGTAAAAAATCGCTCTACCAGAGAAATGATTATTGCCGTTCATACTTAATTCAATTTTGTTTATTGTATATTTTGAGTTAGGTGTTTCTTCTGCCGAAGCACAGACTTTAATCTGCCAAGCCAATGCTAAACATAAGCACAATAATAAGAATTTTTTCATAATTTACTCCTTGCCTTTTAAGGTTTTCACCGCCCACATCACGAAACAGATTATTAAATACAATGGATATACGACAAAAATTGACAGCAGACCCAAATTTCCCAGCAAGTTTCTTATATGTCCTGCGAAGTTATAAATAGTTTTTGGGGGGCTAATCTTTAAGTCATCGGGAACAAAATCAACGCCGTCATTTTTACCCAAATCTTTTGGGTATTTATCTTGGAGCGTTTTATATAATTCTGCCTTATCTTTGAACTCAAATGAATAGATTGCTTCTTGAGTTGATACAACATACTTATGTCCACTTGTTTTAATGTCATACTCATATTTTGGGCTACAATAAGGGATAAGGCTTTGAAGGAATAGAAAAAGACCTGCACATATAGCACAGGCGAGTAAAATTAACCCTTCTCTGGCAACCATTTTTTTGATATTCATACCTCACGCTCCTGCTTTTAATGTTCTTTTTGCCCATAGAATAAATCTGAACAGTAGATATAATGGATAACCCAAAATCAAGATAAAAACCCCCAACGAACCCATTTTAGGTGTAATAGATGCGATAATTTTTGTGGAAATGTTCGTTTTCTTTCGCACAATCGCAGGATGAGTTATTGAGGTTATGACTTGGCTCACGCTTTGATATTGAGGAAATCTTTGTCCTAATTTAGAGACCAGCGTAACGTCGTCCAAATCCTTATATTCAGGATACTTTTCTCTGATAACCCGCAATTCTTTGAGCGCCTCTTGCTCCTTTTGGCTGAAACCAACTATTTTCATAAGTTCTTCATCGGAATAGGAAGATAAATCTACTTGAGGTTGCTTGCCTTGAATTTCCTCTTTATAATAATCACGCTTTGGTCTTAAGCATAATTTATTTGCTTCTTTAAGCGTTAACCCTTCAGATAATAAATATTTGTCAATCTCATTTGCAGATACTCCGATGGCGTCCATCTTGGAAATATTCGCTTTTATTTTTTCTAAATCATCGTCCCAAACGACATCTTCATAAGGTATTTTATATTTATGCGCGATAGAATTTTCAAGACAAGAGCCCAAAAAGGTTAGGAATGCTCCTGCTGCTACAATTCCAACTAAAACAAGACCCTCTCTTGCTATAAGTCTTTTAATATTCATATCTCGCGCTCCTTTTTTATGCTCTACTATAATTGAATTGACGCAAATGAAGTCGAAAATCTAACAAACTTTTTTGCTTCACCACTTTGTTTAATAAAATCATCGACTAAAATTTCTGCGACCTGATAGAGTTCATCCCGCATTCGTTCAATCTCTTCGTCGGTATATTTCCCCGCCGGTAGATATTTCTTGCACTGTTCAACGGAGAGCATAGTAGGCTCCACTTAAAACGTAGAGCCCGATTCGTTACCGATACTCTCCGCGAACGGTTAAATAATAAGGATTAGAGTCCGAGTTGTTCTCGATACACTAAACCTTTATATTTGCTTCCTGAATCAGAGCGACTTTCTGCCCTTTGTCCGTTATTACTGTTACGCTTTGATAATCTCGTTTATTTATCAAGTCAATGACATCCTTATCGGTGAATTTCCCGCTTTCCCTGTGTTTCGTTTTGATAACGATTGCGTCGTTATTGCTCCGCTTGATAGCAATTTCTTCGTAGCCCTTATTTCTAATCAAGCCTATAATCTTTTGTTCCTGTGAAGATGGAGCGTAGAAACGCTTGAGCACTACATCACTCATTGACGTTTTCTCATTTATGGATATCGTATGATTTGAAAGACCGGCTATTTTCTGAACGTAAGAGAAGAAGGGAAGTATCAAGAGCGGAGAATCAGCTTTTCGGATTGCCTGATAATCTACCATTGTCTTTGCTTCTGTTCCGAAGACCACGATAGGCTCTTTCTTAAAATCTATGAGCAGAGCTATTCTGTTCCCGCTCTGCGCCTTTAGATAAAAGTATTCTAACTCTAACACCCTTATTGTCGTAGGTTTGACGAGTTGAGTAAAGATTGTATGTGAGACCTTGTTGATGATGGTTTTAATATCATCAATTGGCATATTAAATTTTCTCAAATCAGTAATAAGCAGAAGCTTAACGATATCAATATACGAAAATTTTCGCCAACCGGCATCGTTATCTTCTCTTGAATCAGAGACTAACTCGTCATTGCACCAAAGATTGATTTTGCGGTAGGTAATATCATCAATGATATTCTCGACCTTCTTCAGGGTCAGGAAGGGTTTATGAAGGAGCGGATAAAGCTCTTTAGCTACGCTGTAATCGCTCGCTTCGTAGTAAATGTAATTTCGCCGTGCATTATTCCAGTCATATTCCATAGCAATCTCCTGTTTATTAAATTATACATACGCGTTCACTTTTGTCAAGCGATATTTCTACGGGGTAGTTTGGAAGAATGGGAGGTAAATTATCGAGAGGAAGCGTTTTTCTTATGTCGTCCGGAGTATCCTTTATGTCTCGAGCAGTCCAGTTCTCTTTATGCCTAAAATTTATAAGTAGCTTTTATTGCAACTGCTGTTTCGTCAACAACGCGAACCTGCAAGTCAACAGAAAATTCCTTTATTGGAGTTATAGCACAACCAACAAATATTCCAACATTAGTGTCAGCATAGTTAGCTCTATCTCCACTAAGTTCTTTGAAATCAGAATACTTAAGACCACCGTAAGGCATAAAATACTTAAATTTCTTGGCTGCGCCAAAAGCAACTTGCCATTCTTGCCAATCCACCAGAAATTTCGGCAGGATATCGCCAGTCAGGGAAGGAGGTTGTTGAATATTGCTATTATAGTCAATATTATTTACTGCCCTGTATTTCGTATCAGCAAAAAACTTAATACCATAATTCTTCCATTCATAAATAGGCATACTTAATCCTGCACCCCAAGTAAGCTTATCTTTAGGTTTAGTGCTACCTCCTTGTGCATCTCTGGATTCCAAATTCTCTGCTTTCCCGAAAATACCATAAATATCAAATTTATTGATAACTGTTAGGATTATCTTGGTGGTATAAAATTGACCTTTTACTTTTGAAGTGCCACCACCCCACCAATCTGCCTCATCTAATTTTCTTGAACTTAAAAAATCTGTTTCACCAGCTATTGATAGTGCTATGCCTAATTTTTTATCTTTGAAGATGTTACCTTCCAGACCCTGAATTACTGTAGGCACATCCACAGGGGCAGCATAAAGGAATTCAATTACAATAAAATATGAAGCAACGAACAGCACTAATAATTTATTCATAATCTCTCCATTTCCTTTTGGAAAATACAAGGTTACTCGTCTTATATTTTGTAGACTATCGTATGTAGATGAATAGGCTACATTATGAGATTATAAACCTTATGGAAAGACAAATCAAGACTAAAAAATTCAGGCAGGAGCTTGGGATTGCTATTAGAAGAAGACGCCACAAGCTGAATCTTTCCCAAGAGAATTTTGCTGATATGGCGGAGATACATCGCACTTATGTCAGTAAAATCGAATTGGGCAAGGTAGATATGGGGATTGGTGTCGGATACAAAATAGCTATGGCGTTAAATCTACCATTAAGCAGGTTCATCAAAGAAGCTGAAAATAATTTATAGTTTGAATCCTCCGGAATAAAACTAAAGAGTAAAGATGTTGCAGTGGTTCCCTGTATTATTTCGGGCAAGCCTATTTGCCATAATAATTTTAATTGATATTTTCTTCTACAATGTTATAATTCTCCTATAGTAGTGACTTCCAGTTAAATAAGATGCCCAAGCCTAAAAAAATAATTTATAAGAAAAACTTCCTCACGAACGTTATCTGCAGAATTGATTTTGCCCCGATAGCCGAACACGCTTTAAAGCAAAATGCAGATAACTTTACTGCAAAAGTAAGCGGTGTCTTTCCGAAACGCGAAGTAAATAATTTAGTAGAATATAAAGCTACTGTAAATAAGGCTCAAATGATAGATGAGAGAAAAGAATACCCTATTTACATTTTCTTTGATGAAAATAAGACAAAAAAGATAAGCCTCACCTTCAATCATATATCGATAGAGTTTTTTAAATATCAACATTTTACGGAGTTCGATACTATTACTAAAAAAGTAATCGCGTCTTTTATTGAACTCTACAAACCGTCTAAATATAATCGATTAGGTTTAAGATATATAAATCAAATACGTTTAGAAACGGGTAATCCATTTGAATGGGGGCGACACATTGATTCTTCATTAACTTATGTAGTAAACAAATTTCTCGATAATAAAGAAGATGTATCGAGAGCGATGAGCCAAGTTGTAATAAATCACGATGATTATAAAGTCAATTTTACGTATGGTTTTATTAATAGTGAATTTCCTGCAAAAATTAGACGAAAAGAATTTATATTAGATTTTGATTTTTTTACACAGGATTTTAACGAAAGTAATGTTTTTGACTGTATTGAGAGATTTAATGATGAAGCAGATGGGTTATTTGAAAAGAGCATAAAAGATGGCTTGAGAGAGATAATGGAGGTAGAGTAGATGGAAGATTATCTGATTGCTTATAATTATTTTATTCAATCAACGACTGGAGCAGGTTTTTCTCAAACAGTTCATCAAGATATAGGAAACGAGGCAAGCGCAGAAGTAGCTATCGGTAATTTTGCTGATGCTGTAAAAAATCGGAGATATATTTTAAGCAGAGCTACTGCTCACGTTGTTGGATATGTTGAAAAGCAAAATAACAACCGTTTATGAGAAGCACAATTGTCAAAGGATATGTCAGGGCGACATATTAAGGGATGTACAATTTTATATTATTGGAAAAGGTAGCGCCCAAGTTGACTTAAAATTTCCTTATGTCATTGTTATTAGTCAAGACTGTGACCTTGAAGAAGGAGAAAAGAAGAAAGTAGCGAAACCTACCCCCGAAGGGTTAATCGAATTCAATCAATACCTGCCCAATATTTTAATTCTTCCAGCATTTCCAGCTGAACTTGTAAAACAGGGCGAACACTTAAAAGAATTGTTTTCAGTCAAACCCGTAAATATTGGAAGCGACTTGTGGAAATTCATTAAAAAGAATAGCGACCCACGATATCAATTTCTTCATAGTGATGTAGCTCTTCAGATTCCTGAAATGGTCATTGATTTCAAAATACACTATTCAGTTCCATTCTGTTATTTTGAGGAAAAATATAAAAAATTCTATCTTGCAACGATAAATGAATTGTTCCGCGAACGCCTTTCACAACGATTTTTTTCTTATTTAAACCGAATTGGTCTCCCGAATATCAAAACGTTATCTATGTCAGTAGAAGAAGCACAGTAAAACATTCTTTCCTAATACCTCTTTTTATATAATTGTATATATTGGCTCTCACTGCTAAGACCCTACTAAAGTAGTTCAAATCATAAGAAGCAGTCTAATCCTGCGGTGCCTTCAGTTATTTGCGACATAAACGACATAGCCCGTTTTTGCCCTAACTTCTTATCGTGCTTCATCTTCCGCTAAAATTCTCTCCTGTGCTCCGCTTTGCAGCATCTTTTCTTACCCGCTATAAGATTTCCTTATTGACTTGGTATCCATATTTGATATAATCGGTTTAATTACTTATAGTTAACGAGCTGCAAAGCTCATTGAACTGATATAGTTGTCCTAATTCGGATACAATTTCGTTCCACCTGTTTTCGATTAGGGCTACCAGTTTTTTGTTATACCTTATGATCAATTTCCAAGACGCGAAGAGGATAGGGTTCAGGCTGGATAAGCTCCTGGGCGCGCTTGCCGTTATCAGCGTCTTCTGCCTGATCTTTATCATGAGCCACCTGGCCATATTCGACCTGGACATCTGGCTCCATCTTAAAAGCGGGGAGCTCATCTGGCAGAATAAGGCCGTCCCCCTGCACGATATTTTCTCTTTTACTCTTCCCGCTCAACCCTGGGTCGACCACGAGCCGCTCTTCCAGCTATTTTCCTATCTGATCTATAACTTTGCCCACGCCGAAGGGCTCATACTTTTTTCCTGCTACGCTTTGTTTTTCGCTTTTTTTATCCTATTCCTCGTCGCGCGCAAGAAAATAAAGAATTATTTTGAAATAGCGTTGCTTTTGTTTCTGGCCGTGTCAGCTTCATCCAGCCGTTTTAATATCCGTCCGGATATTTTCAGCGTTTTATTTTTCGGTTTCTTTCTCTATCTTTTGAAGTTCTATCCCAACAAGAAGATCATCTGGCTGCTGATCCCGTTGCAGGCGTTATGGGTAAATTTTCACGGATACTTTTTCCTCGGGCCTTTGCTCATTTTGATCTTCAGGCGCTCCAGCCGCCAGGGTTGGCTGCTTTTTGCCGCCAGCTTAGCTGCCTGTCTTATAAATCCAAACGGATTAAGGGGCGCTCTTTATCCGGCATTTGTCCTCAAAGAGGCCTTGGCCGGGAGGGCGAATATATTCTTTGAATATATCCAGGAGCTGCGCCCGACATTCGGGCTGCATAATTTTTCCTGGAATTATTTTTATTGGTTTGTTTTACTGTGTTTTGCGGTCCTCGCGCTAAATTTTAAGAAGATCAAGCCTGCGGACGCGGTGTTGACGCTGGCCTTTTTCTTATTCGCGCTTACGCAGCGCAATGTCATGTTCTTTGTCTTTGCCGCATTCACCGTTATCGTGATTTACGGCGCGCCTCTTTTGAATTTCCTGGAAAAGCGCCTCAAGGGCCGGGAGGCATGGCGCATAGCGGCGTATTTCTTGATCCGTAATGTTCTGGCCGTTCTTTTTATTTTCTGGATCTGGTGCAGAATAGACAGCATCTCTGTCGGAAGCTACTACGATTTTGATTCCGGTAAGTTTATGAGTCAGCATATAGGCATCAATGAGAAGCGCTATCCTAAGAAGGCGGTCGAGTTTATCCTGGACAACAATATTCAGGCGAATATCTTCAATGATTTTAATTCCGGGGCATACCTTATCGGGAAGGCCTATCCGCGCAAAAGGGTTTTTATCGACGGACGCACCGAGTTCTACGGCCCGGAGTTCTTTAAAGAATACATGGACGCCATGAAAGGGAGCGCGCCTACCTTTAAGGCGATAGAAGAGAAGTACAATATCGGCGCTGCAATATTTACGGGCTCGTCCACGGACTTTCCCGCCTTAGCCAGGGTCATCTACGCGGATGCGCAATGGAGGCTGGTATTCTTTGACGAATCAGCCGCGGTATTTTTAAAGAAAGAAGCCGCTAACAAAGACCTGATCGATAAATTCGGCATAAATTTTAGCAAATACGGCGCCCTGTCCGCAGATCTAAAGCCTCTGGGTATCAGGCACATCTATCCTTTACCTTATATTAAGCGGGCTAAGTTCTTGGACCTTCTGCGGGAAGACGCCGCAGCAGTTAGCGAAGCCCGCGAGGCGCTGCGCATCATGCCTGATTGCGCCGAGGCCTTTCACGTGCTGGGAAGAGTAGCGTTGCGTAAGGGTCTGGCGCAGGATGCGTTTGAGAATTTGCGCAAAGGCGCGCTCCTTATGCCCAAGAACGCCGAGATTTTAACTGATCTGGGGGAATCTTTGATCGCGCTCAAGGAATATAAGCCGGCAGAGCAAGCGCTTTTACGGGCCAATAAACTGAAGAAGAAAAACGCCTCCGCCTGTTACCAGTTAGGCTGCCTTTATGCCGCGACTAACCGCGCCGAAGAGGCGCGAAGGTTTCTCGCAGAGGCTAAACTTTATAATTCGCAGGATGTTGAACTCTCCCAAAGGATAGCGCAAAAGGAAAAGGAACTGAAAAAATAAAAATCAAAATTTTTCTTGCATTTTTTCGAGTTTACGCTAAAATTTAGATAATATAAGGAGGGGTAATGCGCGAGCATCTAGAATTCTTACAGGTATCCAGTGTCGTAGTTAAAATTGCGGCCTGGATTTTTTTGTTTTTCGGTTTAGTCAGCGGCATCTCCATAACCTTAGGCCTGGCCCAGGGTTATCCGCGCTGGATGGGCTTGATCATTCTGGGGGTCTACGCTTTCTTTTTCTTCTTTTTCTACATCATCGCCAAGATCGCCCAGCTTCTGATCAAGATCATCAACGAAATCAAAAAGGAATAACTTTAATCGGAGGATCAATGAGAGTATTCATCTTTATAGTATCGCTGTTCATTGCCGTATCGCTGACCGGTTGCGATAAGATCGGCCTCTTCCAAGGGAAGAAAGCGGCTGTCAATATATCGCTTGGTTCGGAAGTGAAATCAGGCACGGTAGTGGCTAAGGTAAATAATGAGGTCATTACCCAGGACGACCTGGATCAGGATATCAACGTATACAACTCCAGCGTCCCGGAGGATAAGCCGGAGTTAAAGATCACCACCAAGGAACAGAAAGTAAATCATCTTAAAAACGATTTGATCCGGCGCACGCTTCTGGCGCAGGACGCGGCGGATAAAGGGCTTGACCGCAACGAAGACGTTACGCGCGTTTTGCAGAAGACCCGCCAGGAACTTCTGCTGATGGTCTTGGTCAAACAGATCGCCGAGACTACGGATGTCAGCTCCGCCGAGATCGAAGACTATTACAATAAATATAAGGATCAGTTGAAAGACCCTGAACAGAGAGAGATCAGAGAGATAGTCGTCGGGTCGGAGCAGGATGCCCGCGATATTCTTATCCAGCTTTTGCAGGGCGCTGATTTCGCCAGCCTGGCCAAAGAAAAGTCTAAGAGCGCAAGCGCCAAGAACGGCGGAGACCTCGGCTACGTTAAGAAAGGTACTAAGAGTGTTCAGTTTGACGCGGTGGCTTTCGCGGACACGCTGGACGTAGGCCGCGTAAGCTCGGTATTTAAGACTCCCGACGGTTATTGCATCATTAAGCTGGAAGCCAAAAAAGGCGGACAGCAAAAATCACTGACGGACATGTGGGAAGATATCAAGAAGGGGCTGACCTTTCTAAAACAGCAGCAGAAGCTTGATGACCTCGTCGGGAAGCTCTCCAGCTCCGCCCGCATCGAGATCTACGAAGGGAAAATAAAATAATATGCGCCTACCCATTCAACTGCAGAAACAGCAGATAATACTTATCATCGGTATCGGCCTGGCGTTGATCGCGATATTTATGATCAAGGTTTACCTTGACGAGCAGAACCGCGCCGCCAGATTGCGCGCCAAACAGGAACTGGAAGCTATTCAGGCGAACCAGACCCCGGTGCTGATTGCTAAAAAAGATATCGCGCAGGGAGTCGTGATCGACCCCGATTGGCTGGAAGCAAAAATAGTCCCCAATAACCGCGTAGAAGGCGGGGCGGTCAAGTCCGTGGACAGAATATCCGGCATGCTTACGGTCGCTCCTATATCAAAAGGCGAACAGGTAACGCTGGACAAACTTTCTTTTAAGCGTTCCGGCGATCTCGCCTCTCTTACTCCCGTAGGCAAGCGCGCTATAACGATCGTCGCGGATAACGCCTCAACACTCGTCGGGATGATCAAAGCCGGAGACTATGTCGATGTCATCGCGCTGGTAAATATCCCGATACAAGTTGTCGAAGGCAGGCCCGTGACGCAGCTTACCTCTATACCTCTTTTCCAGAATGTCTTGATACTTGCCGTAGGCCAGGAGACAGGCGGAACAGCCCCGGCAATGGAACAGCTTGCCAGATACGGCAAGCAGCAGGCGACCGAGTCCTCTGCTCTGATAACTTTGGCGCTTTCGCCCAAGGAGGCCGGCCTTTTGTCTTTTGTCCAGGAGCAGGGTAAGATACGCCTGGTCCTGCGCTCTCCGACGGATGCCAAGGTCGAGCCCACGCAATTAGCGACATGGGATACTCTTTTCCAGTATGTCATGCCTCCGCAGCAAAGAGCGGATGAGCCTAAACCTATAAGTTTCATCGAAGTATATCATGGCCTTCAGAAGGAGAGGGTCCCCGTATACAAATAAAAAATATGAAAAACAAATTACTGCTCGGAATTTTCGTAATGTTTTGTCTTAACGCGTTCCTGCCTTTATGCAATTACGCCTTAGTCGGCGACGAGAATCCGGAAGTGCTTAAGGTGTATATGGGAGAACCTAAGGTGGTGGCGGTAAATAACGCCTACCGCGTCGTAGTGGGCAACCCTAATGTCGCGGATGTAGCCAACGTGAATAAAAACGAAGTGACCATCAATCCTAAATCATTAGGGACGACTACCCTGGTCATCTGGGACGGTTTCGGCGAGCAGTCTTATAAAGTAAAAGTCGTAATCGAGAATATGGATGTGATCAAGGAGCGGGTGGACGCAATAATAAAAGACCTGGACTTGCCTAATGTTTATACCCGGGCAGCGGACGAAGAAAATAAGATCATGCTTTTGGGTGCTGTGAAGACCGCGGCGGACAAAGAAAGAATAGCGACGGCGCTGGGCACTTTAAAGGCCAAGACAGTCGACCTGATCAATATAAAGGAAGAAGAGACCTCGATAGAGATCGACGTGCAGGTCCTGGAGATGAATAAAGATTCGACGAGCACTCTGGGTTTCAGCTGGCCGGGGAATATTACGGTTACCGAAATCGGCTCTCCCGGGATACCCGGCGTGGGCGCGACAACAGTGACCGCTACCGCAGGCGGGGCTAATCCCGGGTCTACCGAATCGTTTACGCGCACTTTTACGGGCTCGCACCTGGATAAATTATTCCAGATATCCAATTACGGACGCGCGGCATTTACCTGGTCGCTGGATGCCTTGGTAAGGGACGGGAAGGCGCGCATTTTAAGCCGGCCGAGGCTGACTTGCCAGAGCGGGAAAGAAGCGGAGATGTTTGTCGGCGGAGAAAAACCTACGTTCTCAACTTTTACTACACAGGTAAACAGCGGCGTGCAGATAGAATATAAAGAATTCGGCATCAAGCTGAAGGTCAAGCCGACGGTGACTGAAGACAACAGGATCAAGCTCTCGGTTTATGTCCAGGTAAGCGAAGTCGGAGAAGCGGAGACTATCGGGACCACCACTTCCATTACTGCCAAGGCTTATCCTTTATCCAAGCGTAATTTCACCACCGAACTTTATCTTAATGACGAGCAGACTTTGCTGATCGGCGGGTTGATCAAACAGAAAGAAGAAGACCAGGTAAGAAAAACCCCGTTCTTCAGCGATATACCTATTTTGGGCGCAATGTTCAGGCAGACCGTCAAGTCCACCGGCGGCGGAGCGGGAAACCGCGGGGATACGGAGCTGTTTGTAACCCTTACTCCGGCTATTGTCAAGGCGATCAAGGCGACGGCAAAGAAAACAACTACCTCTATGCCTGTGGCAGATTCCAAGGTCCAGGCAGAAGTCTCCGCGCCCGCCATGGCGATCCCGGAGAATATCAGGAATTACGCGGCTGTTGTCCAGCGCAGGATTTTGGATAATCTTATTTATCCGGCTTCGGCAAAACAGTCGGGTTTTGAAGGCACGGCAAAATTAAAACTTCACCTTTCTTATTTAGGTCAGTTGCTTGACGTATCAGTCAGTTCTTCTTCGGGGTATAAAGTCCTCGACGATAATTCAGTGAATGTCGCCAAGAGTGTTTCCAGCTATCCGCCATTCCCGCCCACAATACAGCAGGCAGATCTGTGGGTAGAGGTGCCTGTAAGCTACCGTTTAGAATAACCAATGTCCCAGAGAATCGTCTTATTCAGCACTAAGGGCGGCGTGGGTAAAACCCTGGTCGCCGCCAATCTCGCCGTGAGCCTTGCTCAAGACGAAGGCAAGCGCGTCTGTCTTATAGACCTGGATACCTTTGGCGCGGGCGACATGGCCCACATGCTGAATTTAAAGCCCCAGAAGGCCATGGTGGACCTGATGGCCCAGATAAAAAGAAATCCCGAATCAGTGGTCAAGAAAGATTTTCTTTCCACTGCCCCGGGCCTGGGGATCAGTTTTCTTCCCGCTGTATTGCGCCCGCAACAATCCCCTCATCTTGACCCTGAATTGATAAAAAGCGTTTTTACGCTCTACGATAAAGATTACGATTACATCATAATCGACGCGGGAAAGATCTTCACCGAGACATTCGCCGGCGTATTGAATCAGGCGAACCTGGTTTTATTTGTGGTGACCCCGGATGTGCTCTCGGTCTACCAAACTAAGTGGGCGCTGGATACCCTGCAATTTATGCATATCCCGCTCTCTATGGTCAGGGTGGTCTTAAACCGCGCGGAGTCTTTATCCAGTATAAGCTGGCATGAGGTGCGCGTTTCTTTACCGGTCGATATCGTCGCGCGCATCCCGTCGGAGGGACGCATTACGGGCCAGGCGATCAATCAGAGCATTCCGGTGATATTGGATAGCCCCAGGTCAAAGATATCTTTGGCCATCAAGGAATTCGCCCATGAATTGACCACGAATAAAAAACTTTATATCGAACACGCCGAGATAGACGCCTTAAAATTAAAAGAAGGCACGTTGGCCAAGAGCGGCGATTTTTGGCAGAAGGAGGGGTTGACCGAAGCGCTTATCGGGCCCGATCCTTACGAAGAGGCGGACGAGATTATAAGGCTTAAACGCAGAATACACGCCCGCTTGATAGAAGAATTAAATTTAAAGCGCCTTGACTCCAAGGCATTTAGCGATTCCAAAAAGAATAAAGAATTGCGCGATAAGGCCGAGGTCATGGTCACGAATTTTCTCACGGAGGAGGCGGGGAGTTTTATTACTTCACCCGATGTGCGTAAAAAGTTAGTCAAAGAAATGCTGGATGAGGCGCTCGGCCTCGGGCCGTTGGAAGACCTGCTCGCTGACCCGACGATAACAGATATCATGGTCAACAACAAAGACGAGGTTTATATCGAGCGCCGGGGAAAAATCGAGGCTACCAGCAAGAAATTTATCTCTAACGAGCAGGTAAAAATAGTCATTGAGCGCATTATAGCGCCCATCGGCAGAAGGATTGACGAGTCGGTACCCATGGTTGACGCGCGCCTGCCCGACGGATCGCGCGTTAACGCCATTATCCCTCCGCTATCTTTGACCGGGCCGTCTTTGACTATCAGGAAATTCCGCAAAGAAAGATTTAAGACCGAAGAGTTGATCGAACTGCGCACCTTAAACAAGGCAATGGCGGATTTTATTCAGGCTGCGGTCACCTGTAGAAAAAATATCATTGTCTCCGGCGGTACGGGTAGCGGTAAGACGACGATCTTAAACATACTTTCGGCGTTTATTTCGAATAACGAGAGGATCGTCACTATTGAGGATGCCGCGGAACTAAAGCTGCATCAGGATCACTGGATCCGGCTGGAATCCCGTCCTCCGAATATCGAAGGCAAGGGCGCCATCACCATAAGAGACCTTTTCCGGAATACCTTGAGAATGCGCCCCGACAGGATAATCATCGGCGAATGCCGCGGAGTAGAGACCCTGGATATGTTGCAGGCGATGAATACCGGCCATGACGGCTCGATGACTACGGTGCACGCCAACTCTACACAGGACGCCCTGACCCGTTTTGACTCCATGATACTTATGTCCGGGATAGAACTTCCTATCAGGGCCATCCGCGAGATGATCGCCTCCGCCATACACATGATCATTCACACCGCCCGCCTCTCCGACGGCAGCCGCAAGATATTGCAGGTCACTGAGGTCTGCGGGATGAAGGATGAGTCGCACATCGATTTAAGAGATATCTTTATGTTTAAGCAGACCGGGATGGATAAGGAGCATAATGTCCTGGGAGATTTCCAGGCTACCGGTTATGTCCCGTCGTTTATCAATGAATTCAGGATCAAAGGCATCCCTCTGCCGGAAGACATCTTCCGCGCCCAGTAAAACCAGGGACACCCTTGGAGCTAATCGGTAGGGTGTCCCCAGCTAACCAAATATATGAAAATAAGCAATGAAAGTAAAAATACCATATTAGCAAATAAGGCGGTTATGGCAGATAATATTTTGGCAAGGGTAAAAGGACTTTTGGGGAGAAAAGAATTTCCTGCGGGAGAGGCTTTGATTCTGCGGCCCTGCAACTCGATACATACTTTTTTTATGCGATTTCCTATTGATTTGCTTTTTATGGATAAAAATAATTATGTGGTAGGCGTAGTGCCTGCATTAAAGCCCGCAAGGCTAAGCAAGGTATTCCTTCGCGCCGCCTGCGTTATTGAGCTTCCCGTCGGTACCATCCAATCCGCCCGGACTTCTAAAGGCGATCTCCTTTCCATTATTTAGGGACACCCTTGGAGCTAATCGGCAGGGTGTCCCCGGTACTTATTTAAGTTGAATCGGGTAAATCCAGCAAGGCATTTTTATTCCCAAATACCCTGTCTTTATAGCTGCTCCAGCAATAATCTGCTGGAAACCTAACTATGCCAGCCCTCACAGGGTTCGCTTCCACATAAGATATACAATTTATCAAGTAATCATCTTTTTGTATCACCATGTTTTTAAACCTACCCTGCCATAAGTGTCCGACTTTTTCATATTTCTTGTTGAACCATTTGGTATAAGTTTGGGTCAAGCATTGCATTATCTTTGCCAAGTCTTGGGGATTCTTTAGCTCCAGCATTATGTGGACATGGTTTGGCATTAGACAATATCCGAAAACCTTGAATCGAAATTTGCATTTATAGTGTTTTAATATTCGTAAATATTCCTGGTAGTCTGATCCTTCCAGGAATATCCGTTCTTTTTGATTACCGCGGTTTATAATATGGTACAGCACGTTCCTTAAAAGTATTCTCGCTCCCCTAGGCATAGAATCATCTCCTTCCAATACAATAGACGAAGAAGTAGGGCAAATCTAACTAAAAATTTTCTTTTGGGGACACCCTCAGCTTTGGCATATAGGGTGTCCCTGCTTTGGATTGAAGGGTGTCCCTAAGAATTGAACCAGAGGCGCTGGCCGTCGCTCAAGCGGATAAATCTTTCGTTGAGGCGGCGGCAGAGGTATTGCAGGTCGTTAAGGTATGCGTATCCTTGAGGAATTTGGAAATTTACCGCCACACAGTTCCCTTCCTTTTTAAGGTTCACTTTTAAATCGTAAAAACGAGCCCCAGTTACCGTGAAATCTTGTTTTTCATACCCTTGCGGCAAAAGGTGCCATTTAAGGAATGAATCCAGGGTAAATAGATAATTCGCGGCTACGGTCTTGGCATCTTTTAGGGTAGGGATGCCTTCCAAGTTGAAATGTTCCGGGCTGAAAAAGGCTCGGGCCTCCGCCGTATAAGTAAAGAGTTCGATCTTGCGGCTGTAATCCTGAAAGGCTTCTTCTAAATTCGGCCAGCGGGATAAATATGCCTCGCATAAAGCCGCGGGTAGGGCTTTTTCGCCGGTAAGGTTGCTTAAAATGATCAGCCTGGTCTTTTCCGCAGGGCTCATTTTTAAAGCGCACCCCTTTAAGTTGATCGCTTCTTTGGTTTCGGGGTTGATGAAATCTATATCAAGCTCGGCGCAAAGCGCGTCTTTTTTTAAGACCTGCGAACGGTAAGGTTTAAACTCGCCGATCTTCTTGACCTTACGCGCGCCTACAAACTGCCACGGCCAGGCGCCGAAGATATAATAATACTTCTTGGGTGCGTCTATCGCGACAGTATCCATATCCTCGAACCTGTTCCCGCAGACGGTAAGGCGGGTTATTTTTTTATTTACCCCTTCCATTCCGGCGATAAAATTAAAAAGGTCTTTAGAGGGTGTATCATAGCCCGGTGCCATAAATAAAGAGATGGGCTCTCCGGCGAAGAAGTAATCGTTAACGCTGCGTTTGATATCGGACGCAGTCGAAGAAAAATCGTAAGGGATGTGCGGGGTGGACCAGATGGAGTGCATCTGGGCATCCAGGTAGAAGGAGTTTCCGTCGGAGAGTATAACTTTTATGCAGCGCACCTCTTCAAGGCAGTTGGCTATTACGCGGGAAATATCAAGCGTCAAGGTCTTAACGGAATTTATCTCTTGAGCATAATTATCCAGGTCTTCGGGACTCATCCTTATGCCGGTTATGGGCTCAAGGTTTGCCGGCAGGGAATTCGGTAATTGGGAAAAGGTAAAAGCCTCGGTTTGGGCGGGGAGATTGCCGCCGGAGCGGTTAAGCCTTTTTTTGATGATCTCGGCTGCGTCGTAATTTCCGTTGATAAGATAATCCGCCGCTTTTAAGAGTATGATTCCGCTGCTCGGCGTTTCGGTAAATTCTACTTTTTCAAACTCCTTAAAAGTCTTTTGGATTATTGGTTTAGGCGCCGGAGCAGCAGGTTTTTCAATGACCGGTTCAGGAGCCGGTTCGGGTTCAGGCGCCGGAGCAGCAGGTTTTTCGATGACCGGTTCAGGCATAGGTTCGATAGGTTTTGCAATTATTGGTTCAGGCGCGGGCTCAACAGGCTTTTCAATGACCGGTTCAGGAGCCGGCTCGGGTTCAGGCGCAGGCGCGGAAAGCAACAGAGCAGGGGCTTCGATACGCAGCTTGCGTTTTCCTTCTGAACTCCTCCCTACAGGCATGCTAAGCCCGGATCCCTTGAATATAGCGTTAATGCTGGATTTAGAGACTTGGATCTGGAATTTCTCATCAATAAGGTCAGAGAGGCTGCGGCAGCTGATCTTTGGGTCAGCCTTTTTCTGCTCTAAAATGAAGTCTTTTATTTGGGGGATCAGTTTATGTACAATACCCATATTTACTCCAGATTGGACATTTTTAAGCTCAAGAAAAGTATATCACTAATGTCCAATCTTGTCAATATCTAGATTGGACATTATTATTTCGGGGTGGAAACTGCTTAAAACTGAGTGTCAGGGGATTGGGTGTTGGGGTGGTTTATTGGGGTGGGGGTGGTTATTGGGATGAGGGAATATTGGCTTATTTCGGATAGCCCGGATTGTTAGGTAAACTCTTTTAATCAGCGGGGTTAGAAAGTTAATTCTGCCGCGAAATTTCGAAACCGCTTTCTTGTAAACCCTAAATAATATTGACACTTACCTCTATTAATGATATATTTTAAATACAATATAGGTAAAGAATTAACGAAGGACGACAAGCAAGAAAGCAATTCCGCTATGGAGGTAGTGGATGCGCATGGCCACGGGACGCTGCTCGTCACAAGTTCGATTTGTCTTTGTAGGAACCGGGTTACCGACAAGCAGAATTCCAATTGGCGGTAGCGCGGTTTTTCTTTTTTTAGAGGATCTTCAGTACAAACTTAGGAGGTGGTAAGATGTTCAAAAGAAAAGGGCAGTCAACTCTGGAGTATGTGATCATCCTGACTGCGATAGTGGCAGCGGTGATCATAGCATCCAGGTTGGTAGGGACTAAGGTTCAGAGTTCTCTGGAAGGGGTATCGACCAAGATGGATACCAAGGTCCAGAACATGAATCTCGGCGGAAATTAGTTTTTTAAAACAAATCAAGGGGGGTGAAATATGTTTATCCAAATGAACAGGAGCAGGGCGCAGACCACGGCAGAGTACGCCATACTTTTCGCCATTGTCGTCGGCGCGTTTATCGCGATGCAGGTCTATATCAAGAGAGGATTACAGGGCCGCATTAAGGACGTGGTGGATGCCCGGGGTTCCGGCGGGTCCGTCGGCGGGAATACGCTTACTTTCAATACTTCGCAGTATGAGCCGTATTATGTGCAGTCAAATGCCCAGACTCAACAGTCCAGTAACGAGAGTGAAGGTGAGTCCTTGGGTGGCGGCGTAAGCAAGACTACCAATCAGCGGACTAACGTTACCAGGGAGCAGCAGACGCTTTCTGTCAACAGTTCGGGACAATAAGCCTGCCTATCGGCAGACAGGGAGGACAAAATGTTTATCCGTTTAAAACAAAGAAAGGCCCAAAGTACGCTCGAATACGCGGTAATAATCGGCGTGGTGGTGGGGGCGCTTATCATGATGCAGTCTTATATCAAAGGCGGCCTTCAGGGGCGGGTGAAAGAAGCGAGTGACCAGATCGGCGAACAGTATTCTCCGACCCGGTCGACCGCGAATACTACGACTTATTCAAGCGTAAATTCGACGGAGAATGTCGTCGGCGGGACTAATGCCTACACCACAAGCAGCACCAACCAGTCGCAGAACCGCGATACGACCCAGAACACAGGGTCGCTGAACAGCGAAGGCAGCTGGTAATTTAAAATTGTTGCGAAAGGAGACAAGGTAAATGTCTTTGGCCATATTATTTTTAGTTATTGTCGGTTTAGTGGCGGCTTCCATTGTGCTCTTGACTATGGCGGGAGCGCCCAAGGTCGAGGAAAAGGCGCGGGACTGGCACGATGAAAAGGAGCGGGTCATCGAGAAAAAACTCGACGATATGTTCTCCTATGACAAGAGTCCGCGCAGGATAATCATGCTTTATTATATCCTTCCGCCTGTTCTGGGCACGCTCGGATATATCCTCGCCAGTAACTGGCTGGGGGCGTTTGCCGGCGCGTTTGTGGGGTTAGCTATCCCGAATATGATGTTAAAGATAAGGGACGCGCAGCGCAGAAAGAAATTTTACGATCAGCTTATCGACTCGATCATGATTCTCTCCAGCGCCCTGAAAGGCGGCTTAAGCCTCTTGCAGGCATTTGAAGTCCTCGTCGAGGAGATGCCCGCGCCCATGGGCCAGGAGATCGGCCTTTTAGTCAGGGAGAACCGCATGGGTATCACCCTTGAAGAGAGCTTGAGGCGGTTGGATAAAAGAATGCAGATGGAAGACTTAAGCCTGGTAGTAAATTCGGTCTTAGTCGCCCGTGAAACCGGCGGCGACCTGACCAAGGTTTTCAGCCGTCTTATTACTACTATACGCGATAATCGCAAGCTGAAAGAAAGCATCAAGACCCTTACTCTTCAGGGCAGGATGCAGGGCATCATCATGTCAATTTTACCGCTGATATTCTTTGTCTGGGTCATTATGAACAATAAACATCATTTTGACATCATGCTTGAGAGCGACACCGGAAGGACGCTTTTGATCGTTGCGCTAATCTTGCAGGTTGTGGGGATGGTTTTAATACGCAAGTTCAGCATCATCAAGATATAGGAGGGAGATTTAATGCTTTTTGCCATTTACGGCCTGATCATTTTAAGCGCGGGGTTGATCGTAGCCTCGATACTTTCTTCGCCGGCGTACGCTACCCGCAGGCTCACGCTCCCCGACGCTGAACAGAAGGTGCAGAAGGTGCGCCTGCATAATTTCCTGACCAAGGTTATACCTTTCTCGCGCCAGATACTGGAGAAACTGCATCTTGACCTGGATTTGAAGAATAAATTGGATGCCGCGCACTTACGTTTTACCGCCATAGAATTCTTTAACTTGAAAATTATACTCATGGCTGTTCTTTGTGTTGCCGCTTATTTTGTGCTTGCCAAGCCGCAGATCTGGGAATTCGCTTTTGCGCTTTTGTTAGGTTATATGATTCCGGATATAATCGTGAAGCGCAAAATTGCCCAGCGCAAATACGCCATTGCCCGCCTCTTGCCGGAGACAGTCGATCTTTTGGGCCTCTGCGTTGAAGCGGGGTTGGATTTTACCACCGCGGTCAAGTGGGTCATCGATAAAACGCCGATGAACCCGATGATGGAAGAGCTGGCATTTGTCTTGGAAGAGATCAAATGGGGTAAGTCCCGCTCGCAGGCTTTAAAAGATATGTCCAAGCGCCTGAATATTCCGGAAGTAAGCTCGTTTGTCCAGACGCTGGTCCTGGCAGAGAGGATGGGGACACCGGTTGCCGAGGCGTTCATGATCTTGTCGGAAGACACGCGCATGATGCGCTTCCACCGCGGGGAGAGATTCGCCTTACAGGCGCCGATCAAGATCCTTATTCCGCTCATCTTCTGTATTCTGCCGGTCATCGGCATAGTAATAGGCGCGCCGATCCTGCTAGAGTTTATGAAGGGCGCGGCATTCGCTATCGGAGGCAAGTAAGATGAAAGACCACCGGGCTCAAAGTATAGCGGAATACGCCATTATCATGATAGTGGTCCTTGCGGCGGTGATCGCCGCGGGATTTAAGGATAACATTAAGAACGCTTTTCAGAAATATTTTAATAAGGCCTCCGGGATCATTTCCGGAATGAAGCAGTAAAATGAAAGGGGCCGCGATGAAAATCTTCTTAAGGAAAAGAGCCCAGAGTTTGTTAGAGTACGCGATGCTGATCATGATAGTCTCCGCGGCACTCGTGGCGATGTATGTTTATATGCAGCGCTCGGTAAACGCCCGTTTTAAACAGGTGCAGACCGAGCTGGACGAGACTAAGAGGTAGAGTGATGAGAAATAGCGCCCAAAGCCTGGTGGAGTACGCGGTCTTTATCTGTATTCTGGTCGCCGCGCTCGTCGGTATGCAGATATACTTAAAGGGCGGGATACAGGGAAAGATCAAGACAAGCGCCGAGCAGATCGGGGCGGTTAGTTATTCTCCGGGCGCGACTATCTCGGATATCACCATAAACCGCGAGGTGAATGAAAAAGGGTCAAGTTACGAGCAGGAGATAAACGGCACGAACCGGAGCATTTATGAGTCCAGCGCCAACACGCTGCAGCAGACTAACCGCGTTGAGAATGTTTTAAGCGTGGATCAGGAACCTTTGAGGTAGAAATGAATAAAAGAGCCGCTTCAGTTCTGGAATACAGCATTATTTTCGGGATCATCGCTATTGTTTTGTTTGCGATGAGCACCTATATCAAGCGCTCTTTTCAGGGGCAGGTCAAGGATATGGCGGATAATTTTATCGGCGGCGGGAACCAGATGCAGGCTGCGGATTATTATGTCAATGCCATAGTCTCAAGCAACAGCACTTCTAATTCTGCTTCGAATATGACCTCTATAGATATGTTGGGAGGAGCCAGAGCTATCAGTTTAAATGAAGTCGCGCAATCCAGTTCAAGTTCCAATGTGGTGGATACGCGCAGGATTATCGATACTACCGGGGTCTCGGCAGCTTTATCGGATTCCGGCGTTGTTTATCAGAGTTCGAATACGTCCAGCAATACCGAACAGCAGCAGTAGGGGGCTAAAATGATACGTGGTAGGAACATAAGAGGGCAGGCATTGTTAGAGCTGGCAATATTCGGCAGCCTTATACTGGTCATCTTCGGCATCCTCCTCTCTTATTTAAGCCGCGCCAATGACCTGCAGTATGTGCAGATGCGCACCTTCCGCGAAGCGCTGCAGATAGCTAACTACGGCGGGATCAATACGCCTTCGGCAGGCGGAGGCTCGGTACAGCTCTCGCTTTTAGAGAATAGGAGAGACGCGGATATCTCCGGGTATTTCAGAAAAGGAAGTTCCCAGACCACTAATGCCAACGCCAGCGTCCTATGGTCGGTCCCCGAAGTAGGGAGCGCCGGAGAGAGCGCTAATTATTACAAAGTAAACGATAATTATTCCCCTAATCTTAAAGATATCGGGAGCGTGCAGAACGTAACGACTTCTCAAGATACGCAATTTAAAGAGAGCACGCGTAAGCAGGAGGATGCGGCGGGCATTACCAATATCCGCTCCTCGACTTTAAAAGATACTATCACCACCACTCTAGTAGATAAAGATAATAAGCCTCTCTGGACAGTTACGCAGGGAGTTTATTACGATCCGAATACGCACCAGTACCGGTATAGCGAGGCTGCGACAGGCACAGAAGTAGAAAGGGGCCGGACGTGGTATACACCCGGGCATTAAAATGAGGAGCGCGCGCAATAATAAAGGACAGGGGACCATTGAGACAGTGATGGCGTTTATCATCCTGGTCATTGTCCTCGGCGGGATGGTGAATATCTGGTTCTGGTTTAATAATCAGATGATCAAACGCCAGGTCGCTTACAATAATACGCGCGTTACTGCCGGGACAGGTAAAGACGACTACATTCAGCCCGTGAGTTGGAATTATGTCCCGGAGGCGCTTACTGAGAATAAGGTTATAGTGAAGTAAGGAAGGGCGGCGATGTTTACAAATTTTTCCAAAAATAAATTCAGGTATGAACAGGGCCAGATGGTCCCGATATTTATCATCGTGTTGGTTGTGCTCATTATTATGGCGATGGTCTCGGTGAATTTAAGTAAGGTGGCGATGACCAAGACTTACGGGGCTAACGCCGCAGACTCCGGAGCGCTCGCCGGAGGCTCGACTATGGCGAGCTTATTTAACGGCATTGCCCAGAGTAATAGCACGTTAGAAGCAAAATACTGGATGTTTTACGCTTCTTTTAGCGTATCTTTTGCTACGGCACTGATAAAATTAGCATTTGCGCAAACCTATGCAAATCAAGCCACGGCAGCCGGCATAATAGCGACAGGAGCAGCCTGTTGCGCTGCTCCTATTGGTTTAGCAAAATCTGGTGTGGCTAACTTAGCAGCAGTCGCATCCGCTGCAGAGTTAGCAAGCTTTACTAAGATCATCATAGCTTTAAATCTCGCTGTTCTGGGTTTCTGGACAGGCCAGTATTTCACCTATTTGAAGATACGCGAGACTGCGAAAAAACAACACAATTATGCCAAGGGTTATTCTTATACCTTTGCTTTTGCCAACAGCGGGATAGGGAACAAATTAAGGAGCGGAGACCCGCCCGAAGATGTAACTGATCCGGATAAAAAACGTGATTATCAGGGGAGCTTCAGTGAGTTTTTGACTTCTATCTCTAATCTGGCTAAAGAAGACACCCCTCCGGATGAATATATTTATCCGTGGAAAGACGGACAAGACAGGGGCCATTTTGTGAAGATAAACTCGACGATTGAAAAACCGGATACCTTTGATTTACAGGTTTGCGTATTTCCGTTAGCCGTGGAGTTAGCGGATTTAGCCTCTATTTTAGGCCTGGGTTTGAGCGCTAAGGCAGATATGATTGCAGCTGGTGAGGCATATAGGACTGCTGCTAAGTTTTTCGCTCTTGCCGTGATTCAATGTGGCAAACCATTTCCAGATGGTTATGTAGCTGCGTGCAACTTATCTGCAGCAGGCCAGGCGTCGGCAGGGGTAGGTAATGCAGCGGTGCTGGCAGCGATCGCTTTAATCCCCGCCATGATCGCCCTGCTTGTTGCGGCTGAAGCCGGATTAATGCCGGAGCGTTCGACAAAAGATAGCGAAGGAGACGCGCTGGATATTATCTGTTGGATTAACGACGTAAAGCCCTGGGATAATGAACGCTTTGTTACGGTTCACACCCATCAACATCACGAGGGAACGGACTTGGGCCTCTGGCAGACCGCGTATCCGGATATTTATAGTTACAGCTTGGTAAGTTTTCAGGGAAATATTGGCCAGCAGGGCGGTCAAATATACCCGCCGAGAATGGAATTTGACTCGGATATTATCGATACGGATAAGCTTAGCACGACGGGTAAGTAAGGAGATAAAATGTCAGGTAAGCGTACTTTATTAGCATTGATTATTATAACCCTTTTTCAGGTTAGCTGGCTTTATGCTGATTGGTGGGGGCAGGCCTCTACCCCGGTGCCATACGGGGCCCGGAAGACAATAGAAGAGGACAGGTTGATCGCCGGCTCAAAGCAGCATTTTACCTATTACGTAACTAATGAAAGCGGGGATGCGGTAAAAAATTTCTACCGCAAACAACTCGTTGCTTCTAATTGGAGAGAAATTAATTTAGGTAAGAATGTTCCGCCGGCTAATGCCGCTGTTATAGATAATATGCTGGCGTTTGATAACGGAGAGGAGCGTATTATCATCGTATTTCCTCCGGCGCAATATTTCCAAGACGGCAAGACCAGGTTTACGGTCTCCCGCGGTAAAATAAAAGAAGAGCCCGGGGCGGCAGGCGAAACCCGCCTCCTGGCTAAGCCTAAAAAAGATATTGCTCCGGTTTATCCGGCAGCGGTATTGATAAATCTCATAGAAGGGCCCGGCGGGCAATCGGTGAATTATTACTGCAAGGACGGATTAGCTGAAGTTGTTTTGTTTTATAAGAATAATATGGTCCTCCGGGGGTGGAAGTTGGAGAGCGAAAGCCCCCTTGCGCAAGTGCCGATGGCAGGCGTAAAGAATACCCGCGCGGCAGTGAAAGAGCTGGTATTTTCTAATAACCGTAATGATACCTGTAAAATCGGGTTATCCCAGGTTACTTTTGAGAAAGAATTGCCGGATTTAGGCAAGAGCGTCACTAACATAGCGGTGGATTATGAAGCCAAACATTAGGGCGCAGGGGTTGATTGAATATGTGGCATTGGTTTTGATCGTGCTGGGCGCTTTTATCGGGATGCGCATATTTTTGCAGCGGGCATTCCACGAGCGCGCGCGCGAGACCGCGGATACATTCGGCCAGGGCGAGCAGTATGAGCCCGGGGTAACGCAGATTACCAACGAAAGGTAGTGATTAAAATGAAAAGGATGAGGATATTAAAAATTAGCGCGGTATGTTTAGCCTGCGCATTCGCTTTATCCTTTTCTTTACCCGCAAAGGCGTTTGCCTCCCGTTCTACCGCCGGCGGCGGCAAGACAGATAGTTTTGACGCAGGGACTTTTGCCGTGGGGACAGCCATAGGTGTGGCTTCTTCTGTTGCCGGGAGCGCGGCTTCAAGCGCGATTTCAAGCGGCGGGAATCTTAGCAATTTCAGCGCGATGAGCGCCCTTGGTTCGTGGGGGAATAGTTATGCCTCTAATCTTGCCACCGGCCAGTTGAGTTATGGAATATCGGCGATGGGTAATTATTACGGCTGGGGCGGCCAGGCTATCTCCGGGATAAGTTCATTAGGAACGGGTTTGGGTTCGGGGTTGATCAGCGGTAGTCCCGGAGCCATACCGGAGAGTATAGTCAAGAGCGGAATTATATATGCTGCTTCGAATAGTAAGGGTGAGTATAGCCCGTGGGTCGGCCTTGCCGCAGGTATGGCCGGAGATTTTGCCGGTGGATCTGTTTCAAAAGCCGCCTTAGGCGATTTGGTGCAAGGTATTCCTTCCCATCTGTTAAGTATCGCGGCAAGCGAGATGACCGAAGGTAAAGGTATGATGGACAGGTATGTGATTAATCAGGCATTTAGCGGAGCGTATAATGTAACTGGTTCGCTGGGGAGTTTAGCTGCTCATAAATTAGACTTGAATACCAGCTATGAAACTATGTCATCAGGAGTTAAGCAGACTAAGCTTGATGGCGCCGGCCGTAATTGGTTGGGTTTGCGCACAGGAGAAACCCCGGAAATAGAAGCTCCGGTAGTTACCGGTAAAGGTGATACTAATGCTACGATTCGGACCACAACCCCTTCTGGGTTGACTGTTTCGTATCCCGAATATCCTATGGAACAGCTTCCGTCGGATTGGGAGGGAAAGAGTCTTCTTCCAATTTCCGTCAAGACGTATAATATTAATCCGCCTCTTCCTATGATTCTTCCGCAGGCGCAGGAAGCTGCTACTTCACAGGCGCCGGCGTGGAATACTCCGCAATGGCAATACGAATCTGCGATAAGAAATGGCGCTTCTCCGGAAGACGCTAGGACATGGTCCGGTTATTCTCTACCCCAATCAACTGCGCAGCAGGTAAGCCAGCCGCTTCCGGCAGTTTCGCAGCCATATCCGGCACTATCCGAAGCCTATCTTTCTAATAAACCAGAGTATCCTGTGGGTTTCAATCTGGAAGAAGGAGGCTATAAGCCGAGCATTTCTTCCGGTTTGCAGGAGCAGATTAATAATACTGGAGCAGTTTTAGGCCTTCCGGGCGGGACTCCTCAAGCATCCGCGTCTGATTTTATTGATAAAATAAATACTGCAGGCCCTCCGGGTAGTGGTCTACCAGATGAGAAGCTTTATCAGGTGAAAGCGCCTGTTGGTTTAATACGGCCATTGGAGTTTAAACCGAATATTTCTCCGCCATCAGAAGTTGATGCAGGGCTACCGGTTTTACCGGTAATTTCACAAAGCCTATTCAATCCGGCTCCTGTAAGCATACCTGAAACAGTTGATTCTTTCGAAGCCGGTCTCACCGGCTCTCGGCCGTCTACGGTAGAACCGCCTTCGCAAGGTCTAACCACGGTGCCGGTACCTGCTGACTACTCAGCAAAACCAAAGCAGCTTTATGTTCCCTTGCGTAATCCGAGCTCCTTCGCAGAGGCGCCGATAGTAAGCCCCGAAGGAGAAGGAAAGACATTAGCGCCGCTCCCCGTTTCTATGAGAGCTGAGCAGGATGTTAAAAAAGAACAGTATTTAGAGAACCTGACAAAACAAGCGCAGGATTCTTGGGGAGAAAGGGGTGCAGTCTCTCCTGTTACAAAAGCCGCAGAGAATGTTGGTCAATGGTTGAAAGATTCTGCATATCAGATTCAGCATCCAAACGAACCCCCGGCAAAGATAAGAGATCCGTTTGACCCAGCGACAAAACCGACCGTAGCAGAATTTGAGGCAAAATGGAAGGACTTTAAATCTCCGGGACCTGTTAATTTCTTCGAGCAGAATCGTGTAAGCCCTTCAGCCGTATCGCCGAATCAGCCGGCAGTCGCTACTGTCGTCTATGATCCAAATCTGGCTCCCGAAGGCGGTTCTTGGGTCTCCGGACAGCCCATTTACAAGGAAGGAACCGATAAAGTATTATATGAATTGGTGCCTCGCGACTATAATGGCCCGGAGACTCGTTTTCCTATCTATAATTCGGTTACCGGAAGAACTGATGTTTATGTTAGGTCCAACGCCTTAGAGAGGAATGATGCTGATGCGGAGGCGTTTAATTGGGGAACGCTGCCCATAAAGCCGATGCCTTTACCGGTTACTCCCGAGTTTGCCAGCAGAGACTCGCTCGCGCCGCCGCTAACTGATTTAGCGAGGACTCCGCAAGTGATGCAGCCTTCTGAAACCCTAACTACGGTACCGATACCCGGCTACGACGCTGGAAAATCAAATCAGATCCCTATTGCCGTCACCATACCGCCAAGTGCTCCTAGTTCCTTCTTTGAGCCAACCCAGTCTATACCGGATGCTAGTAAACCTGTAATAGTCACTCTGAATAACGCAGCTGCTGAAATCGCACCAGGGAATTATGATCTTACTACAACCGAAAACGACCCCAAATACGGCATAGTTAAACATGGGCCACTGAAAGTTACCTTAGATTATAAAGATGGCAGGGCGGTTGTTTACCAGGGCGACCTTCCTGTTGGCAGCGTGAATACTATTTTGCCTAAAGAACCCGGATCAGTCCTAACATTAACTAACCCTAGTTCGGGGAAAGTGTATACAGTTATTGACAATCAGTCATTTACGAATGTCCAATCTGGGCAGAATTAATGTCCAATCTGAATTAAAGCGGTTTAATTGATAAATCTGGCAGTAAGATAAATTTAGGAAGGGGCTCAAAAGTCGTCCCGCGGCTTGCGAAAATAGCTTCACTGCCCCTTCCTTTTTTGTTAAGCTCCCCGCACGAAAACGCTTCCTTTTTATCACGATCTACTCTTGAATACCCCTGCTATATAGGATAAACTTAATATAAGTTGACAGTTGTTTATTTATCCAAGGAGGGCCGACTCATGAATAATCACAAAAACAGCAAAGTTTTAATTTCAATCGGCTTCATGTTTATTGCTAGCTTTTTTCTGACCGGGATCCTGCGCGCGGAGAACGAGGAATCGATGGCTGATACGAATTACTATTCTCCGGAGGTAACGCAAGAGGTATACAATTTGGGGCCAGAGGTGACACCCGCTTTTGATGATTCTTACGCGGTTATGCCGAGTTTACCGCAGGAGGCGCCGGCTGTCGCTCCTTTTAGTCTTACTGAACAGATGCCTGCGCAGCAACCATTCTTGCCGCCCGCATATATTGATGCCGGCGGATATATGCAGGTCGATAATTCTGCGCAGCTTGCCTCTTTCGACATCACCAATAATATCAATCCTGCGTTTCCTTCTTTTTCTCTTCCCCAGTCAGATGTGCTTTATGCCACAACGCCGCTTCCGGATATGGCGCAATTACCGTTGCCGACGATCAACGCAGCGCAGTATATGGATCCTATTCAAACCTCATTTGGTATTACCGGGCCTCCGATTTCAATCGGGGATCCTGTCCCCGGCACAATTTCAGCCCACGGTTATAAGATACCCGAACCGCCTAAGCCGGATTTTAACGGAGCAATGTCAGCAACAAACCTTGATAAGATGCAATATGAGCATTGGTTGTTCAAGGGCGGTAAACCTATAGGGGATACGCCTTATCAGATTGACAAAATAAATAACTATTATCCGAATGTAATGCTTAGCGCGAAAGACGTTGTATCTCCGGCGCCAGCAGCGACGTTTACGGTAGAGCAGTCTAAGCCGGCCGGCGGAGCAGGGGACTATTCGATTATTGAGAGAGCGCCTAATACCTGGGAAGTTGCCGGTAGGACATTCAATGATATTCGCGAAGCCCAGAGATATTCTGGCGAGGTCTATACGGCTAATCGCGCAGGAAGCAGTATCCCGGAGCCTCCGGTAGCGACTTTTGCGGCAACATTTATAGAAGAAAAACCTGCTCCGGTAGCGACTTTCGCAGCGACAATGACAAAAAATATTCCAGTTTATGCAGTTACTAATGAAAACAAAAATTCAGAGATGCCTTATCTGCTGACTGACTCCGGGGTTTATCCTTCAGGCAGGCGGTATGTATATGATAAGAATCCAGCGCCGGCTGTTCCAGTGGTAGCTACCTATACTTATCCGTCGGGACGTACGTATGTTTACGATCCGGTCCCCGCAGTTGCAAGCGTCCCTGTGGCAGCTGTAAGTGCCCCAGTAGTAGCTGAACCAGTATATGCTCCTTATACTCGGGGTTCTGCAGGTCCGGCCGATATCCTCGATAATTTAGATCAACAGCCGTTGGCTCCTGCTCTTGTGCAAGCCGCAGCAGTAACTGGGCCTGCTTTAGCGGCTGCGCCGGCCGTTACGCCGGTGGCTCCAGTATCTAAGATTTCTATGCCGCAAGATGATCTTCCATACGGAATTCCATCGGAGGCTTTGGATCGTTTGTCTGCAGCGCCGTCGGTGGGATCAGGCCAGACAAATGCTCCCGCTGTTAGCTCCAAATCAATACCCATAGTATCTTCGCCTCCGGGTGTTGCTTTGCCGCAACCGGCTGCAGTGAGTCCGGCAGCTCCTAAAGATAAAATTGAGCAAGCCAGGGAAGGAAGGCTGACAGGTGACTCTTTTTTCATGGAAGGTAAGTATGATGAGGCAATCCGCGAATATGATAGATCTATCGGGATGAATCCCAACGATGCCATTGCGTTTAATAACAGGGGTGTTGCCTATAATAATAAATTTGATCAAGCCACAGCTATTGCTAATTTTGATAAAGCGATAAAACTTGATCCCGGATTAGCCGAAACGCATTACAACCGCGCGGATGCATTGGCTTATTTAGGAAAGAATGAAGAAGCTAAAGCCGGTTTTACCGAAGCCATAAAGCTTGATCCGGGCGACTCAGCCAGTTACAATGGCCGCGCCATAACGAATTACCTGTTGCATAATTATGATGATGCCTGGTCAGATGTGGCGGCAACGCAAGCCTTGGGTGGGAACTTTCAACCGGAGTTTGAGAGAGTTCTTGGAGAAGCCAGCCTTGCTGCGCACAAATCCGTGGCCGCTCTACCGCAACCGGCTGCAGTGAGTCCGGTAGCGCCTGCTGTGCCAACCGTTTCCGCAATCGTTCCCGCGGCAGCTCCGGGGCCGCAAGTAGAATTAAGTTCGCCAGCAAGTTCAACAAGAGAACAAAAGATTACCCTTGAAAATGGCGCTGTGTTCACTATAAAGCCGGAACCGTTGACCGATGTCCATAATCCTATAAATAGCAGTGATCAGATTATACAGTTGAAAGACAATAATCTCTTGATAGTACCGGATAGATTTTGGGTTTCGCCTGTAAACAAACCAACCGCTGACTCCAGTCAAACACAAACAGATGCTAAAGCCGCCCAAGATTATTATGAACAAGGAAAACAGTTATTTTATGCGCGCGATTATCAAGGTGCAGTTGAGACTTTTACTAAAGTCCTAGAATATGAGCCTAAAAACGACAAGGCCCTCGGATTTCGCTCTTCAGCTAATGCAAAATTAGGGAATATCGAGGACGCGAGAAAGGATAGGCAGTTAGCAGTCGGCTTGATTACGGGTAAAATAAAGTAAAATCTTAAGAATTGCTGCCCAGATTAATGTCCAATCTGGAAAATTAATGTCCAATCTGAATTAATGGCGCCTAACGCGATGAAATCAAGGGCGCCATTTTTAGCCTTTATCAGGGTATTTTAACGATCGGTTGGGGAGGAGTTCCTTCGATTGAAACTTAAGATCTCAGCGTTTTTTGGCTGGAAGCAAAGCCCTTCAAATCACTGCATTAACATCAATTCCCGGAAAGAAAACGCTACCAAAAATACTCACATTTTTACTTGACAGCGACGGATTATATTATATACTTTAAATGTAATTGATACAGAGTAAAGCCACGGAAAACGATAAGGGCAAACCTGCTGAAAAGCAGGGGCGCAAAGCCACGGGTCCTCAAAAAATTTTGGTGTAGTTTTAGGATGGCCGGGCTGCCGAATACCGACGTAAGTTGTGGATTCTACAGCTCGGTTTTTTTATTTAATGGCTTAATAAATAGTTTTACAAATACTAAATAAAAACTTTTCCAATATGACGACCGAAAATCACGAAGCTCATAATGAAGAAGCTGGGGTAAGGGGAAAACTGTTTTTCCCCTCTTTGCATATAGGTAATAATACTAATATGGAAAAAGTGAAGACCACAAACCCAGAAGGCGAGATCGGCCAGCACGAAGAGAAGGCTCCTTTCAAATCCAGCTTCAAGACCTGGATAAGAATAGTCGCCTTTATCGTGGTGGCTGTTTTTTTACCGGAGATCCCGGCGCAGGCAATGGAGTATGACTGGCGCGTTCTCTGGCAGAAGCCTGGGCTTAATTATTCTCTCGCTCCTGTCATCCCGGGCGGGCAGCACGATATCGCAGTCCCTCTGGCGATCAAAAATATCCTCACTGAAATATCCGGAAAGAAAATAACTTCAATACAGCTTTCACCTACCCTGACCATACAATTAGACAAGCCGTTAAATATATCCAAAGCCAGAATAGAAGAGATTTACAACTGGTTGATGGGCAAGCCCTGCGGTTCAAGGGCCCTTTTTGATTATCTGGGTTATAAGGGCGCGCAGGTGCAGGAGCAGGATATCGCGGTCTTTGCCCTGACTACCGATATTTTAAATGATGTGGTCAAGCCGGAAGGTAATCCCAAGGTCATCAAGAACTCATTATACGCATTATCCCGCGCCGGCGAATTCTTTAACCACAAGCTTTATGCGGTCAAGATCCTGACATCCAATATACAAGAGCTGACACCATTTATTGCCCACCTTAATCCCGGCCACTACGTTTTAGTCACCCGCGTCAGCGATGGCAAGGTTTATTACAGCGATAACCATACTGAAAAGTATCTGCCTTTGGATAAGTTCCAGGAGAAGTTCTCCGGAAACGCCCTGGTGGAGAAACTGGGGGCAGGGATGGAAGCATTAAGCGAGGCAGAAGCTAAGAAGGTCATGGGCGCGGATGAGGAAGGCGAAGGAGTGTTTGCCGTAGATAACGGCTCGCAGAGCGATTGGAACCAGGCAGATCAGCAGTCATTCCAAGCCATGGATGAGATGGCAAGCCAACCATTTGTTGCCGATTTTGGAGCGCAATTTGCCCCGACTTATGATGCTCCTGGGATGATCGGGGCAGGCACAGTTGTACCTACGGCAATGCCTAGTTTCGATGGCTCACTTAGTTTGGTTAACACTCCGCTGGGCCTCACGGGCGCAGTCGGGATGGATTTTATTAATAACATCAATAATCCCGCGATGAATAACTTTGACTCCACTGCATCTTTGTCCAACCCGCTTAACCAGAATATGGCTGATTTTAACTTCAATAATCAACTTAACAATTTTAATGCGCCTTTAGCTCAACCCATTTCGTCAAATTTAGCTTCGCAGCCGATGTCCATTCAGCCGTCGCTCTCGCTTCAGCAGCCGGTTACTTCTTTACCTTCTTTGCCGGTCGATCTCTCGGCTAACTTCACGGGTTCGACAACCATCCCGCAGGGTGCTGATTTCCGTTACATTGAATACAATAACGGCCTTCCTGTCAGAGAGCTGGCAACTGAAAGGATCGCGGATAGATATCCTAACGATTTGACGCAGTCCATTGCAATGCCTGTGCAGGCGCCGCAGGAGATACAGCAGGTTATACAGCCACAGCAAGAAACGCAAATACCAGCAGTGTCTTCTTTAACAGACAGCAACTTGCAAGAACTTTGGAATCAAGGTAGGGTTGCCGGGATGACTCCCGCGGGTGGTAGGGTAAAATTAGTCGGAGATAATGTAAATATATATAGTGATGTAAACGATCTAACCCCATCAAGAGTTGTGCCTTTACGTAATCTAATTAGTAACGGAGATGCGGAAATCCTGCCGGCAAATAATGCGTATGCCCACCGTTCCGATTTCTATCCTGATATTCAGGTAGCTAATTATGCAAATGCTAACGGCATAAACGTTCCCGTATTTCAGGATTCAAACAGTGCCATAGAAGCCTGGGAGAATAGTAGAATGTTGGCCACAACCAGCGCCGATGGCACGCCTGTTACCTGGAGGATGATGCTAAAAGAAGGCGGCATACTGGAACCGCAGATACAGACTATAGGAGGAATAAATGTAATTCAAGATACCCCGCATGTTCTTACTTTTACTCATAATATGGCTAACCCCAACGTACTCTTTGGAACTGGTTTATATCAGGATGAAAGGGGAGGGCTCTGGTATGGGAATCACGATAATTCAGCGTGGAGAATGGTTAATCCTAATCAAGTAATGTTCTCTTTAAGAAATGGGTCAGCAACTCCCGGTCAATTAACCGTCGGCGATACTACAATCAATATGCCGAGCAGCCGGTGGTGGAAGACAAGCGAACCGTTACCTTTCTCGGCGTTAAATTTAGCCGTAGGCAGAAATGCAGAAGACAGGATTTTTGCTTACGGAGAAAGCCAGAATAAAACCGACCACGCTATCAATTTCAGGATGCTTAATAGCCTGCAACAGGGGAAAGTCGGTCCTGAAAGCAGCGCGGAAGATATCGCTAAGGCAGCGGTTTTATCCCCGGGCAGATATACAATAGATAATCCTAAATGGTTTATCTTTAACAACAGAGACCAGTTGGCGATTACTTTGAATCCCGGAGATTCCATCGGTTATATAGGAGGTGCCCCGTCCGCGCAGAATAATGATCTAGTAAGCCCCGCAGCTAATCGCATAGGAAAAGACTATGTTAATTATTTTGGGATGAATTTTTCAAATATCGCGCAGGCCGGGCAATCCTATTCCGCTGTCAAGAACGGGCTTCAGGTAACAGGGGTAATGCCCGAAAGGGCCTTTATTAAAGTAGAAGATATTCAGAATAAGTTAATTTCTTCCATAGGCCCGGGAGCTATCGCTAAAAATCCTCTTATACATATTCATGGCGAACAATTTACCGCAGATGGGATATCTACGCTCACCGATCAAAAAATTCAATTTAAAACTCCAGTCGTAGGATACGAAGGCGGAGTGGTGCCTTTTACAAGTTTGTCTCGTAATATCGCAGGCGTTGATATTAAGCCGGTTCCTTTTTATTCTACCGGACGCTCCAGAGACATTGCTTTTAATTCAAAATATTGGAGCGGCGAAACCGTTATTAGAACAATAGATTCTAATGGGTCTATTGCCATCAACCGTGAACCGATTCAGATGCTGGGCATACAGTTTGGGTTAAACCCGCAAGGAAGATATGAATCTCCGCGTAACTTCACCACCTTTGCCAGCACTAACCTTCTTCTACCTCAGGGAAAATATACTTCAGGAATCGGGGCTGAAACCGGCACTCCGCTCTCCTACGAAAATTACGTATTAGGCAGTCTATCTAAATATAGCGACAAAATTAATATTTTTAGCGGCACAATGCAGGTAAGTTGGAACGGTCTATTAGCTAAGGATTTACCCGGCGCAAAATATTACACCCCGGGGACTCCGGAGCGCTATTCTTGGGCGGGCTATGAGAAGGGAATTAATTTCTGGGATCACAAGATCGGTGGCGAAGGGATTACGATTGTATCGGCAACTGCGAAAAATCCTCTGGGTTTCGAGCCTATCGGGGCAAAGAACACTTGGGTTGCGGATAAGTTACTAGACAAAATGTCAGGTTCGTGGGTATCTTATCAAAATAAGAATTTACAGGAATCATTCCAGCGCAAGGTCGACATCGACCATTGGGTTAAAGTATATGAAGGCAGTTTAAGCGGGAAGAGCTTTAGAGGGTGGAATACTTACACCGACGCTTTAGCGCAGCAGTATTTAAGAAGGAATGAGTATTCTCCTGCTACATATAATGAATCTAATAAAATTAAAGAATACGCCGTAATGAGAGACGGGAGGTCGGCAACAGCCTTGGCGTTTATTTTCCCGGAGACCTGGAGTTTCGCTCCCGGAAATTCAAAAACTGAAGGTAAGGGTGGTTCTGCTTTAGCTTTGGCTATTCACGGTGCGGTCAGGGTAACAGATAGAGTTATGCCTGGCAGTAGTGATATTATTATCTCGCGCGGCGAAGTGCCTTTAGCCTTTCAGATAAATAACGGAAAAGCTACTTTTGATAACTCTCTGCTTTGGGCAGACTATTCCTGGCATACAGTAGGGGCATCTGCGGAAAGAGTTAATAGAGGCACAGTTACTGTCAAGGATAAGAATGGTCTTACTCGTCAGGATACTGTTTGGGGCCTGAATGACAGCAAGCTTATAGCTTTCTTCCGTAGTGATAAGGGAGTGGTCACCCGTATTGGAAACGGCACTTTTGAAATCAATTCCAAGGATAGTTTCGGAATTACTCCTTTGGCAGGACAGAATATACAGGCGGTAGTTACTGATGGCAGGAAAAAATATGTGGGTGGTCCGGATAATCAACTTCTTTGGCTGAATTTAGGCAAAGACAAGAATACGGGATTTGATGTAAGCATAGGCCAGCGTTTAGTAATAGATCATACTAAGAATTTATATGAAGTAGTGTTAGGCAGTGGTGGTAAACCTGTTGCTGAAAAAGGCCAGACCAAGTGGAATTGGAATCGCGAAAATAGCGAAATTGAGGGAAAATATTTTAGTCAGGCGGTTGCAAAATACGGAACCCAAGAGTTTAGAAATGCGGTAGCAGAAGTCCGGGTTTACGGCTACGGCAACTATTATCAGGGAACGGATTCTACTCCACTTCCGGCCTTAAAAATTGCCGGAGAGGTTTTCTCGTTTGCTAACGGTGTATTACCGTCTTCGGGTACTTCCGGAAACGGTACGATTCATGTGGATGAGGGGGCAGTGCGCTTGACCAGCGAACCTGCGTTTAAATATGAACATACAGGTAGTCTCGCTACTTTTTCTAACGGTTTAGGCTTATTAGGGTTCGGTACTGATCCGAAAACAGGTGAGATCAATTCCGTAAATACTACTCCTCTCTGGGCGGATAATGCCGAACATCGCGTTTTAGGAGGAGTTTCTTTATATGAAAAAGGAAAGATTCAGCTTCAGGATATTAATGGAGTTAATACTACTTATGCTACGGTTCAGGGTGTAGACAACCGTAATCTTATAGCGCTCTCCCGCACTGCCGACGGCATAATCACTACCGTAGGAAACGGGATATTTACGATTGAATCCAGGCAGCGTTTTGGTGTCAGGCCGGAGAATGGCGAGCATATTCAAGCAGTAGTTACAAATCCGAAACCGCGCACAGCTGAACTTAGCTGGAAAATAATTCCGGATTCATTTAGCGACTCTAGAAAAGTTGGTGTGCACGGTAAAGCCCTCATTGATTTTACCCAGGATTTGTATGAAGTTAAATTAGGGGCTAATGGTAAACCTGTTTTAGCTGTTGACGCAAAGACAGGCAAGCTGGTTCTTGACAAGGCCGGCTTACCTGTAATCGATTGGGGGATTAACTATAAAAATAGCGAAATTGAAGGCAGGTACTATAGCTGGACCGGACATTTTAATCTTAATAATAAAAATGAATACACGCCTATCGGTGATTATAGAACAGCAGAAGCGCGTATTTATGGTTATGGCGAATACAAGCAGGGTAATGATGCCCTTCCGACATTAAAAATCGCAGGAGATGTTTTCTCGTTCGCTAATGGTCTTTCAAGTGAAGGCGGAAATAAAGGAGGGGTAATTAGTGTTGAGCAAGGCTCTGTAATATTAAATGATATGCCGGCTTATCAATATTGGGAGAGGACTAGTAAGGCTACCTTATCCAGAGGCATAGGCATGTTAGGGTTCGGCGTTGATCCGAAAACAGGCGAGATTAATTCTATTAACACTGTTCCTCTTTGGTCAGAAGGTGCTCGCCACAAATTTAACGAAAATCCGGTTTGGATAAATAATAGCCAGAGGGTCTATAGCAATAATGTAGAGTTTAAAAATGACGCTAAGACTGGGTTGGGGTTATTCTCGACCGACGGTAAGCCGGTCAATGTTATCGCTACTCAGCTAAGGCTCAACGACGGCACCCTGCTTACTCCGGTATTCGGCGAATACAAGTTTACTGTTGATAATAATGGTAAACAGAAAGTCGCTTCTTTTACTGATTTCAGGCAGGATCTGTCTTCGGGTGTTGTTTTACGCTACACGACAGATGACAAAGGAAATATTAAGTTTGATAAGGTAACAGGAAAGGTCGGGGATAAGTATATTGAATCCAGCAGTATTCATTTACAGACTCCCCTGGGAAGTATTTATAAGGTAAAGCTTGAGGATGGCACCGAGAGCCTTCTTAACCCTAAAGGTGCTCGTATTGCCGAAGCAGACATCAATACCCTCCACAGGTTAAGCGTTATGAATCTTGAAAGCATGCGCGCTTTCTTGCAGAAAACGGATATGGATACCCTGCCGAATCAGCTGCAGGGTGGTCTCCGCGGCGTCCTTGAGAAAATCAAGAATTCGCCTACCCTCGATGGGATCGATCGCAACCAGCTTCATCAGTTATCTCAAGTATTAGCCAGCCTTGGTTTGGATTTATCCGATAAAGTTGACCTTCAGAAACCTGATTCGGGGAAAGTAAACTGCGTTATTGCTGCTTACCGTTATGCTAGAATCCGCGAAACCTTGGGGCTTGATCCTGTAGGTGTTGTATTAATGTTTGGGCATATGCGCCCGCTGGACATTGAATTGACTATTCAGACGGTTAAGAATGATGGTGATAAAGATGCAAAATTAGCAGCTTATAAAGCGGTGGGTTACGATGAAAATTCAAAGGTTACCGTTATTCTAAACGGCAAGGTAACCGATGTCCGACTCGGTGATTTCATCGGCAACGAAAGTGCATACAGCGGTTTCAATACTATTGCGGCAGTTAAGATCGAACAGGCAAAAGATGCTGCGGTAAAAGGCAACTTTGATTATGCCTACAAATTAGCCAGCGAGGCCATGGCGCAAGATCCCAATCTTCGCAGCACTGCATCCTTCATAGGTGTATTAGAGACTTATCAAAATAATAAAGATAAGGGAGCCACACTGGCAGTAGCAAATGTTAATGGTTCCATTCAGTTTAAGCTTACCTGGAATAATGCCGTAACCGAAGCAGCTGCCTCTGCCCCGCTAACTGATGCGCCTTTAAGCGTTTATGCGCCTAAAGGATTAGATCTTAAGCTGGATAACGGTAATCTGAATTTGCAATTTAATGGCCGCGATGTGCAGGCGGTTGCTAATGTTTCTAATAAAAAGGGAGAGAATTTTACGGTTGTCCGCGTTGTCGATGCTTCCGGAGCTACTCAATTAATCGCTCTTGATGATAAGGGTGCGGTAGTTGACAGCAATTCGGCTAAGATCGCAATCAATTCTTTCATAGCCACCCAGACCGATAAATACATACAGCTTATCTCAAGTACGGCTCTCGACATTAGTCAGGATAATTTCTGGAACACTCGCTTTTTATATAATGCTCTCGATAAACTTATCTCGGGTGGCACAAAAGACCAAGCGGTTGCGCTTAGGGGCAAGGCCATAGATCAGTCGATACTCTATACTAAATATTTGGGTTTGGTGAAACAGGGTAAATATGAAGAAGCCCTGGCTTTTGTAAACCAGAATGCCAGCATTTTTACTATTGGGCACCTAGATGATGTTGCTGCAAAGGCTGTGGATTTAGCTGTTTCGGCGCCGACTCTTCTCGCAGGAATGAATGGCGCCTATAAGCTTCTCTTCCTCGCGCCTCTTTGGCCGGTTGCCAGAGCAACGCCGGTACTCACAACTACTTGGATAGCTCTTGGTGGTGCGACAGGAGCAGCTGAAGTTGCTGCAAAAGGCGGTAATGCGGAGCAGATATTTGCCGGTGCCTTGGCAGGACAAGTGGGAGGGTTGGATACTGCTTTAGCTATCGGCGGTATCGTTAAAGGAGTGGGATCGGGTATTGGTTTTGTACGTAAAATCTATACCGCTTTACGTACGACTACCCAGGGAGTTACTGTAATAGAGGCAGCGCTTTCTGGTGCGGAAGCTACAGTCGCTACCATAGGAACAGGCGGGGCAGTGGGTAGAACAGCTGTAAACGTAGTAAAATGGGGCGTGCCGTTATTAACCGTATCCGGGCTTGCTTCAGGAGTAGCCGACTTAAAATATTTTACAGATGGACAAATGATGAAGGCCGCCTATATATCAGGTAAGGGCGGTGCGGATGTTTCAGGAGGAAATGTTTGGAGGGATTATTCGCGCTCGGTCGCTTCTTTATTCGCAAGCGCAGGCAGTTATATTATAGGAGATAGAGAGAGCGGCGAGGTTTATTCAAATATTGCCGGAGGTTTCCATAAATCATACAACAAATCACTTACAGACAAGGTCAGTTACGTTGAGGGCATACCGTATGCTGGGTGGGTTTTAGGCATGCCTGCACAGATGGTAAGATCTTTGCCGGGCTTCGCAAGCTTCCTTCCTAATACAGTCCGCGATGTGGCGCAGCTTACTTCCGAAGGATGGGCCTCCGGCCAGAGCTGGTATGGCAGCATGGCGCTTGCCGGATTAGGTTTTGCTCAAGGCAATGCTAAGAATGCCTTTGCTATGATTTCATTCGCTACTTCCATAGGTGATGCGGGTCTGCATTTTCTTGAGGGCGGAGCAAAAGATTCCGGAAGATTTTATCAGGGCTATCTTGCTGACCAGATCAAGGGCGGATTACTGGGTCAGACTATAAGCGATTGGGTTGATCCTACAGGGAAAGGTAATATCGTTCCCCAGAGGACTTATGAGAGCATCTCTTACGCAATAGGTAATATGCTGCTTCTCGCTCCGGGCGCAAGGGCGGCTACGGGAAGAGGCCGCGGTGAGGGCGAAGCAGGTGGAGGCGAAACTGGTACCGCTGGGAAGATACTTAATGTTTACCAGGAGGGAGTAGGAGCAGCGCTTATGCCTACCAATGTAATGATCGCCTTCAGTAAGGCCCCTTATACCATGACGGGAGATGTCTCAAGAGGCGATACCTTGTCTCAAGCAGAGGGTAGGGCTGTCGGCCAGATGGCGGCAGCTACTATTCCGAATGAATCAAAGCGCAAGGAATTTTTTGTTAATAATCCTGATTTGTCTCCTAGAGGGAACGTGAGAGAAGGGGATGTTGTACCTTTAACAGATAGGGCCACGGGTGAAAGCTCGGGGGAAATTAAGTATACGAAAGTCGACCATAACGGCAGGCCTACAGAAGGGATATTTACTAATGCCGATGGAGAGACGAGTAGGGTTTCTATAAGCGGTAATGGTAGTTTTAGTCCTATTTATCAGGTTGGAGGTGTTGTTCCCCTAAGGGATAGCACGGGTAATCCCGCCGGAGAAGTTAAATATACAAGGCTTGGTAATGATGGTAAACCCGTAGAAGGCGTAGTTACTAATACTGCCGGGGTCAGCCAGAGAGTGTCTATTGATAGCAAGGGCGCTCTTAATCCTATATATCAGGTTGGGGATACGGTTGCTGTGCATGGTCCTGATGGCGTTAAGATCGGTGATGTAGTTGTAACCGCAGTCGGCCCGCATAATGAGCCTGTTTCAGGTGATTTGAGCGGCCGTCCGGTTGTATTTAACCAGGACGGCTCTATTAGGATTGAGCAGCCGGTAGTATCTCCGGTTTCTGCGCCGTCAATTGCCCGGAGAGTTGTTGAGAATTTCTATGGTCCGGCTCGTCCGGGAGAAGAAGGGCTTTATAATGAATTCGCACAGCATTTAGCAACAGGTAATCATGAAGGATTGGTTGGAGTAGCTAATAGGCTTACAGGAGTTACGCCAGAAGCAGATGGAAGCAGGAATCGTAATGAGGCTGGTGTTACAGAAGATGGAAATCGCGGATATACGAGGCAGTTATTAGATGTCTATCGGGAAACTGCGGCATTACAGGCTTCGCCTCCAGCTCCGGGTATGGGCGGCGGAACAGTAAGGATAGCAGGTAATCTTCCGACGAGAGGCCGGTTAGACATACCGTTAAATGATCCCTCAACGGTAGATATTAATAATCAGGGTAGTATGGCTAGCGGCGGGAAGTCTTTTGTTGATCCGTCTGCCGTGAGAGTAAACAATCAAGGGGAAATTACTGGTAAGGGGAACTCCAGCGTTATTGATAGTAATGTCGAGGTTAATGTCGCGCCGGGCGCAAGCCTTGAGGTACGCGGAGATGCAAATTTAACTGGGCAGAAGGTAAGAGTTGATGTCGGGCCGGGAGAAAGAGTAGTAGTTGATAATACTAAAGCCAAGCCCGCAGCTCCTGTTTCTGCGCCTAAAGTTGAAGCGTCTGCTCCGGCTGCTCCTGCGCCGGCGCCTGAAGTTGAGGCGCCTAAGCCTTCACGCGTAAAAATAAACGCCAGGGATGGAAAATTTTCTGTTGTTATTAGTGATGGAAAATTCTCTGTTGTCATTAAAGATGACAGAGGGACTCCGATTGTAGAAGCAAGAGGAGATGCTCAAAACCCGACAGAAGCTGCTATAAAAGCGCTTCAGGGCGCAGCCGAAGCACATAGAAATGATGCGCATTCGTATATAGTACTAGAAATTGAAGCTGCGATTGCGCAATTGCGCGCGCCTGCTGAAGGCAAGCCTGCGACCGAAGTCAAAGTGACTAATCCTTCTGTTTTAGCTCCCAAAGGGCTTGAACCAATCAATATGGAGCGACTTGACTCCGAACTCGCCGCAAAACCGGAATTAAATACGTGTTTTGTTGAAATTAAGAGTGCTTTCTTGGACATGAAAACGAAAGGTGGGTCTGTCTTGGTTGCCTCTTTGGATAGAGTAGAGGCACAACTGAAAATAATTCAAGCAAGCAACCCGCATCCGGATTCTGAAATTGCTAAGGCAGCAAGAGAGTTTCAAGAAGCTATCGCGGAAGCCAGAGGTAGATTGGCATCAGCCGGAAGTGAATTAAAACCCCTTCAAGCGTTAATTGAGCAAAAGCCGCAGGAAGGCGCCAGCCGCGACGAAAAGATCGCATACTATAATAGGTTAGCGCAAGAAGTAGGTAAGCTTAGACAGTCCAAAGAACCTGGAACTATCCGTCTCGTAGAAAAAGTAGATGCGTTGATAAATGGACATATACGAGTCATGGAATTATTCAGGGATTTTGAAATCTTTACAGAAGCGACTAAGAGTAAGCCCAATGAAACACTATCTGTTTACCTTGATAGAGTAGAGCCAGCTGTTAAAGCTTTTAGGGATAAACACGGAACCGAAATTGCTTCGAATCCTAATATTGGCCGCGCTTTAGCAGAGATTGATGGCGTAGTAAAGCAAGGTAGGCAAACTTTGGCATCAGCGGCTGCAGCTCCTGCATCAGCGAAGCCAGCAGCCCCGGCAGTTATATTTGATGCGGCTCAAACAAGAGTGCTAAAATCTGTACTTAAAGCGCAAGGCAAGCAACGCGAGGAACTTTTAGCTAGATTAAATGCTCAAGCTGAAAAGCTTCAAAAAGAGGCAGATGGATTTTTCATTTGGCCATCAAGTCGCGAACAAAAACAAGCTGAAGCAGCAAAGTTTAAAGCGTTTGTTGAAGAAATAAACAGGCAGTTAACAGAAGCCAAGCCTACGACACCGACTTTTAAAGATGGTCGTGTAGGCGGCAGGGGTAGAGAAGTAAGCGCGGGTGATTTGAAAGCGCATTTAGACGCAAGAGGGGTAAGATATCTTGGTACTGATGCCCAAGGGGTGGATCATTATATAGCTTTAGGTGATGCCCTTATATTAGGTAAGCATAGCGGAGTTGGCGGTTTGGATATCAACGGAAGGCCGTTAGTCGTAATTACCGAAGGCGTTTATAATGCCGCAAGAAAAGGCGATGCTGATGCAAAATGGACTGTGCATCATGAAATAATAGAGGCATTAGGCCGCCTTACTTACAATTTAGAGAACGCGACCCCTGGGCAGCTAGGAGATATTGGCGGCGCAGTACATTGGGAAGGCCCGCTGGGTAGAGAATATGAGCAGAGAGTTAGAGATACTTGGCAGATGCCGGTACTTAGAGGGCGCGAATTAACCCTTCTTGAACATCAGGCTACTTTAAATGCGCAGGCCCCGGCTCCAGCGCTTACTTTCAGGCAGAGAGCAGTCGCAGCTTTAGAAAGAGTCATTCCTTCCCGCTGGCTTTATAAATTAGAAAGTAATGGCAGGGCAGTTATTGTTTATCCTACCAGAGAAGCAGATCATAATGGCGCATTCAGAAGCCCGGCACCTTTTGCTGAATCATTATCCCGGAACGGCTACACAGTAACCGCTGGCAGAGTCGGTGGTGTAGATGCGTTAATCGCTAGAGTTAAGGCAGAAACAGCAGATGGGCCTGCTCAAGTAATCGTTATAGGCGGGCATGGGACAAGCGAATCAGTGAAGCTTAGCAGTAGCTCCGAATTAAACCTTTCAAATGTAGGCAGGCTTAGAGAAATAAGCGATAGGCTTGCTCAAGGGGGAGTTATTGTTCTTGAAAGCTGCTCTACCGGAGAAGGCAAAGGCGCCGCTGATAATATGGCTAATCGTTTAAGAGAAATATTCCCACATGCAAGCCGCATACTTGCGCCTACGGAAGTTTCGCGCGCCAATTCATTAATATTTAATAGGGATGGTAATGTAGTTGGCATGAGACATGTTAGCAATGTTGTTGGTGAAGCTATTGAACGTATTGCTACGCCGAAAATTACAAGCACCGGGACAGATTCGGCGCGTGAGATATTAGGCAGGTCTGATAATAATGTAGTTAAAGAAGCGGTTTCTCTTAATGATTCTAATAAGGGAGAGCCGGAAGTTGAAATAGGTTGGGCAGGGCGTATACCCGTCCGTACCCGTTTAGGAAATTTATTGGATAGAGCTGCCGGAAGCCCGGAATTAACTGATATAGGCAGAGTGAACAATTTATCTGCGAGACTTGATTCGTTGATACATAGAGATGCTTATGATGCAGCTAAGCCTGATGCGCCGGAGAGGGCAGTTAGAGTCGAGCAGCCGGTAGACACCTTACCTATTATAAATGAAGGCCTCCCTAAGCCGATATTCGCTGAAAGAATGTTTGGTTTCGAGAATGGCGCCAAGCCAGACGCCGATAGGCTGGGAAAGGTTACGGCGGATGTTGAGAAAATTCTGGGAAGGTTAAATCTTCCGACACTACTTCTTATTGCTCGGGCCAAGAATAACGAAGAGGTAAAATATGGCGGCGGGGTGATTAGGAAAGCAAAGACCCTGACCGTAGATCAGGCTATCAGGGATAGAGCGGCAGAGATATTCGGTGAAAAGGCAGTAAACGAAAACCAGAAGCTTATGAAAGAAGCTCTCCGTAAAGCATATCGTAAGGGTGATCCTAGCAATCCATTCGCACCATTTAAAAATGAGAATCAGCAAAGGTTAGCTAGGAATCTAGCAGATTTTGCGAAGCGGTATTCACTTTCGCCGGATGGAAAGGTTTATTCACTGCAAGAGTTACAAGACGCAGGTAAGAGTTCAGCATCTGTCGTAATGTTTCTGGCGCTATTAGAGGCAGGGAAGCTTGGTAATACAGAGAGGCTGATAATCTTAGAAGGCAGCTATCAGCATGCTAATCAGACCCTTGGCCTGATATCAAAGGCCTTAAATAATATGGGTAAGGGCAGGCTTATCGGCAGGGTTGAATTTACAGATAAAGGAATACAGGGAGATATCAAAGGTAAGAAAATCGTTGTTGTAGTAGATGAGGATTTAAAGCATTTGACAGGCATCAGGGAGAAGGATGTTGCTGCGGATACGCTTCTACAGAAATTGGCCAAGAATGGTTTATTAATCCATACTGACTGGGCGGAAGAACCGGCTCTGCAGATAAGTAAACCGGGTAAAGGCTCATTTGCCGTCAAAGAGCAGGATAAAGAGGCCCAATTTAAATTAAGAGATAAAGCACAGAAGTTCATGGATAGTCTTTTTGGTTCGTCTACCGCTACCGAGAACGGAGAATATGCCGCGTTAAGGACCAGATTAGTTGAAGCAGAAGATAATGGCAAGCCGGTACTGCAGGAATTAAGGGTAACGCATATTAATGATGCGTTGTTGAAGCAATTTCTGCAGGAAGAAAAAGTAGAGTCTCTCTCTGAATTAAGGACAAAACCGGATGGGCTTAAGAAGATCGCAGCGCTTTTAGCTAACGCAGGCGCGAGGGTAAAGATAAGTGGGTTAGATTATTTTATTGATTATGACGGAGCAATAATCCCCTTACCGGAAAACGGTAAAGCGCATCGCGTCAGAACGTCTAATATTATGGAGGCAGTAGCAGATGCTGCTATCTTGGCCGAGAAATCAAGAGATGCCGGAGTGGATTGGGGCAAGGGTGTAGAGGTAAGCGATGTACAGGTTCAGGAGAGAGGGGCAAGAATTACTACTGAAGAGGTGTTAAATGCTGCGCAGAAATTAGGCTTGAAAGCTACTCTTTTATTATCCGGTCCGCAGACAGCAGAGGATATGGCTACGCTCGATGCTATGGTAGGGGTAGAGTTAGTAGGGAAACCTTTAATACCGGACTTAAAACATCTTACCGCCAGAGAAAGAGTATTTGTAGGAAACATGCCCACGCAAGATTTAATGAATAGGTACGATCAACAAGCGGAAAGCAAGGGGAGGAATGAGGTAATTGGTGATACGCAGAAGGACGCTAATTGGAATGAGACCAGGGTTGCGTTTGTTGCTGATACAAGCTGGACAAGAATAATCCTTGAACCGAATGGCGAATATCGCATAGCTAGGCCAGGAGAAAGCTGGAATAAGGCAAAGAAGATGGAGGATGGGGATCTTCCGATTAAAGAACAAATCGCAAATTTATTGGATTCCAGAAACGGGCTTAAGGTCAAGGTGCTCATTTCACGCGCTTACGCTTACGGCATAGACTTTGCGGATATTCCCACTGCTTACGCTCCTATTCAGAGGACAATAGCTGATTCTAAGAGTACAACCAAAGAAATAGACCAGATGTCAAAGCGCGTGAGGCCGGCAAACGGGAAAGGTTTCGATAGCATAGACAGAGAATTAACAATCAGGGGAGTCGATAGCCGGACGGACATCGAAGTATTGTTTGCGGAAAACCAGAGAGAATCCTCCAAGAGGGAGCGCTATCAAAAGGCTATGGACGCAATATTTGAAAGCCCCTATAAATTCAACAACGAGATTATCGGGGCTGATTCTTCCATAAGGCGCGAGGTTGAGAAAGCGCATGAAGTCTGGCAAAAAGATGATGCTGAATGGCAATTCCAGAATTTAAGAGGAGCTGAACAGCTAACCACAGACACAATGAATAATGCGGTTAATCACGGGCAAGAGAGGCTAGTTAAGTTCTGGACCGAACACTATGATAGCTTAAATAAAAAAGCCCAGAGAATATTGGATAAGTATTTATTTAATACTGATAAAGCTAATCCTGAATTGGTGGAGGAAGCGCAGACTAAGGCTGTCCGTCATCAGAAGACTCCGGAGCAGGTTAAGCGTACTTTAGACTTTAAGTTTGATAAGCCGGAAGATTATCCTTATATGGCTCCGGCATTTTATAAGGGTGGCTATACCGTAGCCGCACAAGACAAGGGAGTCCCGGGCACAAAGATCGGTCCGGCAAGGGTAAGCGAACTTAGCCCGGAACGCCAAGCGGCATTAGGAAGCTTGCCTACTGAAGTGCAGGCAAGAATATTCCAGGGAGATTTCCTCCTTGCCAACGGAGGGTTAAATCACACGATGCAGTATTTGCAAAGGCTGCCTACGGTTTCAAGAGAGGCTTTGAATGGCTTTTTGCCTTCTATAGGCATGCCGGAGCCGAATAATCAAATCTCCTTAGTGGCTCAGAAATCGGAAGATTCAGATAGAGAGGCATTTGAGCTCGCTTTAGCATTAGTTCAGGCCGGAAAGGTTGACTTTACAAATTACAATCAGCAGAACGTGGATTCGTTGTTATGGGCTTCAAACATAGTCGCTCCGTTTAACGGAAGATTGAATCTTGCCGGAGATAATTTCGATAGGTCATTAAGGGCCTTGCAGGTTGGCGCGCTTACTCCTGCGGAATTTGTGCAGGGTAATCTGGTAGGAAGTAACAGGGGCCTGGCGCGGGCGCTGGATAAGGTAAACGCGGATTACGACACTAACCTTTTCAAAGCCGGAAACCTTAGGGATCTCCAAAAGGTTGCGGATAAGGTCAAGGTGCCTGTGGTTGAGTTGATGCCGTTGGTCATTCCTAATCTGGGGCCGTTGCAGTTAATAATATACAGAGAGACATTCTCGCTGTTATCTGAATATGCCAGGCCGAGGGCTTTAAAGAAATTATCAATATGGGAGTATGTGCAGTTAGTCAGCGATCCGTTAGCCCGGGCCCAGTTCTTAAGCGGCGTTCTTTCCGGAGGCAATCCGATTGCAAGAGAAGGCGCAAAAGCGCTAATCGCTTTTATGGGAAGCAGGGGTACGGTAAAGAAGACTGATTTGATCTATTATGCCGAACATCCGGAAGAGATCGCCCTGCGCGTCGATCAAAACATCAGGACTGTTAAGAAGCTCGCCGCTGCTATTAAGCAAATTCTGCCTATGCTTGCCAGCTTGCCGGGAGAATCAGTTCCGTATACTGTTGTTGCAAAAGTTGCAGGAAAGGTTTTAGGCGGCGATGCGCATTTAGGTCTTAGGCAATTAGGGATTAACCCCGAGTTTGAATATGGATTGAAATTCGACCAGGTTGAGGAGTTTGAGAATGATCCCGATAATAAGATGAATAAAGAGGTTAGGGATGCTTTCGTGAGATTGCTGCAGCCTGACTTTATAGCTAGCCTGATTAGCGGAGATAATGATATATTTAATCTTAGCGAAGCGATTAACTTCGTGAATAACAGAATTAAAGCAGCAGGTGCCCCTAGCGCAGAATTAGCAAAAGCGTTATCCGATTTACAGGCTCTTAATAACAACTCTCCTTTCTATAGGGTATTTAAAGCATTGGAGCCAGTATTAAGGGCGATAGCCAGTGAAGCAGTGGAGCTGGGTAAGGCTGTAGTACGCAGAGATATGGGGCCTAATTGGGATGCCGGTAAGCCAATCACCGTTAAGATTGTTCCTTCTGGTCAGCTGAAGGGTCCAAATAATCGGACCACCACTGCCCAGGCGAGTCCTGTAAGTGCGGCTGACGGTAGTGTTATTGGCTATAATGTCAGCATAGATGCATTGGCTAACTTTGCATTCAGGGTTAAGGATGATGCTTTGGTAGCGGAAACCAATCTCTTGGGGCATTTTAACTTTGGTAAAGGCGCTCACGAACTTTACCATATAGGAGTTAGCAATATCAGGGGAGATGCGACCAAGATAGGCGAACCTGCAGCACAGGCGCGGTATGCCGGAATATTGGCTAAGATTAAATCGTTACGTGCAGGGGAAGAGATTAAGAATGTTGAGTTCAACATAAAGGAATTAAGCGTAAACGAAGTTATCACCAAGCACTATAGTTTAATTGCTGCTGCCCGGGCAGCTGAAAATGATTTCGCTCTGCAGGCTACCGAGAGAACGGCATTGACCGGAGGCTATGTTGGCTATGCCAATAAGGTCATGCAGACCCGCTTAAATACTGATAAGGCGGTTAAGGCCTTAAATGATATGGCCAACCAAGACGAATTAGGATTACTGGCCAGGGTTTATGAAGAGAACGAAAGAGAGAAGGCTATCGGAGAGGCCGAGCAGGGCGTTGACGCAACTAGTATGATAAAATCTCCTGAACAGGTAGCTGGCATAAAAGGCGCTTCCGAAACAGGGGCAAGAGTTATGCAGGCGGCAGTGGCGGCGGTATTGGCGCATGAAGCCGGGAAGCCGTTGAGCAAGAAAGATATTAAGGTGCTTATTTCTGGAGATCCGGCCCAACACATAAATGGCCTCCTTCAGAATGAGGGAGCGAGCGCTGTCGGATTCGGCAGCGGAGTCACAGTAACCGTTCTTAATAGTAAAGATATAGAACGCATAATCACTGAGATAGACAATAACAAAGCAAGCAGTGTCAATGTGGATATTGAGCCTAATGATGATCTTATAGATCTTACCGGCGACATAGTGGTTATTGACTTTGGAGCGCAGAAAGGCGAGTACAATAACGATATGACCCGCGCTTTCTGGGTAGGGCCTGTTCCAAAGCAAGGTGACGCAAAGCAAACTCTATATCAGAAATATGAAAGCATGTACCAAGTTTCTTTGAAAGGGCGCCAGGCGGCTGTAGATTTCATTAATCAAGAGATGGCTGCTGGCAGAGCACCTCAAGTGGGGCAGGTTAAAGAAGCAATAAAAGCTGCATTTGCGGGTAATAAATATTATTTAGATAAATATAGTTGGGGTCATTTTACCGGCTTAGCCGGTCACGAAGGTTTATTCTCGGATGAAACAGAACTTAAGCCGGGGATGATATTTACAATTGAGCCGTTAGTAGCAGGCGTACGTTCAGAAGACACCTTCCTGCTTAATAAAGACGGGCTTGTTTCTTTGAGCGGTGAGCCAAATGCTAGTTTGGATACACAATCAGGCGCCTCTTCTCCTATGAAGGAAGTAGCAGAATTAGCGCTGAAATTACTCAAGGCTCAAGCAGGCGGAAACGGGCCTAGACAGGGTGTTCCGGGTGAAGGCAATGGCGGATCTCAACAACCCACCAGGCCTGTTATTCCTGTGTTGCCGGCTTCAAGCCCTACGCGCTTGCCAATTACTGTAGGTTCAGTTGTGGGATTATTAGGCAGCAGTGCAATAGCAGCTACGGCATCTTCAGCCATAATATTACCGAGATTTGAAGCAATGAATGCGTTAAGCGGGACGATTAACATTGCTGGTACAGTGGGCGGATTTGCCAATGCCCGCGGTCCCGGCGGTATTACTCTCGCGGCTGCGGTTTCCTCACCCGCAGGTCGTGGTAGTAAAATAGAGAGGAAAAATAGCACAGATATAATTGCGTCAATGCAACAGGCTTCATCTAGTATAGTTGATGGTTCTAGAATTACGCTTCAAGAAAACGTAGTTCCGGTCGGTTCTGGAAGTGCAAACCAAAATTCCAGAGGTGCCCGGAGTGCAACTCAAAATAGGCTTAATTTAGGTTCCGGAAAGAGCGGAAACGGTGGTGCGACAGGTGCGTCTAATCAGGGAGTAGAAAAGCCCGGCTTAAGCGGTAGAATTAATAATCGCCTTCATAATTCAATACCCGGAAATCCCGTTAAAATCACCACTGGGCTCGATCCGCCAGCTGGAACAAAATCACAATCCTTACCTATATTATCCTCAAGCAGCGAAGCTCTATCCTTTGCAAGCTCACCTACATTTGGTTCATTAGTAACAACCATATTAAAGACTTTTAACCAGCCGCTTATTGGCCTATTTCTTACCGTGGCAGGTATTATAGGTACAATCGCGGCTAAAGTTGTAATGGGAGGCGATGTGACGACCCTCCTCCAGGGAATGACCCTCGTCCTCGCCTTCCTTACAACTATACTGATGCAAGGAGGTGTACCATGTGCAGAAATTACACTGGCCTTGAGTTTACTCACTTCGTTGTTGTTGCTTCCGATGGCACTGTCTTTGGATGTGCTAAAGAGCGCGGCCACACCTACAATTTCATCATTAGGCGCGATGGTGGCGTGCGAGCTCAAAGTGGCGAACAGTGGGTTGACCTCGACTCTGGCCTCGCAGATCTTATCAAACAGCGGGCTGAAGGCGCCTATGGCAGCGTCCCCACTTACAGAACTAACAGTCTCCTTATCGAATAATATAGGTAAGGAGGCTGTTTCTTCTCCTGTCCTCATTTTAGTGGTGGATGATAATCCGCACGATGCTTACTTTGCAATCCGGGGGGTCAGAAAGCTGTTAGAGGCATCCGGGATCACCGCCACATTTGAAGAAGCGTCAAGCCTTGGTACTGCGGTTACGCGAATTAAAGATCAAAACAAGCCGAAGTTTGACCTGGTAATCTCCGATTTCCATCTTCTGGGGCCGACTGCCTTGACGTTATTAAAAGAAGCTCCGGAAATCAAGGATATTATGGTTATCCGTAGCGTAGGCTTATTCGGGGATACGGCTGAAGCGGGAGTGCAAAGGGCAGCAGTGGAAGCTACCGGCGTGCCGTATGTTACTAAGGCCGACAAAGACTGTGTGCTGTTATTCGAGATAATCAAGGGAATAGGGAAAGTTAAAGTAATCCTTGATCAAAAAAAGAAAGACGCCTCTTCGCCGGCAGCCCTTACCGAAGTAGCTTCTAAGTTATGGGTCCTCTGTCTGCATGGTCCGAATATGCAGGGTACGGAATTCAACCTTAGAATCGCTGCCCTTAAGACCAGGCTAGCCAGATTTGAAGATGATATAACGACTATTATTAACCCTGATGTAGTTGACTGGAAAGCCGTGAAAGCATATTACGGCTTTATCGGGCTGGAAGTTCCTCTTAATCGTGAGAATTATGTTTTACATGTAGTTAATGAAGGGGTGGGCGCGTTATTTGGTTTCCCGATTACCGATGACGCTAAAGACCTTGAAAATTTGGTCTCCGCTATTTCGTATTTTAGTCCTGATGGCAAAAGCCATATTTATTTTACCAGAAGTTTTTATGAAGACTACCTAAGCATTAGTTACCGCATGCTTGCTCCGGATCGTAGGGCTATAGAGATGAAACGCTGGGCGGAGATATTCGCAAATTTGCATAACAGCTATGCCCACGACAATAATATTTCCCTGGGTGCCTGTTTCGCTCAAGGTATTACACGTTTAAGTCCGTATCATCGCTGGGCAATTGATATGTTGGCAGTTACGCAAAAGGGAAGAGAATATCTTGGCGCGATGTTAAATGAGCAAGGACAATGTCCTAACGCCGGTGTGCAGGCAGAATATGGAGCCAGGTTCTATGGTTATATAAAGAATGTTCTTAACAGTGAACGCCAGAAGTTTAGCGAAAGCGTCCAGCGGGACGCCCATCATCTGATGAATGTCTATCAAGACGGAAATCGGGATGATTTTTGCAAGTTGTGCCTCCAGTCATTGCTATATAAGATTGATGATTTGCTGACAAAAATCCTCGGGATTGAAGAAGGGCATGTGTATAAGGCAATGATGAATTTCGTGCCTGAGCGCAGGATATCTGCTTCTGCAGAGTTTGTTGTTGAGGTAGATCCCAACCTTAATATTGTACGCAAAACTCCTAAAAATCCGGCTGAATGTAGTATTGAGCTCGGAAGTTACATCCTTATGCAAGAAAGATTAGGAGGATTGACCGCACCATTTGTGCTGCTTAGCGATGGTAAGATTTATCAGGAAAAGGTACGGACTATCTTGCATTACTTAGTGGATCTGTCAGAAGGTAAGGGCATTTTTGCTTATTTGGGCAATGGTAATTTTGAACGTAAATACGCCATAGGCGTGGATATCTTGAGAAAGGCATATGAGATTTATATCGAGATGGCCCGCAGAGGGGTTATTGTTTCAGACAATAAATTCCATAATTTCGGGGTTAATGTTGACGGAAACGTTGTGCTTCTGGATTTGGGTGTTTCGAGTTCTCAGCTAACCCGGAACAGAAAAGATTCTACCCACCCCTTAGACCCTATTACTGAGGATGAAATTGGCGATGCCATGCTCGGCGCATATCACAATGCCTTGCTTTTATCAAGGATAACCGTAATAGATGACCTTGAAACCGGAAAACCTTTTGAGATCTCTAACGTTGAACTCCTTGGGAAATTAGGTGGCGCCTGGGCTAAAGAGTGGATGAATATGCTTACCGCTGGCAAAAAGGATTCCCATGACGCTCCTGAAGAATTTCCAGCAGAAGTCGCAGAACATTTTGGTGTGGAATTGACAAGAGGGTTTAAACAGAGCCCTGACTTTGCCAGTGAAAAACGTAAAATCACCTTTATTCCTTCTGTTCAAGCTAGGGAAGATATATTGGTATTAATTATGAATTTGTTAGCGAGAGCCAGATTAGGAGAAGAAGGAGTAAGGGGTGGTGACTCTGTTCAGGGGTTGTTACCATTAGGGCAGGCAGAAGCGTCTATGGGCACCGGTTCGGCGGACAAGACCTCAAGTCCGTTGAATTCAGTTGAGACTAAAGTCGGCGCGGCGGTGGCGGGATTGAGCATGAGCCGCAGACAGTTTATTGGCGCAACAACCATGTTTGCCCTTGGAGGTACATCTTTAATTAGCGGGTGTGGAAAAGAAAATAGGAGAAAGGTAACCGTATTTATTATTGATTCTGGAACGTTATCAACATTTGGTATTGGTCTCAGCCATAGTTTTGGGGAAAAATACATGGGAGATACAAAATACGATCTAAAGACTCAATTGTGGGATAGCTTATTAAAGATTACCGAACCGAAGTATGGTAATAACTTTTTGGTTCCATTTAACTCGATATTCTTCTATAACTTCGGCGGGCATCTTAACGGTACATTGGTTGCTAAAGTAATCCGGGAGAGAAATAATGACTGCGAGATTATCCCGATAAATATCTCAGCTGTTGGTGATAGTGGAGTAATAGTTGGAATTAAAAACAGTAAAGATTTTTCAAGTATTAAAGAAGGGGTGCGCAATGAATTACTCAATCTCCTAAGAAATTATTCTATAAAACAGGGAAGTAAGGATTACTATTGGAGGAATTATGGGGAGTTATATAGATGGTCACTTGAAAAAGGAAATAAGCGATTTGAAGATATAGTGGAGATCTTTGCTATTTGTACAAAATTGGAATCAATGCATCTCGAATTTAATCGCGATAGATTTTTGAGGAGCTTAAAAATGGTTCTAGATTTTAAAAACAGCAATCCAACGCTCCCTGTAATAATAAATACCAGTTTCTACGAATATAATGAAGACGAGAATGCTCACGAATTAATCAGACAACTTCAGTCTAAGGGTGTGGTAGTTATTGCCGCTAACGGCGGTGATAATATGGATATCCCTGTTTATCCAGCGGCATATAAAGAGGTGATTGCGGTAGCCGGATTAGACAGTAGGGGGGAATGTAAAGCTAAATTCTCTAATTATGGTAGTTACGTTAGCGTTGCCGCTCCTTCTACAGTTAACATTGCAGCTAATTTGCGTTATCCTTTTATTCCCGTGGTAAGAATCGATGCTTCAGCATTTATTTTCGCTGCTCCCCAAGTTAGTGCCCTTGCCGCTAATTTGCTATCACTAGATCATTCGTTAGCGTCTTCAGAAGCTATAAATGTGATAATTGATACAGCAACGCCATTAAAAGATAGCTATTTCTTAGAAGGCAAACTTGGAAAGGGCTGCGTGAATCCGGAGAAAGCAATTAAGGTCATTAAAGATAGGGTGGCATCGAGAAGAACCAATAGCTCTTCTCCTGTTAGTGTTGGAACCACGTTAAAAACTAAATTAACGACCAAAAATGGCTCGGTTTTGGTTTGGCATGCATCTCTCTTAATTGGTTTTATCTACACACTCAAATATTTTATGCCTGTGTTAAGAGTGGCAATTTCTGAATACCTTGCCCCTCTAGCAGTAAAGCTAGCGCCAACAGTACCTGCTATATTACTATTGCCTACTATATTACTGGGGATTTTCCTCATTGCAGGTGTAATGGTTGGCATAGCCTTGCTTGCCAGAGACATTAAGAATATAAGAGCGGGCAAGGACGCGAGGATATTCTACGGATTAGGCCTTGCGGCGTTTAAATTAGATAAGACCGAAGCCTTAGCCTTACGCGCTGTTCACAATAAAGAATATCAGACACCGAAGTCTTCATTATATGTTGCGGTAAATAAGATATTCAAGACCCCCCTGCCGCTTGTGACCGCTGTTACATTCGCAGTTCTTACGGCGCTCTCTACAAGCGTTAGTCTTTCCGCTGTCTTAACTGCCGCAGCCATGGGCTTAGGTATCCGTTATCTTGTCGAGGTAGTCTGGAATTTCTTCTGGGATTATACCTGGAGATACCTCGACTATGCTGATTTTGCCCGTAGCTACCTTGCCGGAGACCAGGAGATTAAACAGAAAGTCGATAAAGAAGCAGCCTTATTTGGCGAGGAAATAGTATTAGCCGGCGCAAAGCGCTATGCTATTAAAGCTACCGCAACAAAATTGGCCTTATTCGCGCCTACCGTATCCGGTATCGTCAGATTTGCCGCAGGCAGAGGATTGATGATATTCGTAAGCAGCGTCTTTGCCAATAATGTATTAATGGTTTTAGGCCTCCCTCTTCATGTTAATGACAGTTTATACTGGGGCTTACCGCATACCTTAAGCGAATTTATCAGGTTGGCGTCGATCGTCATGGGCCTGAAGCTTATTTCTATTAAATCGACTTATAATTCCCTGCAGGATATCCTGGCGAAGAACAGATACAATTCAAACCGCGTAACAACTGATGCTCGCAGACTGCTGGATGCGTTTAAGAATAAGGAAGTATCGGGCGATCTCGTCAGAGATATGCTTGAGCAGGGTATTGTGAATGCCGGCGGCAGGCCGGGATTAGTAAAATTAATGGAGCAGCGCTTTATGGCTGCGAAGAAGCCGTTCTTGAATAGATTCAATAACAAGATTACTTATCGTTTAGCTCCGGCGGTATTGGCGCTGGCCTTTACTTTAACTTCACCTTTGGCATTATTAGCCTATCTTGCGGTTGTTGCCAGGCATCCGTCAGAGTCCTGGAATATTTATAAGGCCGGGCAGGGAGTGGGTGTAGCTATTGCCCGTCATTATGCAAATCAGGGGCATCCGTACCTTGCCCAGTGGTTATTAGAGGGAAGCAGATTCGGCAATTCCTTCTGGTATATGTCTTTGATCGGCGCGGAAATCGCCGCTGTTATTAATATCGGCCATGAAATGGCGAATTATCAGAGTTCAGTTCCTATGTTGCAGGATGCGGTCCGCCTGGTCGGCGAGCCGATAAACGTAATTGCCATGGCCTTGGAAGATACCCAGCATAACCTGGGCGCTATCTCCTGGGGCCAGCTTGAAGCTGCGTTAATTTATAATATCACCGGAATAGATATTTTAGGGATAGCTACTGATGCGATGGGATATCTGCTTTCACCTTTGGCGGCGTTAACCGGCCCGAACGCCGGCGCGGCAGAGGAGATACCTGTTGCACCTGTTCCCGTACCCGCTGTTACTAATACTAATAATATTCCCGCAGCCAAAGTAGTACCGCCGTCTAATATTATTGTTACTCCGGATTTAACTCAAACAGGTAAAGTGGCATCAGTTGAAACTAACGCAGCGCATCGTTTAGCCGGGCCGGTTATGGCTACAGGTCCTCCGGGAATTATCGAAAGATTCATGAATCTCTTCTCCGGCTTACGCCAAACCACCACTAATTTAGTCGCTGCCGCAACAATAACCACTAATGTCCTTACCGCACCGATCATTACTCCGACCAATTCAGTAGAATTAGTAACTCAACCCGCAACTAACATTGTGCAGATAACCGACGCAAAAATCAAGGCTGACGAAAACAGAGTTGCCGTTAAGGCCTTAATTAAAGCTGAAGATGCCAACGCATCCTTGAACGTGCCCGGCGCTCCGGGAGAGATCCTTCCTCCTGTATCTCATAAGTTGGTCAATAAGCCTATATCCCACGAAGTCCGGCCGAGAGAAACCTTGTATTCAATAGCCGCAAAATACAATGTCCAGTGGAGGGATATATTTAAATACAATATGCACATTTTTAACGAGCATTCGAATAGGCTGGTGATCGGGCAGAGATTGAATATTGTTGGGGATGCTCAACAGGCCCCTGTCAGCTTACCCGCTGCAAAACCTGCAGTTCAAGCCAGATCAGTAACTCCTCAAGCCGTAGACCAAGCTGTCGAAGCAGCAAATAAGAAGCTGGCTGATGCCCGCCAGGAGCTTGATTGGTATAAGTTCCGCGAACAGGATCAGCTGAATGCCATTGAAAAATTAGCCAAAGACAGGGCGGAGATGGTCAAGAGATTGGCCGCTAATCCGTTAAAAGTAAAATTAGTCGCCAGCATAGATGCTTTGGATAAAAGCTATAATGCGCTCATCTCTGAAATAAGGAAAGACAGGCAGGTTACGCAGGCCAAGGTCATGGAGCTGGAGGCAAAGGTTGCCGGCCTGCCTACTCCGGAAGCGATAAAAGCAACAAAGGCGTTATCGCAGTACATGAACGCCTTTAGCCTGGACAAGAGATTAGCTGTGACAGACCGTAATAAGAGATTAGAAGCGCTTAAGGATCAATTAGGTGAATTAAAGAAGAGTCTGCAGCAGAACAAGACTGATAAGAAGCTGCGTGAAATCTGGGCCAACTTAGTGCTTAGCCACCCGGATGACCCGCGCTTGATGGAGACCCTGGTTACCTACGACGCGGCGCTGGCAATCATTGATTGTGTGGAAGGCGGAGAATTTGAGCATGCAGCTTCTATGATTGAAATTTATCAGAAGTATTATCTCGGTAAATTCGGACTTCCTAACGGCATCAGCCTTAGGTTTGGCGAGGTCTGGGAGAAGAAACAGGATGCCGGGCAGAATGCCTGGTTCGGGAACTCAATAGCAAGGTATCTGTATTACAAGAATAATTACACCGCGCAGGATACGGCTTTCGTTAATTTCGCCTGGCAGCTTGCCGATTATTTGATGGGTCTGCAGAATACTGACCCGCGCAGTCCTGCCTACGGCGGCCTGCGTACCTTTAGAATAGATGAATACGGCAAAGAGAGATTAAGCACATATTATTCTACCGAACAGAGCGTCTCAAGCCGGGCGTTTCTGAATAACCTCATAAAATTATTGCGCGAAAAAGGGAGCGCATTAGGGATACGTAACTCTCCGGAATTAATCCGGCGCCTGGAGTGGACTATCGGCGATAAAGACGGCCGTTACGGGATTAATCATTTCATAAGGAACTCTTTGGCTTATAAGGAATACGTCAGCGAAATATTTGGGATACAGACGACGCTTATTGATCATAGGGTAAGACGCTGGTATCTGGCGCGCGGTTTCGAGGAGACTAAAAACAGGTTTGATGATACCTTTGCTTCGGATATTGCCCCGTGGCTAGTCTTAAGCACTGAAAACGCCAATGATGTCGAGAGGCTCCTCGGAGTCAGAGGAGTTAATGCCTCCCGCCTCCTGCATGATACGATCCAGGAAGCAAGGGTAAGAAGAATAAAATATAACGAAAGATACGTAGGCGGGTTGGATTATACAAATGATGAAGGGCGATTGGCAGCCAGGCGCGGGAATAAGGGCTTGGATGGTGTTGAGGTAGCTACCGGGAGGACTGAAGGGAGAGAGAAGGAAGACGGCCGCATGGTCTCTCCGGAATTTACTCTTTCTATGGTCGCCGCCCTGCGTAAGATTGGCGATAATACTATCGCGGATCAGCTTACCCGCGAGGTAGAAGGTACCGCTAATGAAGACGGCACATTCCCCTATGCTACTGGTTTTGGCAAGCCGACCGGCCATGATTGGTTTACTCCTCTGGGCAAGAAGTCGCTGGCCTCAACCATGTGGTATGGTTTTACTCAAAGCAGGACCAATCCTATGATTCTGGGAACCCGCATGGATAAACCGGTGGGGGCGCTTAATGAATTCAGGCACCGCGCATTTGATCCGGGAAAAGCAGAAGTCCTTCTCACCCATATGCACAATTATATCAATAATTCTCTCGTTGACCTTCAGAAGAAAATAGAGATGGCGCGCAAACTTAAAGCCGATGACCCGCGTACCCAGTTTGTGCTTTTTGACATAAGCCTGAACCTGCATTATTTAGGCGGTTCGATAATACATAACTTTAATTTCGGCGGAGGCCTTACCGGCGGCATCGGCGCAAACGGACTGCTGGGAGACGCTGCTAGCGTTGCGCTTGCCGCTGAAGGTATAGCAAGTGGCACTGCCTATCCTCCGCTCGCCGCTTATTACATTATGGATAAGCTTTGCGAATGGACATATCAGCGCCATTTTATGAACAGAGAGCTTCGCGAAGGCGGGCTTATCTATCCGCAACGCAATAAAAACGGGTTTCATCTTAATATTTTCTCACCGGGTATTAATTTCGGAAAGGTCGGTATCGGCGTGGATGTTCCGGAATTCGAAATTGACGGTGAGCGCTGGATAGTCCCTGACCCGGTCCAGCCGCTGGAGAAATTATTCAATAAATTCTATCCTGTGGTGGTAATTGAATCGGAAGACCTGCGTATGATGTATTTTGAGGCGATTTATAACCCGCAGCCTGACTGCAGCTATTTTCAGTTGCGCTGGGGAGAGGCAAAGATAATCATCCGCTACAATTATAAGACTCATAAGCGCGATTTCGCTGTCCAGGAGCGTTATTTTGTAAAGGGCGCGGAAAAATACCTTACCGCCTATGGCCTTATGCAGGAAGATAAGACTATGCCTTCTATTCTTTCTGTCGAAGCTCTGAATAACGGGCCGCGTTATCTCATCGGTATGACCCAGAAATTCGGCGCAGCCACAGATGATTATACCGGCAAGGTTAGCTATATCGAATCTCCGATGGATATGGGTTTTGCCATCGAGGAATCCACATCTACGCCTTATCCTCTTTATCATGATCCTTTACGACATCGTAAGATAATCCCTAGTTATGCCTCGGCTGCTTTAGACGCTGCGTTGCGCGCCCAACAGCCAATCATCTCGAAAGATAAGAATCTTCCGTCAGTGCTCCGCGCGCCGGTAATGAAGATTATTTGTCTTACCCGGAGTTTCTACAGCTTTAATCGCAGCGACTTAGACCGTCTGCCTACGGTTACGCTTAAGAGCGATCAGGAGATCGAACTTGAAAAAGGTTCATTCCCGCTGAAGCGCGGGACAGTGCTTATTTGGCAGGAGCCGTTTGCAGAATGGCATATGGTACAGGGTAAGCGGGTGCTTATCCCGGCGGTAGTAGAATTTGGAGACAAAAAGGCTTACGGTAACAGCGTTTCTATTGGCGGGGAGATCAGGGATGAGCAGGATCACCCGCTCTTTACCATCCCTGACCAGAGGAATCTTACTTGGGATACCTACAAGAAATTCTGGACTGATTGGGCTAATGACCCGGAGAGGAAAAATGAATTAAAGAGGTATATCCGTCTTCCGCAGATTGCTATACCGGATGTGAAAATAGAAAGAATAGCTACTCCGCAGACAGCCGGAGTCGGAGTAAGGAAATGGGCTGAATATAAATTGTATGTCGGCATGATGTCAGGTGATCAGGGTATGGCGCAGGCGAATGCAAGCTATCAGTCAGTCAGCATTTCTCCCGCCACTGTGCTTAAGACCATGTTTAAACTTGCTCCGCAGACGGCGTTTGATCAGAACGGCTACGTTATAGTCAGGCCTTCCAAGTTTAGCGATATTACTACTCAGGAGATCACAAAATTCTTTAACAGCAAGCTGCTCGGTAAACAGGATATTGTTTCCGTGCCTGAATTTAAAGAGAGAGGCGAACGGCTCAAGACTTCCCGCGGCGTATTTGCCGACGGAACAATAGGCCGGGTGCTCAATTGGGCGCCGTTAAACGAAGAGCATATCGCGGCGTTGGATTCTGGCTTAGGTTTAGGCTACGGTCTGGATGGCAAGACTATCAGAATACTTAATCCGATAGATTTGGCTAAGACGAGCATTTTGGAAAACGAAGTTGCGTTAGCAGCGGTCAATCAGAAGATAAAGGCCTATGGCATGGAATTAAGAAGAGGGCCTAAGTATATTACTCTGGTGGTTAATCGTCCGGGGCTTTATCAGGTTATCGAATGCCCGAAAGAAATGAATGAAGCGCTCGTATTAATAGACGGGGATTTTGTCGGGTTCGTCCAGCCCGGGCTTAAGTATATCAATGATATAGCGCCGAGATTGATCAGCGGCCTGGCCGCGGTGCAGGACAGGAATGCCGGCTTGGAGTATATGAATGCGCAGGATTTAACTGATGCGCTTATCCGCGGTTTTGTCCGCGGGAATCAGGTCAAAGATTATAAGGGTAGGCCGGTAATTGACGCTAACGGACGCATAGCTTACAGCTATGAATTAGTCAATTATAAAGGTAAGAACGGGAAATTGGTATTAGGATTAGAAGGCAAGTTGTTGATGCTGGAGTTAGGCCGCGAGTTCTATACTATGCCTATCGGCGGGAATCGCGGGTCGTTCAGGATGTTCACCGAGAGAGAGATGGCGGTACTCTTGGCCGGACGCGTTTTACCTGACGGGTTTAGGGCGAATATCTCCACGGTTTACGTCAAGGGAGAGCCGGCGTTAGCCGTTCTTTATGAGCGCGGGATGACCGCCGAGAGATCTAATTTCAATAAGAAGGGTTATGCTTTAATCGGCGTTCCCGAAGAGGCGCTAAGGGCACAGGTAGATTTTACAAAGGGAACCCTGAAGACAGGTAATAAGCCTGTGGTTGCCTTAAGCAATGTTCCTGATCCGCTTAGGGGCACTTTGAGGACGCGCCTGACCCGTGAAATGGTAGTAGACCTGCATACCGATAGAAATAATCCGGTTTACTCCATTCATAATCCTTATCCCGGCAACAGACATCCTGAAACCAATGAGTCCGGAGCTTGGTATCCGTGGTTTATTGACTCCAATTTCAATGAAGTGCGCGATGCTTATGAAGAAGTCCTCTGGTATAGAAATGCATCATTCAATTCCGAACTCGGTAAGTCATTAAAGAAGCGCGGGTTTAATCCTCTCCTGACCAGCTATGTCAACGGCGCTACCATTGAATTCAATAAATTAGGCGATGAAGTAATGAATGATATACGCGCTGAGCATCTGATGGTTAGGATGCCTAAACTTACCGATGCCGAGCTTGCCAACGGTATTGCAGGAAAAGGCTATTTCGTATTACCTAATGATGTCTACAAGAATTACGCTGAATTTGCCAAGAAATTTGACAGCGGAGAGATAAGATTGCTGCGCCTGGGCGCATCCGGTTACAGGCTGTTGAGGCTTTATATGAAGGGTAGCCCGAAGGATTCCGTTTATCAGGAGAACTTAGGGATGGTCTATGATAGGGATGATATGCCTTTTGCTACCCGTATGTCTGCAAGAGAATGGAAGCCGGAATTCGCCGGGAAAGAGATCTCCAATTTATACGCGTATAATCCTGTTACCGGAGAAGAGGGAGAACTTATCGGATGGGCAGTAGTGTTTAAGACGAGAGTTGCTCTTAATGGCGGGAAAGAGCATGATGTTGTCTTGTATGTGCCGCGCAATGATTACAAAGGTAAGGTTTTGAAGGCGAGGGCGGTTACAATCGAGACTTACGGCGAAGGCGATGAGACCGGACGTATTGATTTAAACAAAAAGACTATCGCTTTGATCCAGCGCGATTCCCAGAACAATGAGACTGGTTCAGAGACGCGTGATTATCCCGAGCTTGGCGGTAAATTAGGAGTCATACGTTTCCGTTCTTATGTGACTCCGAAAACAGTTATTTATCCCGGACTTGATGGCAAACCTATGACGGTAATGGTGGTTGAAGACAGGGGGTATGTAAAAGGAACGAAGTTCGAAGAAAACAGGGACAAAGGAAAGGTAATAAGGAGATACGGCATTGAGACTAACCCCGGAGAAGAGACAGTGCAGTTCTTTGGACGTCCGCTGGTTGTAAACGGTATCCAGATGTCGGGTATGGCCGTAATAGATTTTGGGGAGAAAACAAATGAAGGCTTATCGTTAAAGCGTAAGTATTACTATAATGATAACGGTTTTTATGTAAGAAGTGGGTCCGCGTTAACCGAGAAGAATCTGAAAGATGTCGTCGCCTGGATCGATGAATCAAGCCAGAAGATTAAAGGCCATGAAGATTGGATCATGGTAATAGAGTTTAGCCCCGATAGAAAAACAATCGTCAGCGCGAGGATTGTTAGCTCTGAAGGGGAAGAGCGGATATCCGTTATATTTGATTCCAAGAAAACCCGCAAAGGAGAAACTGTCTTAAAGGTGGCATATCTGCTTGATAAGTCAATACCCGAGACTACTCTTAGCCTGCCGTTCTTAAGGCAAGACATCTCAGGATTTGACTTTATCAATATCAACGTGGTTGCAGGGTTAGCAAGAATGAATGTCAGTGACCTTACGCTTTTTGACAAATCAAATCATGAGGTCAATATTTCGGATGCCAGAAGCGCGAAGACTAAGCAAGGTGCAAGATTCAGTTATTTAGAGAACAACCAGATATTGTTAGTCTCGATAAAGGACTTAAAACCAAGGGGGCTGAACATAGGGGATATCGCTTCCATAAATATTAATTATGCCGATGGCCATCTGATGCACGGTTCGGCAGGGCAGATCGCTGTCAACATTCCTCTTATAAATAATGAATCCGCTACTGAGATTATACCTCCTGATAATAATCTTACCGCCAAGCTATATACAAGACATGAAATAAAGGCGGAAGAGAATTTTGACGTTATAACGGTATTTGATAACAGCAATCCCGATGCCCCAGTTCCTCTATATACTGTTTCTCCCGTTGACGGTAAATTCCTTGAGTTTTATGTTATTCAGAGCAAACCCGGAGCCGTAGAAAGCTACTCTCTTATTCCCGGATTCGCTTCTCCTAAGAGCGAGTTGCATAGAAATGATATAATCGAAGACGAGTATTCTCCTTCAGAAATATATTACGGTCTAGGCAAATATATGAAGGTTACGGCAGGCAGAAGCGATTTGCGTAACAGGGTGGGTACTAGTATCTACAGAAGCACGATTAATGCGGCTTTAAAGCTATTGGGGTATAAGAATGGAAACGGCACGCCTGAGTTAAGCGCATCGCAACAGTCCGCTAAAATAAATAAGATGCCCCTGTTGGCAAGCGCGTTTTTATCAAATGAATTACCTTCAGCCGATAGCAGGACGAATGCGGCGGCATTAAATATCAATGTTAATACTGCAAGAGATGCGATGCTTGGTTTAAGCAAGGGACCGCATGGCTTGGTTATTACTTCGCCTGATACCGCAGCTGAGACGTATGTAGATACCGCTAAAGAAGCCAATATTATCAAGTTCTTGACGAGGATAGGTGAGTTTAAGAAAGCGAAAGAGCTGACTGAAGTATATATTGCTAGATCCAGATACGGGCTTAGGCCGATACCTGCTTTTTTGCATGTGGATACCTTAGAAGCCCAGATGTATGACGCAGTACATAACGGATTCGTTTCCAGCGTACCAACAATGGAAGCAAATATTACGATTATCGAGGCATCTTTGGATCTGTATGCGGCTACGGGGAATATAAGATATTATGAGTTTGCAGAAACGTTAACCAGGACGATATTGGCTAACTTCAGGTCCGCTGGTTTATCAAGAGCGTTTAGCGAGACCATATCATTAAAACATGAAGCTAATGGCAGGTTATGGGGCCGCGCAAAGGAATACCGTACCGCCTCAAACCTAAGGGCATACGCATTATTTATTAGGTTAGAGAATATGCTCATCAACAATAGCGGCCGCAGTGATTTCAGGGCAGAAATAGGAAAGGCTCGCAATGATTTGAGCGCATGGATTAATCAATATGTCATACCTAGAGTCAATAATGAAGGTATAGTTATAAACGGTTCATTTGAAGTCCAGAGCGTATTAGACGGGACAATTTCAGAGAGCCAGCAGCCGTGGGATTCACTAAACGGTTGGCTTGCATTTATCGAGGTAGCCCATGAGACTAAACTTATGAATGATGGCCAGCTAAAGGTTCTCTTGGCTAATCTAGCTAAAACTCATGGGGTAACAATAGGTGGGAATTGGGGTTTGGATTATAGCGTTTCAACGGGCAGGAGAGAAGCTATATCGACCTCAGATACGCTTAGGTTCGCCCGCGTAGCACGGTTAATTGGCGATGTGCAGCTGGCTAATTTAGCAACCGGCATACTCCGCTCCAGCGGCTTACCCGAGATTATAACTGACGCGAAAACCAAGGAACTGAATAATGTTCGTGATCAAGGTTTTAACTCTAACCAGGGCTTTCGTATCGTGCTTAACAGAGAAAATAATTGGCCTCTGTCAACCGACGCCTTAGCAGAGTCAATGTATTTCTCCGATAGAGCTAAAATTAATGCGGCTGCCGAAGTTAAGGTTCCGGAAATCAAGGATTCGAAGTTCAGTCAGGAGAAAAATTCGGCTATTTCAGAAAAGCCGTGGTTCTTCTACGGTAATTTGATCTTTACCGCGTTTTTCATTTTGTTAGGTATATTCAACAGGCTTACAGGAGTAATTAAATGGATCTTGGTGAGCATCCGGATCCGCTTGACAGTAAGGCGTTATAATATCAGCAGGCAGGATATCTTTAATGCAGAGCAATTTATGTGCAGGGCGGTGGGGATAGCTGGATATACTCCAGCTCAGCGTGTTTACTCGATACCTTACGGCGACCCGTTAGGCAACGGAGCTATCAGGCCGTATACCCTGGATTTCATGGCGCTAGGTAATTTGACTATGTTTGTAGCGCTCGCCCGCCTCAGAGCCGCACAGGCCGGGCAGCCTAATTTATACGATGCCCAGTTGGTTGATATAATTAAGGCTTATTCAGCCGGCGTGCCGTATGAGATGCGCATGTTGGATTATTTCTTTAGGATAAGGAATATAAAGAGTATCGGACGCTGGGGTTGGAGAGCGGTAACATACTGGTTACGCAGGATTTTCAGGGTTAACGTCTTTTCGAATGAATTTATTAACAATGATCCGCGCATCGGGGTAGGCAATACCAATGCTATCCTTAATAATTCTATCAGAGAGTATCAGCAGTTTTTATATACCGATCCGAGATACAAACCGGTTGTTTTTATGAATTATTATTTAAGCGAATGGTTGAATAATTTGAGGTCTTGTGCGGATGCGCAGGTCGTTAACGTTGTAAATCAATTGTATAGCCGCGTTCATGCTTCTGTGACAAGACTGGATGCCATAGTGGCCGCCGGAGCCGCAGTAACGCCTATTGAGCAGCGCTATGCTTGCCTTGCCGAGCTTTCAGAAGCGACTCTGCCTCTTAATTGGATAAGAGAGCAGATGAGAACATTATATAATCCTCTTGTGCAGCAACTCGGCAGAAGCCTGCTTCCCCTAACTATTGTTTTTGTGCTTACAGCCGTGGTGCACGGAGAATTCTTCCATCCGTATATTCAGGCTATATTAGGCCCGGTAATGAAAATCATTAATTACGGCCCCTACATATCGCAGGGGAGCAATGCATTGTTAGCTGTTGTAGCCGCTCAATTAGCCGCAAATATCTGGTGGTTGGCAGCCGGATTAGGGCTTATGCTTATCGCTTCTTCGATCATCCGCAGTAACTCACTTGTTGGATTAAGATTAAGGAGGGCCATCGGTACCACTGGAACAGTTCTTGCTTTATCTGCCATGCTTATTGGTATTCCTCCTATAAACCTTGAATACGGGATACTTCTCTTTGCATGGGTTATGATCTTTGGGTCGGAATTGATTTCCAGGTTGTTATTTGATAAGTCCGTAATCGGGTTTAATTTCAGATACTGGTTTGCGCCTTCGGGATGCTGGGATGGCTTTAGGGCAAATACCTTCCATATTCTTTGGAAGACGATGGCTATATTCGTAGGCGTGCTCACCGGTTTGAGCGTCTATTCCTGGTTTGACGAAAGGATCGGGTTTGTTTCTACCAGCTTGAATGCTTTCGGCCAGGTAATCACTGCAGCAATCAATTTTGCCACTAACTATAAGCTTAGTGAATATTCAGTCATGCTCTTATTGATGATCGTCGTCAGCGGCATCGTTATGTTATTGCGTTATGTCGTCAAATGGTTTACTGGAACCGAGTATTTAAGGAGGGGTTCGGATACGGTTCGTATGACAATGCCAGTGGTCTTCAAGTTTATAGCGAGAGAGAATATGATGCCTCCTACCGTAGACGCTTACATAGCTGATTGGAGGCGTATGGCTGAACATTATTCTTATGATGTATTGAATATCCAGGCAGAGTTGGAAGCTGTGGGGATAAACTTGAATCTCAGGGATGAGCCGATCGTAAGAAGATGTCTTCAGGCTATAGCTGCTGTCGATGCCGGTCTCGCTGCTCGTACCGGCTGTGTCAATGATGTAGCTGTTCTGCGTACTGAAGATATACCCGCAGGAGATACAGATGCTTTAGCCGGGTTTATTATTAGAAGATATATTTCTGCAAGATTCGCAACTTCAGGAGCGAGTTATCATTGTGCTCTGTATATTGTAGAAGCGGCAAAAGCATTAGGAGATAGAGTGAGCCCCGTTCAGTTAATGCTTATTGATAGCAACAACGTCGGACATTTAGGTCGCCCGGAAGAAAGAATCCGCCAGAGAATTGCAGAACTGTGGGATGAGTACCGCAGGCCTGCTCCGGGGGCTCCTTGTTCGATAGCCATATTAAACGACGGAGGTATAAATAAGATAAGTTCGGAGACCCACTCAGAGCCTTACGTTCAACAGGCCGCTATCGGAGAGATCATAGTAGATAGAGACGCGTTTACCCGCAGGCCGGATCGCTTATTCGATCAATTGTATCAATTCGAGAGAACGGAAAGAGAATCAAGAGGAAATAAAGTTTGCATTGCCTGTGTTGGCGAGAGGGGGACTTCCAATACTCAGGAGACACCTACGGCTGAAATGTTGGAACAGGCGGAGGCCTCTTTCGGAAATTCAGTCTGCCAGGCCGAGGCAGCATTGAATTCCCCGGGTGGTTACGGTTGGGGCGGAGCGCAGAGCTATACCTTCAAAGAAGCAATGGCAGATTTCTTGAGACACGGAAGGCTGACTAATCCTCTGGCACCGTATGTTCTCGATGAAATCAGCGAAGATATTTTAAGGCCGTGGTTTGAAGCGGTAAATGCCATGATTAGAGGTAAGGTCCCTGTTGTTGCCTGGACCGGTGAGGTTTACTATAAGAAGATGCGCGAGATTACCTACGGCCAGCTATTCGGGTCATGGATAAGATGGGCTAGCGGTTTTGTTTCCTTACTTTGGAATATTGCCGTGCAAAGAGAATATATCTTAGGAGAAGTCCCGCTTGCCACTAAAGAGCTTAGGTTTGGTATAGGTGACTTTTTCTTATTAGCTCCTCTAGCATTGATTAATATAATCTTTCTGCCGTTCCTGATTGTGTGGGGAGCATGTGCCTTTAAAGGAGTCAATATTGCTTTCTATGCGTGGTCAGTATTGATGAACCAGATATTAATACTCCATTCCTGGCTCTTCCGTATCCGAGCCCAGGGTTTGTTAGTAGGTACCGGCAGGTGGCTTGAGTTAAGGCCGGGAGATTTAGCCCGTTATGGCGGTTCACAGATTTGGGTAAGCACCAGCTCTGTAGGGAAAGGGCATGTCGGCGTAAGTAACTTCTTTGCACTTATGGCAGCAGGTAATCCTACAGATGAGGGTCTCTCGGCTTTATTCGGATATACCGGAAATAATCCACAGGCAAGAAAAGAGAATCTTAGGGTAGCATTCTTTTCTTCATATTCTTGGGTCGTCCTGACAGGCCTGGTCTCCATGGCGTTATTCTGTTGGTTAGGCTTACCGGGCATGGATGTGGTTGCGTTATTGATGGTGTATGTCAGTTTAATCCTATATCTTTCTGGGGCCAGCGGCCCATTTGTATACCAGAATAAAAGGGGAAGGAATTTTTCTTATGGTTACGGAGACTATATAGCCAAGAGCGCGGGCATAATCGTCAGTATTGCAATGGCTTTCTTCATTGCCTGGGCCGTTGACTACAGCATACTAATAGGTACTCTTGCGGTAATAATGGCGTTAACCGTCGGCAGCGCACATATATTCGTCCACAGGCACTATTCTACAAGGACCCAGGATCAGCGCAGAGGGTCGGGATGGTTAAGGGCCTGGTCCGAATTCAGCCGCGCGTATTGGCAGGCAATGCTCTGGCAGTTTTTCTTAATCGTTGTTCCTATGTCCGGGCTCATCTTCTGTGAAATGGGCGGGTACAAGATGTATTTTGCTTTACCGGCAATACTTAAAGTTGCTGTCTGGGGAGCCGGAATAATTATTTCTTTAATCATCACGGGAAGAATTTGGGGAGTAGCCTTAAGGGTATTTGAAAATCAGCGCCACAAGGTATTCGCGCAGCGCATCGCGGCCGGTATGTGGTCCCAAGAGCAGAGAACGAAACTCAATCTATTGCTAGAAGAGCACAGACAGAATATAGGAGATAGGCATTTCCGCTGGGCTTCTCAGGCGCGTTCAGAAATGAATAAGATTATTAATCCGAGAGCCCATTCTTTAAAGCCGGTAATAAGAATATTGGAGCTGGCGGCGGCTTATGTCGTAATTCATAGCTGGCACTATGTAGCGCCGCATGCAGTAAGCTTAGTAAATGTACCGGGTTTACTAGTAGCAGCCAAGATCGCCGTTCTTGCCCACCCGTATACTGCTTTAGGTGTTATTGCGTTTGTTATGGTTGCGTCGGTTTTAGGAAAAGCATATTTCAATCACCATCCGGCTGTTAGATTTCAGGTTCCGCCGCAGGCTCAGCAACCGGAGCAAAATCCTCCTGCCCGACATGTTTCTTCCCCTGTGAATGTGACAGGGCAGGGGCAGAGGATTGAGAAATTAATCGAAAAGACCCGCGGGCTTTATCAGGATTTGAATCAGGCGCCGGTGAGTAGAGTCCATATTTACGATGTGCTTAAGGCCAGCCAGATCGAATGGATGAACGCTATGCCGCGCTCTCCTCCTCTGGGAGCACAGGTTAAAGATAATACAGTTATCCTCGTCACTCCTTCTTTAGAAAAAGTCTCCGATACCGTCATCCTATCCGCATTAATCAAATCCGCAATAGAATTATCCGGCGCAACCGCGGCATTCGCCGAAGCGCGCTTAAGCTGGCTCTTAGGTGAGTTGGTAGTCAAAGGTGTCTTGGATTTTGACACAACCGTGCAGGCCCTTTGGGATGAGCGCATGGAGCGCGGCGGAGTATTTGCTTATAATTTAAGAACAGTCCTTATAAAGACAGTCGGGGATTGGAAGGTTTATTTCTGCGACGGCCGCGCAGCGATGGACATTAAATCCAAAAGTGATAAGAGTCCTATAATTGACACACCGCCGGTCCCCGCACACGCTAATTTCAATAAATTCCTGCAGGACGAAGGCCCGGCAAGAAGGCTTCTTGACCTTATGGTCACTTCTCCGGAATTAAGCGTCAATGAGCCGATGCATATCGCTATTGACGTAAACAAATTTCCGCGTTGCCCGTATCATTTCCTGGTCGTCCCCGAACCGGCAAAACTCCATACTCAATGGTTCAACGAAGCTGGGTATAAGGCGATGTTCGCGGTGCAGAGGTTGAGCGGTTCGGCGAGACTGATGCTTGGTTTTAATCCTTGGGGCAAGCTTGGTTCAGTCAATCATCTGCATATGCAGGGTTCCTATTTTACTAAACTTACCTGGCCGGATGGCACAATTCATGATCTTACGCGCATGCCTCTGGATAGCTACACTAATGATTACCCTGCCCGTCTGCTTATGTTCAATGCGCTGAAGCCCGCAGAAATTAAATCTAAATTCTTCGCAGCCCTGGATATAATACGCAGCCGGGAGTTTAACCCCGAGCGTGTTATCGCTTACCCGATAACGCTCTTAGGGGACAAATTATCCATCTGGCCTGAAATAGTTACGGAATATGAGTTTATGTTTACCGGATTGGCCAGTCAAGAAGCAGCCGGATTCGGTTTTACACAAGATAGGAGAAATTTTGACCGGATTCAATTTACCGATATAGTAGCCGAAATTCGCCGTTCAAACCTTACTGCAGCGAAGTTCGACGAACTTAAGAGGCTCTTAGGGCAGGTTTCTACTTCCAGCCCAGCTTTAGATTCGTCCATCATGACTCATGTAGCCAATGGGGTACTCATTGAGCGGTTATATATCGGAAACAGAGAAGAGGTTGTGGCTGCACTCAGGCGTGATTCGCGTGGTATTGATGCCGATAATTTAGATGCAGTCTTTGACGAATGCATTAATAAGTACCCTGAGTTGAAGGGCCAGAGTATTTCTGTGGAGGTGGTTGTCGGAAACCATAAAGTAGCCTCAGTCTATTTCTATGATAATATGGTTCGTCTTGTAATCGAACAAAGCCTCCTCGCTCAACGGGACCTATTGCGTCAAGAACTTCTCTATGAAGAGTTTCACCATATGGTCTTATATGCCTTAATGCAGGAAGTGCGGTCCCGTGCCCCGAACGCAGAAGAGCGCGCCGTTGAAGAGCTCTTTACCGATTTAGAAAAGATAAAGGTATTTGTTTCCCTCAGCCCCGAACGCCAAATCGAACTTATTCGTTATCTTCTTAAAATAGACAGCCGTCACTACTTCCGTTTCCTTCTGCAGGTATTGCCGCATCCAGCGCGCACGAACATTATCAGGGCGCTTACGCTTACCGGACAAAGCTCTTTTAATGAAACCCAGCGCCCGCTGTTGGATAATTTACGCTCGTTTGAAAGCCAAAATGAGATTATCGCAGCACTTCTGGCTTATTATGCAGAGAATAGGACTTATCAGAACCAGCCCGCGGCTCAGGCTTATCTGGAAGGCCTGAGAACAGTTGACATCACTGAAGTTCAGCGGCAACTTGATTCCCACGGAGAACTCTTTAGCGGCTTACGTGCAGTAAAAAATCAGACACCCGAAGCCCCGTTATATTATATTAACCGCGGCCAGTACTATCAGGGTAAGAAAGGTTGGGACTTGGTTATCATTACTACTGCCGATCGAGCAGCAGCGGATTACCTTAGGGATGTGCGTTTTACCCTCCCGCAGATACGCAGGCTTTTCGGCGAAACCCAAGTAGAGGTAATGCCGCGTGTGCTAGGCGGGATGGAAACGGAGATGTATAACTTTGACGGCACGGTCTTAGTGCTAAAACATATTCTTGACCATCCACGCCTTAATGAAAACTCTCGCGTGTTGGTTATCCATACCGCAGGCTCAGGCAGCCGCGGCTATCCGCTTGTGGGTTGCGAGAAAGGATTTAAGGGGTGCCTTATTACTCCGCATATCTTTGAAGGGATCGCCCTAGAGTTGACCGAGCAAGTATACTTGCAGTCATTACAGCTCTTGGATGATACCCCCGCGGGTTCAGCAACCTTTGTTACCAATGATCAGCTCTGGGCTATCTCCCGTCCGGTGCGCGGCAAGGGCATCGCCGTATTCGGGAATCGTTTTAACATAGGCGATGCGATAACGGAGTTCACACGACTGGGATTTTTGGAACGCAGTATTACGGGTGGCTTGAGGTTACGCGAGTCAGAAGAGGCTATACAAGACACGTTAGATAAACTTTTGATCAAAGAACCTGCCATCGGCAGAAGTAAAGCTCCGGTACTTTTTAAGATTAGCGACTTAGGGCAGATAGAAACTGATGAAGTCAACCAGGGCGCGCTTAAGCGTATGATAGAAAAACCTAAGATTCTTAAGGACCTTCTTTCGTTATTGGAGCGTGGCTATACCAATATTAACTGGTGGAACCACCGCTACAGCGACCGCCAGACCATCCGCGCAGTAGTGGAAACTTATTGGCCTATTATAGAGAAGAAGTTTAGCCTTATGAGCGAATTGAAGAATTGCGAAGATAGCGCGCGCGTGGCCCAGATTAAGGCAAGCTTAAAAGAACTCAATCTCGATTTCAGTATTGATCTTCTGCAAGCGGCGACACAGTTGGATATGGACACCTGGCTTGCCTTGAAACTTAAAAAGAAGGCAGAGGATATTGTCGATAATGATCGCAAGCGTTTCGGGTTTATCTATGAACTTGCAACTAGTCTTAGAAAGAAAGTGGAGGAGCGGCAGAATATTAAGTTGTTGAGTTATCTTGACGCTGGCCTTCATGCGGTTTTCGTTGATGTCGGAGATGTCCCCACTATGCTGCGCGAATATCTCCAGCTGGCTGCTCCCGGTTCGCGCCACACTTCTAACGTACTCCGTAGGTTGCTGGAAATAAATATGAATAAGCCGTATCCCTTTGTGCTGAATAGCCCGAAGATAGAAGAGGCGATTAAAAAAGGCTCGTTATTAGTGGAAGGGAACTCTCTTATTATCAATTCAAATACAGAAACCGGATTTATCAACTCAAGCCTTGTGGTGGGTGTGGAGAGTACCTTTGTGGATATCGGGCCTGAATCTATTGCCTACTATTTATTAGGGGATGAAGGCCAGAAGATTTCAGTAATGTCTGGTATGGCCAAGACCATAGTTTGGAAGGACGGAAGGTTAAGGGTAGTTGAGTACCCAGTTATCCATAATCCTAATGATAAGGAGTCCGGAGCTTTCGTGCAGTTAGCAAAAGAGATACAGAAAACCGACCCTAAGGTTATTCACGCAGCCTGGGAACATCTTAGGGCGCGGTCAAGAGAATACCTTAATGAGGAGTTTGAGCCGGTGTTAATGCATAGTCTTGGTATTGCTTCTCTGGCAAGAAATGTTTTGGATATAATCAGGAGGGAAGAAGAATCTGTCTTGCGTGCGGAGATGATCCAGCAGTTAAAGGATCTGGTTAAGCGTTTTAAGGATTCAGCGAATGGAGTTGAGCAAAATACAGTCAAGTCCTCGCGTTGGATACTCGGTGAGTTGCATGAGAGTGCCAGCTCAAGCCCTATTACTCCCGGGGCATTAGTTGCTACCCGCGCAGAAAGTTCGGTTTCTCCTGATGAAATTCTTGCTCAGGCGCATGAAGCAGCTCATCGGCTCATTGATAGCTCTTTTGATGCCTCTTCACCTATACCTACTCAAGCCCAGGCAGAGGAGGCCCCTCTTCTCTCTGATGAAATCCAACGCCGGGCCCTGATACTGCGCTACATCTTAAAAGAAAAAATAAACCTTTTACCTGACCTGCCTGATTATCCGACTCTGTCCAGGCTTAAAGCTCCACTCTTTAATCCCAAACAGCAGATTACCACAGACGTAGCTTCGCTTATCTTCAGTAACCCTGGCTTAACGAATGTGCTGTTGGGCATTTCGCCTGCAGCTTTGGTTACCCTGAATCTTAGCGCAGCGCAGCTATTTGACCTAAGGTATACGCTCTTATTACTCCAGCATATACGGGGGACAGCAAGGATAAACCTGTTTTCCTTAGCCGCTCCGGGGCAGTTCTATGTATATGATAAGGCATATCTGAGGGTTATGGCGCAAGCACAGGAGATCCCTTTTGCCGGTACCCAGCGCGGCCTGGAATTCTTAATTAGAAGAGATGTTGCCCGCAGGAGAGGCCTCTATTATGATTTGACGCAAGAAAAGATACCTCCTGCTGTTGAGCAGATGCGAGAAGAGTTAACAGCGGCAGTGTTTAATGAGGGTAAGCCAGCTCAGTTTATCAGGTCTGTGAACATAGCGATGTTTATTATCCCCACCTATGAGCGGCCGGATGCCTTAGACAGGGCCCTTACTGACAGGACTACGAACTTTAAGCTATTTGGTCATACCCACGTGCCTATTGTGGTGGTGGATAGCTCTGCAAATAAGCCCAAAGGCGAGAGGAAAATCAACTTTACGCAGGAACACCTTTTGGTTATTGAGCGGCACCGCAAGAGAGGTTTTAAGATCATCTATGTCAGTTCAGAAGAGATAGAGGCCTGGAAAGAAAAAGTGGTGTTAAAGCGGCTGCATGCTGGTTATAGCGAGCAATTAAAGGCTAGGAAATTAGATCCCAGGATTTTTGCTGAATTATCTGATGGTAAAGGCGGTATAAATAGAGACATAGTCTTAGAGATACTCTATGCCGCTTTAAATATAGCTAATATTGCCGGTAAACGCACCACAATCCAGGCCATGACCCAGGGCTGGAAAATCTCCTGCGGTGACGATGATTCCTTGGCGCAAAGCAGGATGCGCACTATGGAGGATATCCGGGGTATTTTAGCCAGACGAGAAACGCAGCTAGCAGCTGCTCAAGCTAAACTGTATGCGCGCTTAAGCGCAATACCAACCGTAGCCGTAAACAGTGATGCAGACTTCGAAGCATTATTAGCAAGACTTGATACCCTGCCGGCTCCTCTTCGGCAACAGGTAGATAAGAGGCTCGATGAAGCATATGCCTACTCAGACGATGGCTCGACAGGATACATACCGCAGGCAGCAGAAGATATTGTGCGGACATTGCCAGAGGTGGTTAATGACCCGCAAAGAGATGGCCTGGAGAGGAGATTACGTTTTGACCGTATTCTGCATCAGGATTTGCCGTCCCATCTGGTAGTGAGCGAAGATACGGGTTGCGCTACTTATTCAGAGTTGCCTGAGATTGACAATGAAACTGCTTATCAGTGGGTACCGGTTGATTTCCTTAAGGTTTTTGATGAAACCTTGGGCGTGAAAGTAGGTTCAGCGCTAGCAGGGCAGGTTTTTGTCAGAGACCTGCGGGGAATAGGTGGTTCCTTAGATACGGCGCGTCCTGCTGCGCCAGGGAAAGTTCTACTTGCCACCTCTCACTTTGGAGCAGCTAGGGATAACTCTGGAGAAAAGTTATTTACAGAGGCCTTGGAGAGACGCGAACGCGATATACTTGCGGGAAGGCCGTTAAATACCCGCCATCTCCAGCAGGTGGTCAGATCAACTGTGTTTATAAGCGTAGACAGCTCAGTAAGTACCCTGCTGCACAACGGCAATCAGTTTTGTTTTAACACCACTTCCTTAGATAATACTGTCTTTGCCATTCCTACTACTGGCGGATGGACAAGGATTGAGGAGCCATTAGAGAAATCGTTGATTGAATTTATTATGCGTGCTGCGATGGTCTGGACAGCAACCGTAGGCGGCCATGAGCGCTGTCCCGGATCACGGCGGCCGAAGATAGAGATGCAGTACCTATGGGAGGAATGCGCCATGGTGCTCTATCGGGAGCTGGATGAGATTTTTAGAAAACTAACTCAAGAGATGACGGAGGAGACCAACCCGGCAGTGCGTACGCGGCGCTTAGGAGAAGAGTATTTAAGACGCGCCAAGACCTACCGTATCCCTGCTGAAGAGGCAGAGAATTTAGCTGCTACCTGCCAGCGGGTAGCCGCAGAGGTAAACTTACTCTATGCTTTCTATGAACATGCGCCAGACCCCGCGGATAGAGAAGAATTTTCCTCTTTATACGGCTTATTCAATAGCGAACCGTTTGGTTTTGTAAAACAGTTTTCCCTGGCAGTATATGAATTTAAGGTAAGAGAGGACGGCCACACCGCTGAATATATCCGTTGGGAACCCATCTGGCAGCACCGCTGGGAGCCGGCAAAGCTAATAGAACAATATGAATGGCGGCAGGCAAAAAGCGGGACAGTGGATTTATCTGCCGTGGATTGGATGTCTAATCCGCTCATTACCCTGCCTGACGGCACACAACTTCAGCCGGTCTCCTACCAACGTATTCCCCGCCCCACACCTGTGGCAGGGTCGAGTTTTAAGGTAGCTGTAGCTGATAGAGATAGGCAGCAGGATTTATTAACCAAGGCCGAAGAAGTCATCCGCAAGCAATTTACCTGGGACGGCCAGCAGTTGCTTATTTGGCCGGATATCCTGGAGGCAGCAAAAGATTTTTCCGCTTTCCATGCCGCCTGGGTCAAAGAACACCCAGAGGCAGGGGTATTTCCTGTCAGCTCTCCGCTTACCGAAAACCGCGTAGTAGGGGATCAGTCTGTTGATATGAGTGATGTAGCCGTGCTCATCCTTGCTGCAGGGGTTGGTTCAAGGCTCTGGCCTGCCTCACGTAAGCAATTCCCCAAGCAGCTGCGCTGTTTTGACGCTTCCGGCCAGTCTATGCTCCAGCGCACTGTGCAAAGAATGTTGCCCTTAGTCCCTGCTGAACATATTTTTGTCAGCACTACTTCAGAATTATCTTCTATGGTCAAGGCGCAGCTTCCCCAATTACCTCAGGAAAATATTATTGTGATGCCTATCATCCGGGAAACCTCTATTGGCATAGGCAACGCTGCCATCAAGATAAAGAAGGCGATGGAGATTAAGAACCTTATCTCTCCGGTAATGGTAGTTTTACCCTCTGACCATGAAATAGCTAATTCTGCGATTTTCCATAATTATCTAAGAGAAGCCGTGGCAGTAGCGCGCACCGGACAATATATTGTCACCTTAGGCGTCTGTCCTACGGAAAATGCCACTGGCTATGGCTATATTTGTATGGAAAAAGATCTCCTGCCTGGTTTTAGCCATGCCTATAACGGCCTGGGTTTTAAAGAAAAGCCCCCTTATTCTACACGGCCGAAACACCGAGATCAGCTGCACCCGCAGGACCAAGATAACTTTAAACCTGCTACACTTCCTGCGGGTATGATAGCAGAAGAGCTTATTGCCCAAGGCGCAGTCTGGAACGCCGGGATGTTTATCTACCAGATAGATACTCTCTTAAACGCCTTTAAAGAATTCTCCCCGAAGATATACGAGGGCCTAATGGAGATTTATCCAACGTTATACCTTTCGTGGGAAGACGACGCGAGGCTTGAAGTATTTAGCCAAGACACCTTTGTTAATGCCAAGTCAATAGATTTTGAGATTATGGAAAGGCTCTCCTCGCAAACCCCACAGAAGTTAGTCTGTATAAAGATAGCTGATGGTATCGGTTGGAATGACGTTGGTGCCTGGGATGCTTTGGCTGTAGGCCGAGAAAAAGACGCGCAGGGTAATATCGTGCTGCAAGGCGACAGGCGGGTAACGTTTACCAAGCAAAGCAGTAACTGTATTGTATTTGCTGCTCCTGAAGAGCAAATTGTGCTAGAGGGAGCCAGAGATATAATTGTAGTAAGTTTTCCGGATGTCAGCTTGATAATGGATATTAGGCGCGCCCAGGATGTTAGATATATCGTCAGCGCCATAGAAAAAGCCGGCCCGCAAAGTGGGCTGCAGCTGTTCTTTGAGCAGGAATGCGTGAGAAATCCCCGAAGCCATACTCAGTGCATCGACGCGTGCGACTGCATAATAGACTCTCAATGGGGTTTAATTGCCGTAGTGGGCTTAAACCAGCTAATGGTCAAAAAGCAGAAAGGCATGCTCTCCGTTAGCGCCCTGCCGCAGAAATTAGACCTGAGTCAGCCGAGTACTATATTTACTACCTCCAGTCCCGTCTTTTCCGACAAGATACATCCTGAGGCGTATGAGGCAGCTCATCGGTTCATTGGTAGTTCTCCTAATCTACTCGGTGTTATCTCTAGCCCTATTGCGGTAGGCGCGGCGGTTGCGGGGCTGGGTGATTCACGGGCAGGCCGCGGTTTCCCAGTAGCTGTAGACATTGATAGGATAGACCCGCTGTACCGCGGGATGCGCGATATTGAAGTATGGTTAAGATATTATTCTGCCAAAAAGACCGTAGAGTTAGGTTATGCCGAAAACTCCGAGCATCTTTTCAGAAAAGAAGAAGAGCGCGTTAAACAATGTTTTATGGATGCTGCCCAGCAGTTCGGGGTTAAGGAAGAATTAAGCATACCGGTGGTGTTCACCTATAATATGCGTCAGTCTGCGCGCTGGAGCATAAGGGGCTTCGCAAGGGTTAACCGGTGGATTCTTAATACGAGTAACAGCTGGATACTTCCCGGTTTTATTTCAGGCTTGCTCTACCATGAGATATATCATTATGTGCATCCGAAGGACCTTGAAGATACAGTCATAGGTCAAAGTCTCGCCAGTTTCGACCGTAAGCGTGTATGGCTTGAAGATACTATTACGACCCTTCAGCATTCCCAGGATAATCTGCTTTATGGAGATGCCTATCTGCGCCTTCTAAGGGTTTACACGCAAAACCTGAAAGTCTTTAATGAAGAAGACCGTCGCGACCTCACTCACCTTATTCAAGAGATTGCAGTCTTATCATCTGCGGAATATTTTGTGACTCTTGAAGAACGCATGACCAGGCTTTTCCAGAATAGGATAAGCAAAGAAGGGCTTGTTCCTCGCAGGAATAATTCCGTTAAAGGCGATGTAGTAGACGCCACAAAAGCCGAATTTAATAAGGAGGTAGTGTTTTTCCCGGATAATCATGAAGTATTAGCCTTGTTTGAAGAGATCGGAAAGGGCGTACCTTGCGCTATTACTTCTTCGATGGGAGGGCTTCTTGCTCCTTCAGGAGGGATCAACTATAGGCTCCAGGGAGTCGGTGCTACCTTTATGCAGATAAAGATCGCCATGGCGAAAGCTGCCCAGAGAAGATTGCGTAGCATCACCGGTAAGCAGGACATGCATCAGCCGGTAGTTATTATGGTCAGCCCTATGCGTCTTCCGGAGATTACCCGCGCTTTGAATATAGGCCATGATATTGTCCGCCGGGCGCTCTGGAGGAACGGTTATTATAAATTCCGGCATGCCAGTAGCGACTTGGATATATACATCTATTGCCAGGGAGTAGCACCTTTCATAGGATTAAACGGAAATACAATAGTAAGAAACGACGGAACCAATATTCTCCTTCCTTGCGGGCATCTGGATTTCATCCGCATGCTCGCCATCTCCGGGGTCCTGGCTGAACTTCAACGCCGGGGTATCCCGTTAGTCTTCCACTCCAATATGAATAACCCCGCTGCCATGCTCACTGATGCCCTTAAAGGTATCTTCTTGAATGAGATACATAAGGCAAAGGGTAAAGTAGCTTATCCGTTAAGCATGTGGCTCTTAGGTGAAAATCGCGGGGAGAAGGGCGGACTCTTCTGCGGTGTTGATTATCCGCAAAAAAGAATATTCCAGATACTGGAAGGATGCGCCTTTCCTCCGGAATTAAAAAGGCTGATCGATGC
>JAPLLN010000107.1 GCA_026387475.1 Candidatus Omnitrophota bacterium | reverse complement strand
ACCGCTGAAGCAAGCTCCAACCTGGCGCGTTTTGACGGGGTGCAATACGGTTTAAGGGCCAAGGCCGACAACATGATCGAGATGTATAAGAAGACGCGGGGCGAGGGTTTCGGCGAGGAGGCCAAACGCAGAGTACTTCTGGGGACATTTGTTTTGTCCCACGGTTACTACGACGCTTATTATTTAAGGGCATTAAAGGTGCGCACGCTGATCAAGGGGGATTTTGACCGCGCGTTTAAAGATTGCGACTGTATTATTGCGCCGACTGCGCCCACCACAGCGTTTAAGATCGGCGAAAAAACAGAAGATCCTCTAAGCATGTATTTATCCGATATCTATACCATTTCGGTAAACCTCGCCGGAATACCAGCGATATCGGTCCCTTGCGGATTTACTAAGGCCGGCCTCCCAGTGGGTTTGCAGATCATGGCTAAACCTTTTGCCGAAGAGATGCTTTTCAGGGTAGCGCATACCTACGAGCAAAACACCGAGTGGCATAAGCAAAAACCTAAAATATGAAATACGAGACGGTCATAGGATTGGAAGTCCATCTGCACCTTAATACGCGGACGAAGGCCTTTTGCGGCTGCTCTACGGAGTTCGGGAATAAGCCTAATTCCCAGACCTGCCCGGTCTGTCTGGGTTTTCCGGGTTCGCTTCCGGTATACAATAAGACCGCGCTGGATTATGCTATAAAAGTAGCTCTTGCGCTAAATTGCCAGGTGCAGGAATACACTAAATTCGACCGCAAGAACTATTATTACCCGGACTTGCCTAAGAATTACCAGATTTCCCAGTACGATCTCCCGCTTTCTTTGGCCGGATTTCTGGATATTGAGATTGAAGGCAAGAATAAGCGTATCGGTATTACCCGCGTGCATATGGAGGAAGATGCCGGAAAATTGATCCACAAGGATAGCGTTAGTTTAGTCGATCTTAACCGCGCGGGAGTGCCTTTGCTTGAGATCGTCAGCGAGCCTGATATAAGTTCTCCGGAAGAGGCCCGCGAATATCTCTCTACTTTGAAGAATACCCTGGAATATCTGGAAGTTTCGGATTGCGATATGGAAAAGGGCTCATTGCGCTGCGATGCGAATATTTCTATACGGCTGCGCGGCGAGAAAAAGCTGGGCGTAAAGATAGAATTGAAGAATATGAATTCGTTTAAAGCGGTTAGAGATGCGTTGGCTTACGAAGAGGAGCGCCAGGCGCGGGTGCTGGATGACGGAGAGAAACTTGTCCAGGAGACGCGGCTCTGGGATGAAAAAGAGGGCGCTACCGTTGTCATGCGCACTAAAGAAGGGGCGCAGGATTACCGTTATTTTCCTGAACCGGATCTTCCGCCCTTTATGCTCACTAAATCAAAGATCGAAGAGATAAGGTCTGCTTTACCCGAATCTCCGAAAGAGAAGCGGATGCGTTTTGTCAAAGATTATGCCCTGACTGAATCCGACGCTAAAAGGCTCACGGTTTCAAAAAAGGATGCAGATTTTGCTGAAGGCTTGCTGAAGATATCTAAAGATAAGAAAGTGGCTGCGAATTGGCTGATCGGGCCATTGGCTTCAGTAGCCAGCGATAATATTTGCAGTATTTCGAAATTAAAGATTAACGGCGGGGCGGCAGAGCTGAATAATCTGATCAATCTTGAGAGAAGCGGCGTTATTTCAAACCTGGTCGCTAAAGCAGTCTTATCGGAGATGGTCAAGTCCGGCAAAACATCGGCAGAGATAATAAAGGAAAAGAATCTCGGCCAGATTTCCGATTCCGGACAATTAGAAAGTATCGTCGAAAAAGTTATCAGCGCTAATCCTAAGTCTGTGGCGGATTTCAAATCCGGCAAAGGTAACGCGCTTATGTTTCTGGTCGGGCAAGCGATGAAAAGATCGCAAGGCAAGGCTAATCCCAAGGTATTGCAGGATTTATTCAAGCGGAGGCTTTCTAATGCGTAAGAGGTTCAGTATCGGTTTAATTACCGCGGTTTCTTTCATCGCGTTATCAGTTTTTGTCTCTCTGGCTGTTTCGGCGACGGAAAAAAAGAAGAAGGACGACCTTTACCGGCAAGTGGAATTATTCTCCGATACTATTGCGATAATCCAGTCGGAATATGTGGATGAACCGAAAGCTAAAGACCTGATTTATGGGGCCTTAAAAGGAATGCTTTCGTCTCTGGATCCGCACAGCCAGTTTATGGATCCGGATACCTACAACGAATTAAAAGTCGATACCGAAGGCAGATTCGGCGGAGTGGGCATAGAGATCACCGTTAAGGACGGCATACTGACTATTGTAACTCCTATTGAAGATACGCCTGCGTGGCGTGCCGGGCTTAAGGCCAACGACCGGATAGTCAAGATCAACAACGATTTAACGCGGGATATGACTATAACGGATGCGGTCAAGAAAATGCGCGGAAAGCCCGGAGAGACAGTATCGATCACGGTATTAAGGGAATCGGAGAAGAAGGTCCTGGATTTTAAAATGGTGCGGGATGTGATCAAGATCAAGGATATCAAGGAAGCAAAAATACTGGAAGACGGTATCGGATACATTCGCATCGTAGAATTCAGGGAGCATACGCCGCAGGATATAAGTGCTGCTTTAGAACGCCTCTCTAAGGCAGGGATGAAAGCCCTGATCCTGGACCTGCGCAATAATCCCGGAGGGTTGCTTGATTCCGCGGTCAAGGTAGCGGAGAAATTCATCGAAAAAGGAAAGATGGTAGTCTACACCAAAGGGAGGCAGCCTGCTCAAAATATCGAATTTATTTCAGCTTCGGCTCACCCCATACTTGATCTTCCAATGATCGTATTGATCAACGACGGATCGGCTTCGGGGAGCGAGATCGTAGCCGGGGCATTACAAGATTATAAACGGGCCATAATCTTAGGGACTAAATCATTCGGCAAGGGTTCGGTCCAGACCGTAATACCTTTAAGCGACGGCTCGGCATTAAGGCTTACCACCAGTAAGTACTTTACGCCATCAGGCAAGGTGATCCACGGTAAGGGCGTTACGCCCGATATCGAGATTGAAGCAGAAAGGCCTGCAGCGAAAATCGAAGATAAGAAAATAGAAAAGGCTGACGATGCTTTTGAAGAGATCGAGAATAAGGATAAACCTAAAGACGCAAAGGCCTTTGATTATAAAGCGGATAATCAATTGATGCGGGCAGTAGATATCCTTAAGGCCGCAAGGTTCTACCAGACCCCTAAGTAGTGATGAATAAAGAAAGAAAATATCAGATCGCGATCGGTATCCTCGTATCGATCATAATAATCAATATCGTATTTCTTGCGTTAAGCCGGCCGCAGAAAAAGAAGGAAATTGTTTTGCCTCCTCCGGCGTTTAAAGGGAGGATAGCCATAGTTCTTGATGACTGGGGCTATAATACGATCAATCTTGGGGCGGTTAAGCAGATAAAGGAACCGCTCACGGCTTCGGTTCTGCCAAATTTAAAATATTCACAGACTGTTGCCCGTCAGTTGCATGAATCTGGTTTTGAGATCATCCTGCATCTGCCGATGCAGCCAAAGGAAAAATGGGGGTTGGAAAAAAACACTATATCTGTTTCCATGAATGAAGCCGCGGTAAAAAAGATTGTAGAGCATGATCTGGACGACCTGGTTTTCGCCGACGGGGTATCCAATCATATGGGCTCAATGGCCACGGAAGACCCAAAGACCATGGAGGCGGTGTTTAAGGTATTAAGAAACAGGAAGGTTTTCTTTTTAGACAGCTTTGTCACTTCGCGTTCCGTATGCCCCGTTTTGGCGCGTAAAATGGGAGTGCCTTTTGCTAAAAGGGATGTTTTTCTGGATAATAAGAATGACCCGGATTACATTAGGCAGCAGTTAAATCAACTTAAATATAAGGCCAGGAAGTATGGTTTTGCCATAGGCATCGGCCATGACCGTAAGGTTACTTTGGCAGTTCTGAAAGAGCTAATGCCACGCTTAGAAAAAGAAGGCTATAAATTTGTATTTGTGTCGGAGCTGGCCAGATAATGTACGTCCTGGGCATTGAGACTTCCTGCGACGAGACTTCCGCCGCGGTGGTAAAAGACGGCCGGTGCGTTCTTTCAAACTCAGTCTGTTCGAGCCTTAGTTTACATAAAAAGTACGGAGGCGTTATTCCCGAGATCGCCTCGCGCATGCAGCTTGAGACTATTGCCCAGGTTGCGCAGGCTGCATTAAAAGATTCGGGACTGACCATAAAAAAAATAGACCTGATCGCGGTCACTAATTCTCCGGGACTGCCGGGCTCATTACTGGTCGGAATTGCTTTTGCCAAAAGCCTGTCGCTTGCCGCAGGTTTGCCGCTGGTGGCCGTAGACCATGTGTTAGCTCATATCTACGCTAATTTTCTGGATAATACTAAGGTCAAGCTGCCTATTGTAGCGTTAGTCGCATCCGGCGGCCACACCAGTTTATTTTATGCGAAAGATTTCTCCCGGATAGAGACTTTAGGGGAGACTCAAGATGACGCCTGCGGAGAGGCATTTGACAAAGTAGCCAAGATATTAGGTTTGGGTTATCCCGGCGGGCCGATAATCGAGAAGTTGGCAAGATCAGGGGATTGTAAGAAGTTTAAATTCGGTTGTTCGGGAACGCGTAACCCGCTGGATTTTAGTTTTAGCGGAGTAAAGACTGCGGTTTTATACGCGGTAAAGGGGAGGCAACTCTCTTTAAAAGAAAAAAAAGATATCGCCGGCTCTTTCCAGGAATCCGCGGTCGGCGTTTTAGTCGACAAATCTATCTTAGCTTGTAAGAAAAAAAAGGCATCAAGCCTTGTTGTGGGTGGTGGTGTAGCCGCTAATAACAGGCTGCGCGAGAGGTTGATCAAAGAAGCCGGAGAAGCTGGTATCAAATGTTATTTTCCGCCTAAATCGTTATGCATGGATAACGCGGCGATGGTAGCCGGATTAGGGTACCAGTTATTTAAGAAAGGTTCGCGTTCGGATTTAACGCTGACGCTGGATTAAAATAAAAGGGAGGTAAGCATGTTGACAGACGGCCAGATTATCTGGAGGCTTTTGTTATCCGTGATTTTAAGCGGGCTGATCGGCCTTGAGAGGCAGATGCACCGCAGGAACGCTGGGCTGCGCACGCACATCCTCGTGTCGCTCGGTTCTTGTCTTATAATGTTGACATCGCTGCATGTTTTTGATATATATAAGGGGATAGCTTCGCTCGATCCATCGCGCATCGCCGCCGGGGTGATCACCGGCATAGGTTTTCTGGGCGCGGGCACCATAATCAGGGACAGGGAAGGGGTAAGAGGCCTCACTACTGCGGCCAGCCTCTGGGTTGTAGCGGCTATCGGCCTGGCAGTAGGCTGCGGATTTAACCGCGCGGCGGTTTTTGCCACGCTTTTAACTTTAGTCGTGCTTCTTATCTTAAGGTACTTTGAAGATTCTCTTTTAAGCCAGGAAATTAAGAAAGAAAAAGCAGGAAAATAAGGGAGGGAGACTATGGCCTTTAAAAAGAAACTGGAAGAAAAGGTCCTCGACGTCGATGCTTCCATGCAGGGTACGTTAAGTTTCAAGGATCCGGTGAACCTGCGCATTAACGGGAAATTTGAAGGCACGCTGGAGACCAGAGGCAATCTTACCATCGGGCCGGGCGCAGTAGTAGTTGCCGATATCATAGGCGATAATGTGATCATCGGCGGAAGAGTCAAGGGCAGGATCACGGCTAAAGAAAGGCTCACCCTCTTACCGCAATCTATGGTTGAGGGCGATATATTTCCGGCGCGCTTAAATATCACCGAAGGCGCGGTCCTGGAAGGCAAGTGTTCGATGCTGCACGATTTTCTTAATGCCCAGGAAGTGGCGCGTTATTTGGAAGTCGACCTTAATTCGATAATGGATTGGGCGAATTCCGGAAAACTCCCGGGGCATAAGGAAGGCAGCGATTGGAAATTCGAGCGCAAGACCGTCGACAGCTTTATCGCCTCTAATAAGATCGAATGATAAACAAAAGGTAAAATGAGCGAAGAAAAACTTTTGACCGTCAGGGATGTCTCTGCGTTATTAGGTATTTCCGAAAAAGAAGTCGTGGATCTGGCTGAAAACGGAAGCCTCCCGGCTTATAAGGTGGGGGGAGTTTATCTTAGATTTAAATCCGATCAGGTGCAGCAGTTCAGGAAGGTCAAGAATACCGGGCTGCACAGGGATGAGGCGGGCGCCCATAAATCTGCCGGGGGCGGCCTCGGAGACTTCCTGTATTTTAATGATTTCTACATCGTTTCATTGATCGTCGTCGCAGCCTTGCTTTATATAATATTCCAGGGGCACTAACTTTAATGGCTCATCATAAGGGATTTTGCGACTTGGGCTTTGCCAAGGTCGATACGGATAGATGTTCCCGCCGGGGTTTTGCCGAAGCAATATACTCTCCGGGCAAAACAAAAGAACACCTTAAAAAGATATCTCTTGCCTTGCTTAAAAAGAAGCAGGATCTGATACTTACCCGGTTAGAAATTAAGGTCTACCTCTACCTCAAGAAATCTATTCCCGGTTTAAAATACAATCCCACGGCGAGGATCGCCTATCGTTGCCTAGGAAAGAAAAATCCTAAGCCCGGGATAGTGTTGGTTGTCTCCGCGGGTACCGCGGATCTGCCGGTTGCCGAAGAGGCAGCGCAGACCGTAGAGGCCCTGGGGAATAAAGTAGAGAGGCTTTATGATGTGGGCGTGGCAGGTGTGCACCGCCTTATGTATAATGCTCAGGCCCTGAAGTCTGCCGCGGTGATAATCGTGGTTGCCGGGATGGAGGGCGCGCTGGCGAGTTTAGTAAGCGGGATGGTGAGTGTCCCTGTGGTCGCGGTGCCCACGAGCTGCGGTTACGGCGCAAGTTTTTCCGGGCTCTCCGCGCTTTTGACTATGCTTAACGGTTGTTCCCCGGGTGTCGCGGTAGTAAACATCGATAACGGATTCGGGGCCGGGTATCTGGCAGGTTTAATAAATAAATGAAAGTAAGTTTAAAAGAAGCGGTGAAGTTCCACGGCCACCTGGGGCCGTATTTAGTGCTGGGGCTTAGGGCCGGAGAAATGGCGTTAAGGAAATTGAGGTGCAATAAATATTTCGGGGTTGAGGTCAAGGTCTTCGGCGCTGTCAAAAAGCCGAAGTCGTGTTTTATCGACGGATTGCAGCTTTCCACCGGAGCGACTTACGGAAAAGGGAATATTCAGAAATACAACGGCGCCAGCGTCCGGGCCGAATTCAAGAGCCGGATAAACGGCAAGAAAACAGTACTTCGTTTTAATAAAAGTTTGATTAAACAATTAGGGCAAGCAACCACGCATGATGAATGCGAGAGATTGGCGCGCAGATTATACGGTGAGAATCTATCTAAAATCTTTCAAACAACTTAGGAGAAGATAATGGCTTTATCCGGACTGGACATCTACAAATTATTACCTAAGACAAATTGCAAAGAATGCGGTTTTGCCACTTGCCTGGCTTTTGCCATGCAGCTGGCTAAAAAGGTGGTCACATTAGAAAAATGCCCGCACATAAGCGCGCAGGCCAAAGAGATACTCGAGGCGCAGGCGCAGCCGCCGATCAAGTTGATCACCATAGGCACCGGGGAGGGTAAGCTAGAGATCGGAAATGAAACAGTCATGTTCAGGCATGAAGAGAAATTCCAGCGTCCCTGCGGTTTAGGGTTTATTATCGAGGATAGTTTAAATGACGTTGAGATCAAAGGGCGCCTGGAAAAGATAAACAAATTGAAGTTTGAGCGCGTAGGCCAGGAATTGAATGTAAATCTGGTAGCGGTCAGGCAAATGTCTACTACGGAAAGATTTACCGAGGCGTTGAAACTTGTAGCCGGCAATACCGGGCTCGGATTGGTACTGATGAGCAATGACGCGCAGGCATTAACCAAGGCGTTGGAAATTGCTAAGGGTAAAAATCCGCTCGTATACGCCGCAACCAAAGAGAATGCGGCTGTGTTGGGTAAACTTTGCGCTGCGCATAAAGTTCCGGTGGTCGTTAAGGCTCCTGATCTGGAAAGCGTTGCTGTTTTGACCAAGGAGTTAACCGGAATGGGTGCGGATAATCTGNNNGGGATCTGACCCAGATAAGAAGGCTGGCTTTGAAGAAATCGAATCGCGCTTTAGGTTATCCGGTATTAACCATAGCCGAAGACAGCGATATCTATACCGAAGCAATGAAGGCGGCGACTTATATCGCTAAATACGCAGGCATCGTGCTTTTAAAGAATATCGAATCGTGGGAGGCCTTGTCTCTCCTGACGCTGCGCCAGAATATTTATACCGATCCGCAGAAGCCTTTGCAGATCGAGCCTAAGATCTATCCTATCGGACAGGTGAATGATAAATCACCGGTGTTGGTGACTACGAATTTCTCGTTGACCTACTATACGGTATTGGGTGAAGTCGAGGCGAGCAAGATCCCGTCATATATTATAAGCGTAGATACGGAAGGGATGTCTGTGCTGACCGCGTGGGCCGCGGAAAAATTCACCCCCGAGAAGATCGCGGATACCCTGAATAAATTCGGAGTGGCTACCGTGGTATCGCATAAGCAACTTATTATCCCCGGATATGTGGCGGTGATGAGCGGGGACCTGGAAGAACAGTCCGGATATAAGATCCTGGTCGGGCCCAAAGAAGCCGCAGGTTTACCAAGCTTCCTTAAAAACTTATAAGAGTGGATAAATTCAAAGTAACTTTCCTTCCCGAAAATAAAACAATAGAGGTTGCTAAGGATACGACTATTTTATCCGCAGCTATCTCCGCCGGGGTCTCCATTAATTCCGCTTGCGGCGGGGACGGGGTTTGCGGGAAGTGTAAAGTAAAGATAAAATCAGGCAAGGCTGAGCAAATCCACCTTGCCTGCCAGTCGCCGGTACACAGCGATTTGGAGGTTGAGGTACCCCCCGAATCCAGGTTAGACGAGAAAGTCATTGAATTAAAAGATCTCTATTCTGCCTCCGAGGATATTGACGCGTCTAAGGCATTAAAAGACCAGGCTTTTAAGCATTCTCCTTTGTCGGCTAAATTCTTCCTTAAACTCCCCAAACCGAATCTTGATGATTCAATAAGCGATTTAGAGAGGCTCTACCGGGAATTGCGCAAACTTCAGAGTTTTCCCGTGATGCAGACCGGGCTTACTAATATAAGGCAGTTAGGCGAATTACTGCGCGATTCAGATTGGCAGGTCACCGTTACTTTGGGTAAAAGAAACGATACCGTCGAGATAGTCCTGGTCGAGCCGGGAGATACCTCTGGCAAAAACTACGGCATGGCTTTTGATATCGGGACAACTACCATATCCGGCCAGTTAGTGGATTTGAATACAATGCAAGTGTTGGGCACGAAGGCCTCTTACAATAAACAGGCGAGTTTCGGCAGCGACGTGATCAGCCGGATAATATACGCCCACGAAGAAGGCGGCCTTGAGAAATTGCACAGCGCGGTCATTGAGACCATGAACCATATGATCCATGAATTGACTACCGAGCATAATGTCGACCTGAATGATGTCACCTGCATGCTTTGCGCGGGGAACACTACGATGATGCACCTTTTGCTTAGCGTCGATCCTACGTACATAAGAAAAGAGCCTTATGTGCCTACGGCAAACTTTCTCCCGGTAGTGCGCGCCAAAGAGGCTGGGGTCAATATCAACCCCCGCGGGCTTTTGTCCTGCGTGCCGGGTGTATCGAGCTATGTGGGCGGGGATACTACTTCGGGTGTTTTATCCAGCGGACTATATAAAGAAGAAGAGTTAAGTATCCTTATCGATATCGGGACTAACGGAGAGATCTGTCTGGGGAATAAAGATTTCCTAGTTGCCTGCGCTGCTTCTGCGGGCCCGGCATTTGAAGGGAGCGGACTTACTTGCGGAATGCGCGCCAGCCGCGGAGCTATTCAAGAGGTAAAAATTAACCCTAAGGATCTAAAAGTGACTCCGGAGACTATCGGAAATGCCAAACCGGTGGGTATATGCGGATCGGGTTATATAGATTTGATCGCCGAAATGCTTAAGGCCGGGATAATCGATAAGGCAGGCAAGATCATTGCCGAGAATGAGCGGGTGCGCGTAAGCGATATGGGCAAGGAATTCGTTATTGTAGACGATATCGTGATCAATGAAGCGGATATCGAGAATTTAAAGCGCGCAAAGGCTGCGATATATTCTGCCGGCGCCATATTAGTCAAGCATATGGGCCTTGAGATGGATGCGGTGAAGAAGATCTTTATTGCCGGCGGATTCGGCACGAGCCTTGATGTTGAGAAGGCAATAGAGATCGGCTTACTTCCGGACCTACCCAGAAAAAGATTCAAGTTTATCGGGAATAGTTCGCTCGCCGGAGCGCGCCAGATAATCTTATCGGTGGATGCGCAAAAGTGCGCCGATGAAATCGCCCGCAAGATCACTTATTTTGAATTATCGGTCGACCCCGGATATATGGACCAGTATATGGCGGCGTTGTTCTTTCCGCACACTGATCTGAAAAGATTTCCAACGGTTAAATTCTGATGGGTTATGTTATCGCGATGGCAGGTAAGGGCGGGACAGGAAAGACAACGGTTGCCGCTTTGATCGTGCGCATATTAAAAGAGAAGAAGCTCGGTTCGATTTTAGCGATAGACGCTGACCCTAATTCCAATTTGGCTGATGCGCTCGGCCTCAAAGTCAAAGCTAGTATCGGCGAGATCCTGGATGAAATATGCGTGCATCCCGAAAAGGTCCCCGCAGGGATGCCCAAGGAGAGGTTTATTGAGTATGAAGTGCAGACCGCGGTCACTGAAGGCGTTGGATATGATTGTCTTACTATGGGCAGGCCCGAAGGCCCGGGTTGTTATTGTTACGTGAATAATGTCTTAAGGGATGTTTTGGGAAAACTTATCAAAGATTATGATTTTGTCATCATCGATAATGAGGCCGGGTTGGAGCATCTGTCGCGCCGGACTACCCGCAGTGCGGATGCGCTGGTCATAGTCTCCGATGCGTCTAAAGTCGGGCTGAAGGCAGCAGAGAGGATCATAGCGCTCGCTAAGGAATTAAAGATACAGACAAAAAAGAATTTACTGATCATCAACCGGTTTGATAAAAATATCGATAAAGAAAAATTAGAAGGACTGGAAGCGGAATATCTGGGTAACCTCGCGCAGGACGCCCAAATAGAGAAAATAAGTTTGAACGGCAACTCTCTGATGGACTTAAACCGCGATGCTGGGGCCCTTACCGCGTTAAACAAAATAGGAGAAAAGATATGGCAGCGGAATTAATGCGAGAGACTTGGTCGGGAGAAGTTTCAGTAGTTACAATCGGTGCGGCAAAATCCGAAGGCGGGACAAGGTCGGCAATGGTCAAGATCGGCGGACAGAAGACCCTGCCTTTTTTATTCGCTGAAGGCGCTATCCCGCACAAACCCGTTATTGCTCTTGAAATATGGGATATCGCACCGCTTGACTGGCCCGAGGAATCGACTAAACCCTATGGGCAGAGCATCAAAGACCCTTTGGCCTGGGCGCAAATGTGCGTCAAAGAATTTAAGGCCCAGCTTTTGTGCGTGCGCTTGCAGGGCGCGCATCCTGATTTCGGGAATAAGAGCGCACAGCAGGAAGCCGAATTCATCAAGGCACTATTAAAGAAAGTGGATGTACCGTTGATCATTAAGGGTTGCGGGGATGACGAAAAGGATAATCAGGTCTTGGCAGTCTGCGCTGAAGCGGCTAAAGGAGAGAGGTGCCTGATCGGCAGCGCAGTGCAGGACAACTATAAAACCCTGGTAGCTGCGGTATTAGCCGACGGCCACAATATCATCGCCGAGTCGCCTATCGATATAAACATCGCCAAGCAGTTGAATATTTTGATTTCGGATATGGGTCTACCGTTAGAGCGTATCGTTATTGATCCGACCATCGGCGCGTTAGGATACGGTTTGGAGTACGCCTATTCTATTATGGAGCGCGCGCGCCTGGCAGCTTTATCCGGCGATAAGACCGTGGCTTCACCCTTTATTTGTTTTATCGGACAAGAGGCCTGGAGGGCTAAAGAGGCTAAGGTCGGGAGCGCTGATCAGGGGATTATGTGGGAAGTGGTTACGGCTTGCGCCCTTATCCAAGCAGGCGGGGATATCCTGGTCATGCGGCATCCTAAGGCGGTAGAGAAGGTAAATAAATACATAGAAGAATTATTTATCCCTCGCTAAACTCGGGATCAATTTCTGAGGACTAAAATGAGGGAAATTGAGGAGATAAAATGTTTATAATCGGCGAGCTGATCAACGGGATGTACAATAATATAGGTAAAGCGATCAAGGAGCACGATAAGGCTGTCATCCAGAAGTGCGCGCAGGACCAGATCAATGCCGGAGCAGATTGCCTGGACGTAAACTGCGGCCCGGCTTCCAAACAGCCGGTTTCGGACCTGCCTTGGCTGGTCGAGGTTATCCAGGAGGTCACAGATAAACCTTTAAGCCTTGATTCCAGTAAACCGCAGGTAATCGAAGCGGGTTTGAAGGTCGCGAAGAACAAAGTCGTGATCAATTCTGTTACCGCTGACCCGGAAAAACTTGCAGTTTTGGTCCCGTTAGCCAAGAAATATAATACCAAGCTTATAGGGCTTACCATAAGCGCAAAAGGTATACCTCAAAATAAAGATCAACGACTTGAGTTGGCAGCGACCATAGTCGCGCATTGCGCGGACGCGGGTTTTCCCGTCGAAGACTTGTATCTGGATCCCATAGTCCTTCCGGTAAATGTGGCTCAAGCGCAGATGAAAGACATCCTTGAATCTATTCATGAATTTAAGATAATTTCAGACCCCTCGCCGAAGACTATCGTCGGCTTGAGTAACGTTTCGCAGGGGACTAAGGCGCGTAATCTGGTCAACCGCATATTCCTGACCATGGCTATAGCTCAAGGTTTAGATGCGGCCATACTGGATCCGTTGGATAATGACCTGATGGACGCGCTGATAACCTCGGAGCTCATCCTTAACAAAAACATATACTGCGATTCATTTTTGAGCGCCTACAGAAAGAAATAATGAGCCCGAAAAGAGTATTAAGGCATATTTTCAAAATGCACGGTTTTGTGGAAAGCTTTAAGACCGCTTCCAAGGGTGTAGTTTACCTGTTCTTGTACCACAGGAATATGCGCGTTATATTCATGATGGGTATAGCCGCATTCCTTCTGGGGCTTTATTTCTCGCTGCACGGGATTGAATTAATCGCTCTTTGTGTTACAATAACGCTGGTATTCATGGCGGAGATCTTTAATACGGCGATCGAGATGCTTATGGATATGATCACTGCCAAATACCGCATGCGCATCAAATTGGTCAAGGATATCGCCGCGGCGGTAGTAGTGATAACCTGTCTTAATGCTGTAGCTGTAGGTTACGTTCTTTTTATAAGAAGGATGTTTAAATAGATATTCGGCGGAGTAGCTCAGCCTGATAGAGCACGCGGCTCATACCCGCTTGGTCGGTGGTTTTCCCGCCGAGCGACTTGAAAATTAGGGCGGGATCCCGCAGGCAAATTTTAAATTTTGGCGGCGTAACTCAGTCTGATAGAGTAGTCGGCTCATACCCGATTTGTCACTGGTTTAAATCCAGTCGCCGCCACCACTCCTCTAAAATCCTACCTCAAACTACGCGGTATTATTAGCTATTCCTTGGCCTGTACCGCAGATAGCGACCGTTTCTATCTCTCATACAAACCGTTAATAAT
>JAPLLN010000031.1 GCA_026387475.1 Candidatus Omnitrophota bacterium | reverse complement strand
CTTATTTTATTACTCCTGGCGGCCGCTGGGTGTATCACCATTCAGCAACTACCGAATACTCCGGATGTCGATCTGGTCGAGGAGCCAACGCCAAGGGAAGAACTGACTACAACGATATTGCTCCCGCGGCCCATTTCGGTGGCGGCAATTTCGGGCGAGCTTAAATTTATAGTAATGGCTGCTTACGGGGCTGTTGCCCGGATAAAGCCGGGTGCACAGCCAGAGGCGGACGATGGTATGCCAACGGGCAAGCCTATTGAAACGGAAAGGGAAAGGCTGGAACTCGCCAGGATGACGACACCTCTTCTGACATCTAACACAACGACCATAATACACATGCGTCCTTGTTTGCAGACAATGGTACTGGGTTTGCTGACAGATCTACTGGACGTTCCGAACGGAAACCAAGTGCTCGGCTTTGAGTGTTCAGAAACTTTTTGGAGTCTCAGGGCTTACGATTTCCAGCCAGGTCAATATCGCATTGCAGGGGATTTTACTTATTGTAAGCCGAAACCAGATATAGGAATAGAGTATAAGCTTGACCTTTGGCTTGAGAGGGAACGTAGCGATGGTGTTTTTGAGCGCGTTGCGACGTTCGTCAGAATCGATGATCCAATACGGGAGATTCGCCGTACAAGGTGCGCCAAATGAAGGGTTTGTCGTGGCCGCAAGTTCAACAAAAACAGGACGCAGCACTCAACAGAAGAAAGTGAGGATGTTTCTATGAAGAATACCAATCTAAGTTTGGCGGTTATTACAGCCTGTTTATCAGTGGTATTTTCTTACGGGCCTGTTTTTCCCGCAGGTTCAAACGCCATTTCGGAAACCTCATTTTCTGAGTTCAAGCCGGGTACGGTCTTGGGGAAGGAAATTGATGTGACGAAAACGAGCAAACCGCTCACGGACGCTGCTCGCGTTGAACTGTTAAGACGCGTGGCTGCTGATTCTGACACCAGTGTGGTTCCGCAATGGGGGCGTTTGGATATCTTTCTTAAGGGTAACCGGGATAAGAGTTACTCCTACCGTGCGGGAGAGTGGGCTTTCTGGGATGTTATTACCGATTCTAATACTCACATCAAGATTAGGGTCATCTTTAGTAAAGAGACAAATCCGTTCGAGAACAAACTTTCGCCGCTAAACAACATTGTCCGAGAGGGTGCGGCCGGGCGATTATCCATCCCAAGCCTGAAGGGAATTTTGGACTGGGCGAAAACGAACCATGTTACTATCTATTCCATTGAGGATAGTGAGCGCGACATAATCTACGTCTATGCTCCTAAGCGAAACGAGATTGTGATGATTAATAAAGATAGCCAAGCCCTCGGAGAATATAAAATCGAAAAGAACACGTATGTCGAGCCGACTAAGAACACAGCAGCGGACAACGCGCCTGCGTCTCCTGGCAGTTCATCTCTTTCCCACAAGCCACAGTCCTCGGCATCATCGGCCAGTAAGGCGTCTCCGGAGGCACAAATGCGCCAGGCGTTGCGCGGTTACAAGATAGGCGTTACCACACAAAAGCAGTGCATGAATGACATAACGGCGGGATCATGGGATGTGAATTTTGGCGGTATGGGGATGGAGATTTTGTCGGGGAAAGTGACTCTGGGCATGACCGTTGGCATCGGTGGACGCGACGTATGCGATTTGGTATTCGAGGGCGATAATCCGCAACAAACTGGAACAGGAAAGACGCCTGACTTCGGCAAATTCCTTTTGAAAGAGATTACATTCAAGTAATACATAAGGGAGGAGAATGGAAGAACTTATTGAATTAGTAAAGTTTCTTTTCGGTTTTATTCCGTGGATACTGTTTCTTTTCTTGTCCGGCAACACCTTAGTCAGCCTGGAAAGATCTATTATTATCTCTCTTTTAGCCAGCGTGGTATTTGGTTTCAGAGAACTGCATAAAGGTTTCATTCTGCAATGGGGAACCCTCCTTTTCTTTATGGCTTGCGCAATAACGGTTAATCTTCTTAAGTCAGTATTCGTCGCCGAACATATGGCAATAATTTCTAACGGATTCTTCGCATCTCTTATTTGGGTGACAATTTTTATCGGTAAGCCTTTTACCCTGCAATATGCGAAGGCCGAACTTCCGAAAGAGCAATGGGAAGACCCGGGCCTTATCCAAAGTTGCCGGTTTATAGCGCTCATTTGGGCATTATTAATGTCTCTTTCTACATTAATATCATTTTTCCGGATTTTAAAACCAGGCTTATACCCTGGTTGGGTTTATTTTAACATCACCTTAGCGATTATGTTGGGAGGGGGTATTTTTACCACTTTATTTAAGAAATATAAGCGAAACCAACGCAATTCTGCACTGTAAAAAGGATAAAAAATGCTAAAAAGATATGCGGGGTTACCAGTAGCCTTAATTTCTTTTTTCTTGGTTTTGGCAGCTAAATTATCTTTTGCTTGTACTGATTTCCAGGTCAAAGCCAAAGATAATACCGTGGTTAATGCCCGCTCTATGGAATTCCCCGTTGACCTGCACTCCAATGTCGTTATCGTTCCCCGCGGAGAGCATTTTGTCAGTATTAATGATAAAGGCGTAAAGGGGATTAGTTGGACTAATAAATACGGCTTCTTAGGGATCGATGCTTTTAATATTAAAAATAACTATGCCGAGGGTTTCAATGAGGATGGGCTTTCTTTTGGCGCATTGTTATACACGGGGGCTAAATATCAGGAAGCAGCGCCCGGCAGATTTGTTACTATTGCCGATCTCGGCGCCTGGGTTATGGGAAATTTTGCCACAGTCGATGAAGTAAAAGAAGCTTTGCCTAAGATAAGCATTGCGGGTATGAGTTTAAAACAAATGGGCGGCGAATTATATTTCCATATCGCCTTACACGATGCGGCAGGGAAGAACCTGGTTATTGAGTTTATTGACGGACAAGTAAAGGTTCACGATAATCCTCTGGGCGTGTTGACTAACCGTCCTGATTTTATCTGGCAGATGAATAATTTGAGAAATTATGTCAATTTGGGCGCGCAAGACAAGAAGGACAAAGTACTTAACGGCGTTAAGATAGAGCCCACAGGTGTCGGCAGCGGTATGCTTGGCCTCCCCGGGGATTGGACTCCGCCTTCGCGGTTTGCGCGAATGGCTTTTTGTGTCGATGCTGCCTTACCTGCGAAAAATGAAGTTGAGGCGGTGAACCTGGCAGAGCATCTTTTGAATATAGTCGATATACCTAAAGGCGTGATCAAGGAAAACCCCGCTTTACTTGTAACGCTCGAAGGCAATGCCGAATGGGTAGTTATCAAAGACCTGACCAACCTCGTTCTGTATTACAAAACATATGGTAATACTTCCTGGAAAAAGGTCGATTTAAAGAAGTTTGACCTTGCGCCGGGTTCCCTTCGGAAATCTATCACAATGGAAGATAAGCAGCAGAAAGTTATTGATGTAAGCGGTGAGTTGAAGTGACCGGTAATTTAGTTGGGGTGTTGAGGCCAAGAATGCCATTAAAATCCAAATATTATCCCGCTATATTGGCGGGGTTTTTTATATCTGTCACTGTCTTAACCTCCCGGGTTTTTGCCGAGGTTAATGATATCCCCGCGCTTGAACCATTTGTAAAAGGGGAGCGCGTTCTTATCTTAGCGCCTCATCCCGACGACGAAGATATTGGCTGCGGAGGCGTTATCCAGCGCGCGCTCAAGGCCGGCGCGCAGGTAAAAGTAACTTATCTGACTTGCGGGGATAATAATATATTCTCCATAATATTCTATAATAAGCCGTTCTTTCTTTTTAGACTCCTTTTCCTAAGGAATAAGGATTTTGTCGATTTGGGGCACCAGCGCGTGCACGAAGCGATAAATGCGATGAAGATACTGGGCCTGAATGAAAAGGATCTTATATTTTTAGGTTATCCTGACCACGGGACGAACCAGATGTTCATTTATAGCTGGAATCACGAAAAGCCGTACAGGAGTTCTTTCAGTGGGCACTCAAATGTCCCTTATCAGGAGAGTATGGGTTATAAAAAAGAATTTACCGCGGATAATGTCATAGAGGATATAAAGAACGTCATTTCGAGTTATAAGCCGGATAAGATCTTTGTTTCGTCATCTTCCGACGTAAACGGCGACCACTGGGCGTATTATTTATATACGATGATGTCTCTGGCCGACCTGAACAAGGAGGTCCCCGCGCCGAAGATATATCCTTATTTGGTGCACGCCCCCGGTTGGCCCCTCCCCCGTCACTATCATCCGGATCTTGAAATAGGGCCTCCCTTAAAATTCTTCGGCGATGTTTATCCGCTTATCAACTGGCGCCAGCTTAAATTAACCGATGAGGAGATCGACAAAAAATATAAAGCGATGTTGGCCTATGACAGCCAGGTCCGCGTCAGCTCTTTTTATCTTATGTCTTTTGTGCGCCAGAATGAGCTATTCGGAGATTTCCCCCGCATCATATTAAAGAAACAGAGCTCTTCCCGGGCGCCGGTCAAGCAGGATAAGGATATTGTTTTTACTTCGGATATGCAGTGGACCGGTTATGCGGTTATAGACGATTGCCTCTGGGTTAAGATCAGGAAACCAAGGGAGATAAAGCAGAGGCTGAATGTCTTTTTCGGTATTTTCGGGTATAGAGACGATGTCTCTTTTGCTAAAATGCCGAACATACTTGTGCGTATCAAATATAAACGTTTCAGCATATTCAATGCCACCCTCGGCAGGTATATTGATGTCGACGGCGCCTCTCTTGATATTAACCCAGAGTCGGTAATATTTAAGATACCGCTTAGCGCATTAGGTGACCCTAAAGGGTTCTTATTCGGATTAGAGACGCCGGCAGAATATCTCCCTCTGGGTTGCACAGCTTTTCGAATGATTTCAATCGAATAGATCGCCGGACGCATCGCTACGCTTTATTCAAAGCATGATCATATCTAAGCGCCGCAAGAGATCAGCCCTTAAAACAATAGTTACGAGAAGGATATCCGCACTGTCTCCCGGAGACTGGAATAAGACCTATCCGGATGTGCTTGAAAGCTACGATTTCTTCAGAACCCTCGATGATTCGAATCTCGAGCAATTCTCCTTATATTATATAATGGTTTATGACCGCGCAACACCTGTTGGCGCGGCTGTTTGTTTTTTGATGGATTATCCGATGGATTCCGATATCGGCGGGCCCTTAAAACGCATTACCGGCTTCATCAGGAAACTAAAGCCGAATATTTTTAACCTGAAAATACTTTTTTGCGGGATGCCTTTAGGCCAGGGGAGAATCGGCGTCACCGGAAAAGCGGACATCGTAATGCAGGCGATTTTGCGGCGCATAGAACAGATAGCCAAAAAAAACAGGGCAGCTGTGATCGTATTCAAAGGTTTTGATCAGGAGAGTGCCCCACTCCTCGATCCTTTAAAAAAACTCGGTTACTCTAAAATCAAAAGCCTACCCTCGACCGAACTCAAGATAGATTTTAAGGATTTCGAAGGATACCTAAAGACCTTAAGCAGCGCCAGCAGGTATGACCTAAGGAGAAAGTTCAAGAAGGTGGACGGGCAGGTGGATATCAGCCTGGAGACCGTGGTTGAATTGAAAGAGGATGCGCTGCAAGAGGTCTATCGGCTTTATCTGGAGCTCGTCAATAAACACGATATGGGTTTTGAGCTGATGCCGGTTGATTTTTTCAGGAACATATCCCGGAATATGCCCAAGCACGCAAGATATTTCCTCTGGAGGATAGAAGGCAGGCTGGTGGCTTTTATGCTTGCTTTTGTGTCCGTTGACCTTTTTATGGATTATTATTTGGGGCTTGATTATTCCGTGGCGTATAAATACCACCTTTATTTTATTAAGCTGCGCGATACGCTGAATTGGTGCATAAAACACGGCATAAAAAAGTACGATATGGGTTTTACCGGCTATGATACAAAGAAGCGGCTTAATTTTGATCTTATTCCGTTGTGTATATATGTGAAACTACGTAACAGAGCGCTACGCCCGGTTTACAACCTTATCTGTAAGTTTATAAAAGAGGGGTAAGAATAAGTATGAAGATAACGCGTAACTTTATAGATTCCGTAATTATAGTTTTATGCGTATTAGCGCTGGCGGATGCCCTTACTTTTGGATTGAACTTTTTTGCTCCGCAGACAATGCCTAAACCAAGGGACGCCGGGTTAGCGCTAAGGCTGAAGGCGCATGTGTTTAAGCTTTCCGAGGAGATCGGAGAGCGCAATCTCGAACATTATCCGCAACTGGAGCAGGCAGCAGATTATATCGCTAGCCAGCTTGGATCTTACGGCTACCGGGTCCAATCGCAGGATTATATTTTAAGGGGCAAGAGGGTAAGGAATATCATCGCCCGCAAGAGCGGTTCGGTCTTACCTAATAAAGTCATTATCGCGGGAGCGCATTATGATAATGTCGTCGCTCCCGGGGCAGATGATAATGCCAGCGGCGTTGCCGCAGTCTTAGAGTTAGCCCGCCTCTTAAGGGATAAACCTTCGACTATGAGCATAGAGTTTTGTTTTTTTACTGATGAAGAGGAT
>JAPLLN010000052.1 GCA_026387475.1 Candidatus Omnitrophota bacterium | reverse complement strand
CTGTGGGTATCAGAAGGATATTTACTTATCAGGGTATTATGATCGGGATGCTCGGTATATTTTTTGGCGCTTCGGGAGGGTTGATCCTCTGCGGGCTCTTAAAAAAATACCAATTTATAAAGTTGCCCCAGGATATTTATTACATTGACCGCTTGCCGGTTTCTATTGCGCTCTGGCCGGATATTACTGTGATTATCCTGGCGGCGATGGCGATCACGCTTATTTCAACCATTTACCCGGCGGCTAAGGCCGCGCAATTAAAACCGGTGGAAGCGCTGCGCTACGAATAATGCTGGAAGCTAACGATATACATAAATATTACAACGGCGGGAAGAAATCTTTAGAAGTCCTTAAAGGTGTAGACTTAAAAATAGAAAAAGGCAAGTTCATCGCCATAGTCGGGCCTTCGGGCGCGGGAAAGAGCACGCTCCTGCACATTCTTGGAGGCCTGGATGTTCCTTCCAAAGGCAGCGTTGTCTTCCAGGGGAAAGATATTTATTCCCTGGATGATACCGGGATGTCCAGCCTTAGAAATAATAAGATTGGATTTGTCTTTCAGTTCTATCATTTGTTATCCGAGTTTACGGTCCTGGAGAATGTGATGATGCCGGCGTTGATCGGCCAAAGCCCGAAAGTCAGCAGTCAAAACGTGAGCACTGACGCGCTGGGGATATTGGGGAGAGTAGGGCTAAAAGAGAGAGTGGAGCATTTTCCGGGAGAGCTATCCGGCGGAGAAAAGCAGAGAGTGGCTGTGGCGCGCGCCCTTATTAATAATCCCGAACTTCTTCTTTGCGACGAACCCACGGGTAACCTCGATTCCAAGACCGGAGAAGAGATAGTGGCCCTGATCAAGAAAATAAATTTTGAGAATAATATGACCGTAGTAATGGTGACGCACAACATAGAACTTACAAAGACAGCAGACAAGGTCTATCATTTGAAAGACGGAATTTTAGTCAATTAGCCTGCCTACCGGCAGGCAGGGGAGGAAAGATGAAAATTTATATCAACGGAAATCTGTATGATAAAAAAGACGCGAAGATCTCGGTGTTTGACCACGGGCTGCTTTACGGAGACGGCGTGTTTGAAGGCGTGCGCGTCTACAAGCGGCTCATCTTTAAATTAAAAGAGCATATGGATCGTTTGTATGAGTCTGCCCGTAGCATTATGCTTGAGATCCCATTGACCAAGGAACAGTTTAACCAGGCGATCGTGCGCACCCTGAAAGCGAATGAACTAGAGGATGCGTATTTACGCATTATTGCTACCCGCGGAGAAGGCGATTTGGGGCTTGACCCCAGAAAATGCGCCGGCCGTGAGACAGTGATCATCATCGCGGATAAGATCGCTTTGTATCCGGATAAACTCTACTAGAACGGGATGGAGATCATTACTGTTTCTACGACCCGCAACGCCCACGAGGCGCTTAATCCACAGATCAAATCTTTGAATTACCTGAATAACATCATGGCCAAGATTGAAGCGATAAATTCAGGTTATGAAGAGGCGCTCATGCTTAATGACTCAATATTTTTATCGTGAAGAACGGAGAGCTTTATACGCCGCCGGAATGTATGGGCGCGTTAAGCGGGGTGACCCGGGACACGGTGATCAAGATCGCCAAAAAGAATAAGATCGTGACTCACGAACATGTGTTCACCCGGCACGAGCTTTATGTCTCCGATGAGTGTTTCCTGACAGGTACCGCGGCGGAGATCATCCCCGTGGTAAAAGTGGACGGGCGCGTAATCGGCAAAGGTAAGCCGGGGCCGACGGTTGCGAATATTACGAAGGAATTCAAAAAACTCACCAAGACCGAGGGGCTGAAATACTGATATGATCTGTAATCTTTGCGGCAAGAATCCGGCTACCGTGCACCTGACCGAGATAATCGACGAGCAGATGAATGAGCTGCATCTTTGCGAGGAGTGCGCGCGTAAAAAGAGCGCGGCTATGGAGCAGCAGTTCGGGTTAAGCGATCTTCTCGCCGGGATGGCAAAGGACGAGACTGTCGCGAAAGACGAAGAGAATGTCACTGTCAAATGCCCTAATTGCGGCCTGACCTACGCGGATTTCAAAAAGATCGGCAGGCTGGGCTGCGGAGAATGCTACAATGTTTTTAAGAAGTATCTCGCTCCGCTCTTAAAGCGCATTCACGGCTCGACGCAGCATATGGGGAAGGCGCCGCTTAAGGGCGCTAAGATCTCTAAGAAGAGAGCTGATATCCAGGAGCTGCGCGCAAGGCTGCAGAAGGCGGTGGAGTCAGAGGCTTATGAAGAAGCAGCGCGTTTGCGCGATCAGCTAAAGCAACTGGATAATAAAAAAGGGATAAATGCAGCTGAATGATTTTCTAAAACATACGAGCGAGTGGCTTAAGGGGACCGGCCCGAATTCCGATATCGTCATCTCGAGCCGCATCCGCCTGGCGCGTAATCTGGATAAATTGTCTTTTCCGCACTGGGCGAATAAGACGCAGGCGGTGCAGGCCTTGAATACGGTCATCGACGGGGTCTCCAAAGTAAATTACCTGAAGGGGAGCACGGTCTTTAAGCTGGCGGATATGGATGGGGTGGATAAGCAGCTCTTGGTCGAGCGGCACCTCATGTCCTTGGAGCACGCGCAAAAGACCGAGAATAAGGCGCTTATCGTAGATAGTGAAGAGATCGTCGCGATCATGGTCAACGAAGAGGACCATCTGCGTATGCAGGTGATGCAGTCGGGATTTAATCTGCATGAGGCCTGGGGCATTATCAACGGGATTGACGACTCGATATCGAAAGAATTGAATTACGCCTATCTTCCCGACTGGGGATATCTTACCGCCTGCCCGACTAATACAGGGACGGGGATGCGCGGCTCTGTTATGCTCCATCTTCCGGCGCTGGTAATGACGCGTCAGATCGACCGGGTATTAGCCGCTATCTCCAAGCTTAGCTTTACTACGCGCGGGCTCTACGGAGAAGGGACGCAGGCAACGGGAAATTTCTTCCAGATATCGAATCAGGTCTCGCTGGGGCACAGCGAAGAAGAGATCATCGAAAATATTAACGGCATAATCCGTCAGATAATCGATCAGGAGAACCAGGCGCGGGAAGTAATGGTATCGCGCAATCGCGCCATTCTGGAAGACAGGATCAACCGCAGCTTAGGCATACTTAAAAGCGCGCGGATCATCTCCAGCCAGGAGACTACAGAGCTACTTTCTATGGTCAGGCTGGGAGCGGACCTGGGGATGCTTAAGGATATCGACCGGAGGCGTTTGAACGAATTATTTATTACCACGCAGCCGGCGCATTTGCAGAAATTGGAGAACAAGAAATTATCGACCGAGGATAGGGATTTGAAACGCGCGGAATTGATCCGCAGCAGGCTTAATTTATAACGGGAGGGGTTATGTTTAACAGGTTCACCGAGAGGGCAAGAAAAGTAATCATATTAGCTAAGGAAGAAGCGCGCCGCTTTAATCACGATTATATCGGGACCGAGCATATTTTATTGGGCCTTATACGCGAAGGTGAGGGTGTGGCGGCAGCGGTATTGCAGAAGATGGGTGTTTCGCTTGAGAATATCCGCATTGAAATAGAAAAGTTGGTTCAGCCCGGGCCGTCTACGCAGATCATCGGAGATATCCCGTTTACTCCCCGCGCCAAAAAGGCGCTGGAATTGGCTGCCGAAGAGGCCCGATCACTCGGGCATAATTATATCGGGACCGAGCATATTTTATTGGGTCTGATCCGCGAAGGCGAAGGTATTGCGTCGCAGGTTTTATTAAACTTAGGCATGGATCTGAACGGGGTGCGTAATGAAGTGATGGAATTGTTAGGTTCGGCTCTGCCCGGAATGAACCAGAGCGCGCAGGCCAAGACCAAGACCCCGGCATTGGACGCATTCGGCAGAGACCTTACCGCGTTAGCCAAAGAAGATAAATTAGACCCGGTCATCAACAGAAAAGAAGAGATCGAAAGGGTCATCCAGATATTAAGCCGCAGGACCAAAAATAATCCCGTGCTTTTGGGAGAGGCGGGAGTAGGAAAAACCGCGATTGTCGAAGGCCTGGCCCAGGCTGTGATCGCCGGCAATGTCCCCGAGACCTTGAGGAATAAACGTATCGTAGTTTTGGATCTAGCCCTGATGGTCGCCGGCACAAAATACCGCGGCCAGTTTGAAGAGAGGATCAAAGCGGTAATGGAAGAGATCAAACGTTCGCAGGACGTGATCATTTTTATCGACGAACTGCATACGTTAGTAGGCGCGGGCGCGGCGGAAGGCGCAATTGACGCATCCAATATCTTGAAGCCTTCGTTATCCCGCGGGGAGATGCATTGTATAGGCGCAACCACCATGGATGAATACCGCAAGTACATTGAAAAAGACGCGGCATTAGAGCGCCGGTTCCAGACCATTATGGTTGAGCCTCCCAGCGTAGAGCAGACGATTGCGATCTTAAAAGGCCTGCGCGATAAATATGAAGCGCACCACCGCGCGACCTTCCGCGATGACGCATTGGAGGCGGCGGCAAAAATGTCCGACCGTTATATTTCCGGTAGATTTCTTCCCGATAAAGCCATTGATCTGATGGACGAAGCAGGTTCACGTGCGCGGCTCAATGTCCTGGTCGTGCCTCCGGATATCAAAAAACTGGAAGAAAAAGTCGAGAGCTTGAGAAAAGAAAAAGAAGCCTTTATAAAAAATCAGGATTTTGAAAAAGCCGCCAGCCTTAGGGATCAGGAGCGCCTGGCGCGCCAAGAGTTAGAATTATTAAATAAGGAATGGTCGCAGGCCAAAGATAAAACCCGGCCTGAAGTCGGAGAAGAAGAGATCGCCAAGATCGTGGCGCAGTGGACGGGAATTCCTATCTTCCGCTTGGAGGAAAAAGAAGGCGAGAAATTATTAAAAATAGAAGAAGAGCTGCATAAACGGGTGGTCGGCCAGGAAGAAGCGATCTCCGCAATAGCTCACGCGGTGAGGCGTTCGCGCGCAGGTATAAAAGACCCAAAGAGGCCCATAGGTTCATTTGTCTTCTTGGGTCCGACCGGCGTGGGAAAGACTCTTCTTGCCCGGGCGTTAGCGGAGTTTATGTTCGGAGACGAGGACGCGCTCTTGCAGCTGGATATGTCCGAATATATGGAGAAATTCAATGTCTCGCGTTTGATCGGCGCGCCTCCCGGATATGTGGGTTATGAAGAGGGCGGACAGTTGACCGAAAGAGTGCGCCGCCGGCCTTACGCGGTGATACTTTTAGATGAGATCGAAAAAGCGCATCCGGATGTATTCAATTTACTCTTGCAGGTTTTTGAAGAGGGGAGACTGACGGACAGTTTCGGCAGGAAGGTCGATTTCCGCAACACCGTGATAATTATGACCTCCAACGTGGGCGCGGATCTGATACGCAAGACCGGTTCGCTCGGCTTTAAGACACAAAAAGAAGAAGTCGGTTATCAGGATATGAAAGATAAGTTGCTTGAAGAAGTGAAACATACTTTTAAGCCTGAATTCTTAAACCGCATCGATGATATCATAGTCTTCCGTCAATTGGTCAGGGAGGATCTCTATAAGATCATTGATATCGAAATAGGGCTCGTTGCCGCAAGGCTCAAAGAGCAGAATATATCGTTGGAGGTAAGCCCCGAGGCCAAAGAATTTCTGATCGAGAAAGGGTTTGACCCGGTATTCGGCGCCCGGCCTTTAAAGAGGACCATACAAAGGTTCCTGGAGGACCCTCTGGCGGAGGAGATAATCTCCAAGAAATTTAAAGACGGAACACGCGTAAAGGTTACGCGAAAAAACGAGGAGCTTATATTTGAATAGCCCAGTCTTGTTTTTTGTCGATATCGGACGCAAGATCATCGCCTTTCTCTACTTCTGGGGGGGTATGACAAATCTCGCCGCCCAAACGATCTTTCAGATCTTTCTCCCGCCTTTTAGTAAAGACAAGCTGGTTGAGCAGATAAAGAAAGCGGGTTATGAGTCTCTGCCCATTGTAGCGCTGGTCTCTTTGTTTATCGGCATCATCTTTGCTCTGCAGACCGCGATCTTTATGCAGCGCATAGGCTCGGAGTTGTATATTGCAAGCATTGTGGCTCTGGCTTTGGTGCGCGAACTTGGGCCCGTCATCACAGCGCTTGTCGTCGCCGGACGGGTGGGCGCTGCCATTACCGCGGAGCTCGGCTCAATGCAGGTCACCGAGCAGATCGACGCCTTAGAGACATTAGCAACCAATCCTATAAAATACCTAGTCGTCCCAAGATTCTTGGCCTTAGCCATAGTGCTTCCTCTGTTAACGCTTTACGCGGATGCCATAGGTATATTGGGAGGTGATTTGATCTGCGTAGGCAAGTTAGGCATATCGGGGAGCATGTATATGACCGTGACTACCGAGGCGCTTTACTATAAAGATATTTTTACCGGTTTATTTAAGGCCGTATTCTTCGGTATGATCATCGCGATAGTCAGCTGTTACGAAGGTTTTAATGTCGAGGGAGGCGCCGAGGGCGTAGGAAGGGCGACTACCAAGTCTGTGGTGGCGTCATTCATTTTAATAATCGTGGCGGACTGTTTCTTTACCGCTCTATTCTATTTTATATTCCCATGATAGAGATAAAAGATGTTTATAAGAATTTCGGAGAACACAGGGTTCTAGACGGGTTAAGCCTTAATATTGCGACCGGGACGACCTGTGTTATCATCGGCCGCTCCGGTTGCGGTAAGAGCGTTCTGCTTAAACATATTGTCGGCATACTGAAGCCGGACAAGGGAGATGTTTTTGTGGAAGGAAAAGATATGGTGCGCCTGGCAGAAAAAGAATTGAATGCCTTGAGATTGAAGATAGCCCTTGTTTTTCAGGGCGGGGCGCTCTTTGATTCTATGACCGTAGGGGAGAATGTGGGGTTTGGCTTGATCGAACATTCTGACGTAGGCAGGAAGGAATTACTGGAGCGCATCGAGGAGTCTCTCTGCCTGGTGGGGCTCTGCGGCATAGCTAACCTTATGCCTTCGGAGTTAAGCGGCGGGATGAAGAAGCGCGTAGCCCTCGCCCGGGCTATCTGCGTAAAACCCGAGATCATTCTTTACGACGAGCCGACTACCGGAGTAGACCCAATCACCGCCGACAGCATCAATGAACTCATCAGGAATTTACACGATAAATTAAAGGTGACTTCCGTAGTGGTCACTCATGATATGAAGAGCGCTTACAAAGTTGCGGATAGGATAGCTATGATGTACCAGGGCAAGATCATCGCCGAGGGGACTTCTTCGGAAATAGAGAATTCCCAGCATCCGGTAGTGCATCAATTCGTAAACGGTTTGGCTCAAGGCCCGATCACAGAGACTATAGAGAGATTCAGATAGGTTTCATCCACTAAATTCGGAGGGGATATGATATTCGGAAAAACGAAGATGGAATTTAAAGTCGGGTTTTTTGTTTTTGTGGGCTTATTATTGCTCACGATGTTTATCCTTTCTATCGGAGGTTTCAAGACCTGGACCTCGGGGTATAAGGTGAAGTTTTCGTTTAATTTCGTTAACGGCGTAAAATTGGGCGCTCCGGTGCGTTTTGCCGGGTTAGATGTGGGCCAGGTGAAGAGCCTCAAGATTGTCTTTGATGCGCAGGAGCAGAAGTCTAAGATCGAAGTCCTCTGCTGGCTTAAAAAGGACGTAAAGATCCCCGCGGATTCCACTATCTGGGTGAATACGCTGGGCCTCTTAGGCGAGAAATATATCGAGATCATGCCGGGTAAACTTTATGACAAATGCATGACCCAGGGAGAGATGATTACCGGCCAGGACCCGATGCCTATGCATGAAGTCACGGAATTGGCCAAGAAGATCGGCCAGAACTTAAGCGCTATCGTGGAAAAAGTCAAGTTAGGAGAAGGGACCATCGGTAAGCTCCTGACTGACGATACGGTTTATAAGAATCTACAATCCTTAAGCGATGATCTAAGGCGCCACCCCTGGAAATTATTCTGGAAGACAGAGAATAAATGAAGACCAAGACAATATTCAGCTGCCAGACCTGCGGGTATCAGTCTCCCAAATGGTTAGGCAGGTGCCCGGATTGCGGGAATTGGAACACTTTTGTCGAAGAGGATTATTCGCCGCCCTCCTCCAAGGCAAAGGAGCGCACCGCTCTTTATAAAGACGAACCGGTCTTATTAAAGGATGTCCGGATAAGAGAAGAGTCACGGCTTAAGACTAATATCCATGAATTAGACCGCGTTTTGGGCGGCGGGATTGTGGCAGGTTCGGTGATCCTCATCGGCGGAGACCCGGGGGTAGGGAAATCTACCATTTCGCTGCAGGTATCCAATCATCTGACTAAACAGGGTAAGACAGTTCTTTATGTAAGCGGGGAAGAATCTGTCGCGCAGACTAAATTAAGAGCGCAGCGCCTGGGGGATGAGCACGGGGAAGGCAAGCTCTATATCGTTAATCAGACCGACCTTTCTTTTATTACCGAGTACATCAATAAACTTAAACCTGATGTAGTATTTATTGATTCCATACAGGTGGTTTTTGATCCCCAGATAAGTTCTTCCGCCGGAAGCGTGAGCCAGGTCAGGGAGTGCTCCGGGATGCTTACGCAATTAGCCAAGACGACCGGTACATCTATTTTTATTATCGGGCACGTCACCAAAGAAGGCACCCTCGCCGGGCCGCGCGTTTTAGAGCATATCGTGGATACCGTGCTTTATTTCGAAGGAGACAGGTTTTCGATTTACCGGATTTTGCGCGCGGTAAAAAACAGGTTTGGTTCGACCAACGAAATAGGCGTTTTTGAGATGGTTACTTCCGGGCTTCAGGAAGTAAAGAATCCTTCGGAGATATTTCTTTCCGAGCGGCCTAAGGATGTGTCAGGTTCGGTGGTGGTCTCGATTTTAGAAGGAACGCGCCCGTTGCTGGTTGAGATCCAGGCGCTGGTCAGTAAATCCAGTTTCGGTTATGCCCGGCGCAGGGCGCAGGGGTTTGATTTCAACCGCTTGAGCCTGTTGATTGCCGTCTTGGAGAAAAGGATAGGGCTGCATTTAGAGGCAGAGGATGTTTTCGTCAATGTCGCCGGAGGAATTAAGATCGAGGACCCGACCGCGGATTTAGCCGTAGCCGCGGCTATTGCTTCGGCTTTCCGCGAGGAGCTGATCCTTCCGGAGACCGTGGTCCTGGGAGAAGTGGGGTTGGCAGGAGAGATCAGGAGTATTTCGCAGGCGGTCCTGCGCGTTAACGAAGCCCAGAAGCTGGGTTTTAAACGCTGCGTATTACCGCGGAATAACTTTAAAAATCTTAAAACGGAAAAAGATATGGAATTATTACCGTGCTCTTCCCTGAAAGAAGCACTGGATATCTTATTATCAGGAGGTAAAAAATGAATTTAATTTTAGTGCGTATTCTTTTCTTTGTAGCAAGTACTCTTGTCGGGTATCAGACGATGGCTTTAAACAATTCCGGGCTTATCGGCGCGGTATTGGGCGCAGTCACTGCCCTGGTGTTGATCGGCCTTGAAATCGGGTTGCGTAAGGTTTCAGTAAGCGGCCTATCGAGCGCTGTATTCGGTTTGATATTGGGTTTGATCATGTCTAAACTTATCGGCGATGCCTTCAGTCTCGCTCCGTTGGGAGCGGACCTGCTCGCTTCCATAAAAGTGACCCTGACCCTTATCTTCTGTTATTTGGGGATGGTCATGGCCTTGCGCGGCAAAGATGAATTTAATATAATCATTCCTTATGTGCGCTTAAGGCGCCAGGACCAGCCGGAAGATATAACCCTGGTCGATACCAGTGTTATCATCGACGGAAGGATCGTGGATATCTGCAAGACAAAATTCTTAGGCGGCAAGATCATCATCCCTAAGTTTGTTTTAAGAGAGCTGCAGCAGATAGCGGATTCAACGGACCCAATCAAGCGGCAGAGAGGCAGGCGCGGTTTAGAGATGCTGCAGATGGTGCAGAAAGAATCGGGCCTGGATATCTCTCTTAGCGAAGAGGATTTTCCCGAGACCAGGGAAGTGGACGCGAAATTAGTAAAATTAGCCAAACTTATGGGCGCGAAGATCCTCACCGTGGATTTTAATTTAAACCGCGTGGCTGCTATTCAGGGCATCAGGGTATTGAATATCAACGAGCTTGCTAACGCTATTAAGCCGGTTGTCTTTCCGGGCGAAGTGATGCAGATAAAACTGATCAAAGAAGGTAAGGAGCATAATCAGGCAGTAGGATACCTTGATGACGGCACGATGGTAGTGGTGGAGGACGCGCGCCGGCTCTTAGGCCAGGATGTAAAAGTCGCGGTTACCTCGGTCCTGCAGACCCAGGCAGGGAGAATGATCTTTACCAAAATAGAGAAATAATGTTTAATACGGCAATTCTTCTTGCGGCGGGCAGGGGGGAGAGGTTCAAGTCCAGGACCGCTAAGCCATTAATCAAATTATCAAATCGGCCGGCCATAGCCTATTCGCTTAAAGCGCTCAACGGTCACCCTAAAATAAAAGAGATCATCGTCGTAGTAAACAGGCTTAACTGCAGCGGTATTCTCCGCCAGATCCGCAAATATAAGTTTTCCAAGGTCAATAAAGTTGTCATCGGCGGGAAGCGCAGGCAGGACTCTTTAGGGAGCGCGCTTAAGGTTTTGGATAAGCGCGCGCAGATCGTGCTGATACATGATGCTGCCCGGCCGTTTTTAAACCGCAAGGTCATTACGGATTGCCTGAATGAGGCGCGCAGGTCAGGCGCGGCAGTTGCTGGAGTTCCGGTTAAGGCTACAATAAAACAAGCCATTGGCCTTAAGGTAAAGAAAACTTTAGACAGAAGCGATCTGTGGGAGATCCAGACTCCGCAGGTATTCAGAAAAGATTTGATCCTTAAAGCTTATAATAAATTTGTACGGACAGATGTTACTGATGATGCTTCGCTAGTAGAGAAAATGGGGAGAACGGTAAAAATAGTCTCGGGTTCATATTTCAACATAAAGATAACTACTCCGGAAGATTTGGTTTTAGCGGAGGCGATAGCCGCAAAAATAAATGATATATAGAGCAGGAATAGGTTATGATATTCACCGTTTAGTCGAGGGCCGGAAGTTGTTTATCGGCGGCGTCGAGATCCCCTATATCAAAGGCCTTTTGGGCCATTCCGATGCGGACGTATTATTGCACGCTATTTGCGATGCCTTGCTGGGCGCTGCGGGAGAAGGGGATATCGGAGAGCATTTCCCGGATACTGACGCTAAGTACCGCGACATATCCAGTTTAGAATTATTAAAGTCAGTCAGTGCGCTGATCAAAAAGAAAGGTTTCTGTGTAAATAATATTGACGCCATAGTGATAGCGCAGGAACCGTCTTTATCCACTTTTAAAAAGCAGATGGGAGAGAAGATCGCTCTGGCATTGGGGCTGAATAAAAACGCTGTAAATATCAAAGCCAAGACTAACGAGGGTTTGGGAGAGGTAGGCAGAAAAGAAGCGATTGCGGCATACGTGCAGGCATCTTTAAGCAGGGAGGATTAACTATGACTTTTGTTGACATTCTGGTAATTTTACTGATCTTGATCGTTATCAAGCTTATCCTGGTCTCCATATTTTTTCACGACGAGATCAAAGAGGCGCAGAGTAAGGATCCGGCGGCAAAGAGCTTTTTGGAAGTGCTTGTCCTCTACCAGGGCCTGCATGCCCTGGTAAACTACCGGATCTCCCATTTTCTCTATAAACTGCGTTTATATTTTCCCGCGCGCATGATCTCTCAAATTGCCCGTTTTTTCACCGGTATCGAAATTCATCCCGGAGCTGTGATCGGTAAAAGGTTATTTATCGACCACGGGATGGGGGTGGTGATCGGAGAGACTGCGGTCATCGGCAATAATGTTCTTTTGTATCAAGGTGTTACCCTCGGCGGCACGGGTATAGAAAAAGGAAAACGCCATCCGACTATCGGCAACAACGTAGTCATCGGCACCGGGGCGCAGGTCTTAGGTAATATTACAATAGGAGATAATTCTTACGTAGGCGCTAACGCTGTGGTGATCAAGGATGTCCCTGCGAATTCTACGGTTGTGGGTGTCCCGGGCAGGATCACCAAACAGGACGGCAAGAAGTTAGACGTAAGCCTGGATCACTCGCATGTGCTGGATCCTATTATGCAGAATCTGGAAGAGTTAGAGAAGAGAATTGAGAATTTAGAGAAAAAATAGGTTTTTCATGTCCATCCATATATATAATTCTCTCACCCGCAAAAAAGAAGAATTTTTACCGTTAAATCCTCCAAAGGCCAATATCTACACCTGCGGGGTCACGGTCTATGACGAGAGCCATATAGGCCACGCCCGCAGCCTCTACATTTTTGACCTGATCCGCAGGTATCTTGTCTGCCGGGGGTTTAAAGTAAAGTTTGTGCGCAATATCACCGATATCGACGATAAGATCATTAACCGCGCCAGAGAGCTTAATCTTGACTGGCGGCTGCTGGTTAAAAAATACATCGCAAGATATTACGAAGACCTGGAAGCGCTCGGCATTGCTAAGGCTGATTTTGAGCCGCGGGCGACCGATAATATCCCGGATATGATCAAGTATATCTCCGGGCTTATTGAAAAGGGATACGCTTATAATACTCCAAGCGGCGTATATTTTAACGTGCGCAAGTTCAAGGATTACGGAAAACTTTCGGGCCAGAGTATTGAAGAGATGCTTACCGGCGTGCGTAAAGGGTCCGAGGAGTCCAAGAATGACCCTCTGGATTTCGCTCTTTGGAAAGCCTCTAAGCCGGGAGAGCCGTCCTGGGGCAGCCCCTGGGGCGCGGGAAGGCCGGGTTGGCATATTGAATGCTCTGTTATGTCGCAGAAGTTCTTAAAGGCCGAGACGCTGGATATCCACGCCGGAGGCCGCGATCTGATATTCCCTCACCATGAAAATGAAATTACTCAAGCGGAAGCGCTAACCGGCAAGCCTTTTGCTAAATACTGGATACATCACGGGCTGCTGACTATAAATAACCAGAAGATGGCGAAATCTTCGGGGAATTTTATCACTATAAAGGATTTTCTTACTAAATACTCGGATGCCGATATTCTGAAGTTATTCTTTTTATCCGCGCACTACTCGCACCCTATCGACTACAATGAAGCGAAGGTCGAAGAGACCAAGCAGGCGCTCTCGCGTTTGCATATCCTTATGGATAAACTGGCGAAAGCAGGGTTAAGAGGCGGATGGTTTGTCCGCGCCAAGAAGATAAAAGAGATTGAAGGTATAAAAGCTAAGTTTTTCGCGGCGATGGACGATGATTTTAATACGCCGGAGGGACTGGCTGCGATATTTGAGCTGGTTAATTTAACAAATAAGAATATTGAGAATAAAGATTTTGTCTTAAGCGCTAAATGCGCTTTGAAAGAATTGCTGGGTATTTTTGGGATTACTTTAAGCGCTAAGCGCGGCGCGATAGATATCACCGACGAAGAGATCAAAGCAAATATCGCTCAGAGGAAAAAGGCGCGGCAGGATAAGAATTTTGAGTTAGGGGACAAGATCAGGAAAGACTTGGAAGCGCAGGGCGTGATCTTGGAGGATACCAAAGACGGGACGAGCTGGAGAAGAAAACTTTGAGAGGAAAATTCATTACATTTGAGGGTTCGGAAGGATGCGGGAAGAGCACGCAATCAAGGCTTCTTTATGAGTACCTAAAGAAGAAGGGTCTGCCGGTAGTGTTCTTGCGCGAGCCGGGAGGAGTTAAGATAAGCGAGAAGATAAGGGAGATCCTCCTTGATACTAAAAACGAGAGGATGTCAGCGGTCTGCGAAACGCTTCTCTATATGGCTGCCCGCGCCCAGATCGTGGAAGAATTGATCAAGCCTGCTTTATTAAAAGGAAAAATAATTATCTGCGACAGGTTTTTAGATTCGACTATCGTTTATCAGGGTTACGGACTAGGTATAGATATTAAAGCAATTAAATATATGGGCAACATCGCCACCTTAGGCGTAAAACCTGACTTGACCATCCTCTTGGATCTGCCGGTTAAAAAAGGTTTGATCCACCGTAAAAATAGCGAGGACCGCATCGAAAAAAGGCCGCTTAAATATCATCAGCGGGTAAGAAGCGGTTATTTGAAATTAGCCGCTCAAGAGCCGCGCAGGATAAAGATAGTCAAGGTCCGGGAAGATAAGGCCGAGACGCAGGCTGCGATAAGAAAATTAGTGGAGCGTTATGTCATTTAAGGATATTTTAGGGCAAGAGAATAGCATAAATCAGCTTCGGTCTCATATTAAAGAAGAGAGGCTGGAAGGCGGGTATCTATTTACCGGCCCTGACGGCGTCGGAAAGAAATTTACCGCGTTGACCATAGCCAAAGCTATAAATTGCCAGGAGCAGGATAGCGAGCCGTGCGAAATATGCCCGGCCTGCAAAAAGATCAATTCAGGCCAGCATCCCGATATACATTTAATTGATGCGGATACTCCGGTAGACTCGGAATTAAAAGAGGGGAGCGCTGATACCGGCGGCAGCGAGGCTTTAAAAATAGGCCATGTGCGCCAGCTGCAGAAGGAGATTTCTCTAAGGCCTTATGAGGCAAAACGAAAAGTCTTTATTATCGATAATGCCCATAATCTGACTCCCGCGGCATCCAATGCCTTGCTTAAAATATTGGAAGAGCCGCCGAAAATGAGCTTGATCATCCTGGTCACCGATAAACCCGCGCGCCTTTTTAAGACTATAGTTTCACGATGCAAAATAATCAAATTCCCTGCTTTAAACAGGAAGGAACTGGAGGAAGTGTTAAGAAAAGATTACGGCCTTGATTCAAGCTACGCGCATTTTCTGGCTTATTTTTGCGAAGGCCGCATCGGTAAGGCGCTGGCTTTAAAAGATACGGATATCCTGCGGGAGAAGAACGCGGCCATCGATGATTTAGCGCTCTCTACCGAAATAAAGGCAGGTTCGGTTGATCTTAAAGACAGGGAGGCAGTGCGCGGGTACCTTAATGTGCTCGCGACATGGTTCCGCGATATCTGCCTTTTAAAGACAGGGATGCCGGCAGAAGAGGCGATAAATTCCGACCGCGGGCGAGAACTCGCGGTTTGGGCGGACAAACTTACTTTTGCGCAGTTAAATTCGGTAATGGACGCGGTATCCGATTCTATATTGTATCTTGAGCGCAACATCAACACTAAGTTGCTGCTTTTAAATCTGGGGGCACATCTATGGAAGGCTTAGTTTTAGTCAGATTACGCGATTCCGGGCAGATCCATTTTTATCAGCCCGGTAATTTAGGGGTGAAAATGGGGGATTATGTCATTGTCGAGCACGACCGCGGCCTGGATTACGGTCAGGTCGTCCCGGCTTGCAAGGGACAGAAACCCGAAGAGACCAAGGAGCCGGCGAAAAAGATCATCCGGCGCGCCCTGGATACGGACTTAAAGCAGATCGAAGATAACCGGGCAAAGTCCAAAGAGGCTTTTAATACCTGCGTTAAGAAGATCTCTGAGCATAAGCTGGATATGAAATTAGTGCGGGCAGAGTACTCTTTTGACCGCACTAAGATAGTCTTTTATTTTACCGCTGAAGGAAGGATCGATTTCAGGGAGCTGGTAAAAGACCTGGCTAAGATATTCAAGGCGCGCATCGAATTAAGACAGATAGGCGTGCGCGATGAGGCACGGTTATTCGGCGGGTGCGGGCCGTGCGGCCGCGAATTATGCTGCGCTAAATTCCTGAAAGACTTTGAGCCGGTGACCATAAAAATGGCTAAGGAAGAAGGCCTTCCTCTGAATCCGCCTAAAATATCCGGTTTATGCGGAAGATTGATGTGTTGTCTTTCTTTCGAATATGAGAGCTATAAATTCTTATCCAAAGGGCTCCCCCGCGAAGGCGAGAGGATCCATACCCCGCAGGGAAAAGGCAAGGTCATCGGGGTCAATGTTTTTAAGCGCTCTGTCACCGTCGAACTTGAGGAAGGCGCGGTCATTCAGGTAAGCTACAAGGAGAAAGAAAAATAACGTGGCAAATAAATTTTACATAACTACTCCTATATATTACGTGAATGCCTCGCCGCACATCGGGCACTCCTATACTTGTATCGCGGCTGACACCCTGGCAAGGTATATGCGTTCAACGCTGGGCGAGAAAAACGTATGGTTTTTGACCGGGACTGATGAGCACGGCCAGAAAATACAGAAGGCCGCGGACGAAGCTAAACTTTCTCCACAAGAATTTGTGGATAAGGTTGTGGTGCAGTTCAAGGGGCTATGGAATAAACTGGGTATCTCTAATAATGATTTTATCCGTACTACCGAGAAGAGGCACACTGAATTTGTGCGCACCGCGCTCGAGATAGTGCATAAGAACGGCGATATCTATGAAGATACTTATGAAGGATGGTATTGCGTTCCCTGCGAGACATTCTGGGTGGAAGGCCAAGTCGTGGATAAGCTCTGCCCGGATTGCAAGAGACCGGTGGAGAGGATAGCCGAGAAGAATTATTTCTTCAAATTATCCAAATATCAGGGTTGGTTGGCCGAGTATATCAAATCGCACCCGGGTTTTATCAAGCCGGCAAGCCGCCAGGAGGAAGTTTTAAGATTTCTGGAGCTGAATAAACTAAATGACCTTTGCATATCGCGGCCAAAGGAGCGTTTAAGCTGGGGTATACCTCTGCCTTTTGACCCGGATTATGTCACTTACGTCTGGTTTGACGCGCTGATCAATTATATTAGCGCCGTCGGCAGCTTTGACGCAAATGGAAAATATGCTTCTGAATGGTGGAATGATGATACCTATGTAGTCAATCTTATCGGAAAGGACATATTAAGGCATCACGCGGTTTACTGGCCGATCATGCTAAAAGCGCTGGGGATCAAGCCGCCGGATACGATATTCGCGCACGGTTGGTGGATGATGAATGACGCCAAGATGTCTAAGTCGCGCGGCAACGCCGTATCGCCGATAGATATGGTCAATGAATTCGGGACCGATACCTACCGTTATTTTCTCCTGCGCGATGTGCCTTTCGGACTTGACGGTAATTTCTCGGAAGATGCGATCATCAAACGCTATAATGCCGACCTCGCTAATGATCTGGGTAATCTGGTCTATCGTACCTTGACTATGGTCGAGAAGTATTTCTCCGGAAATATCCCGCAGGGTAAAATGGATTTAAACGATGACCGGGTAAAGGCGATCGCGGATAAGATTTCCGGGCTTAAAGGCGCTATCACCCCGAATTTGGGGCAGGCCGGAGATTATAATTTCAGCGCCGCGTTAGAATATATCTGGTCTATGATCAATATGGCCAATAAATACGTGGAAGAGACCAAGCCATGGAACCTGGCCAAGGAAAACAAGAACGCCGAGCTGGAGAACTTTATCAGGGTGTTGGTAAGTGTGATAAGAGCGTCGGAAGAAGCGCTTTCGCCGTTTATGCACCGGACCGCCGCACTGATCAGAGAACAGTTTTTAGAAAAAACGATTAAAAAAGGCGCTCCTTTATTCCCTCGTATCGAGAACAAATAGCTGCAATTATGCTCATAGATTCTCACGCCCATCTGGATTTTCCTGAATTTGACTCTGACCGCGATGCCGTGATTGAAACTGGCAGGGCTAAAGGGGTAGAGTTTATCGTTAATATCGGCTCAAGCCTGGAGTCTTCCCGGAATTCGGTAGAGTTGGCCCGCAAATACCCTAATATTTACGCGGCCGTCGGCGTGCATCCGCACGAGGCGGATAAGTTTGACGACAAGACTTGCGGAGCTATCCTTAAGCTTGCCGGGGAAAAGAAAGTGGTTGCGATAGGGGAGATCGGCCTGGATTTCTATAAGAACTACTCCGGCCGCGAGAATCAAATCGCGCTCTTCAAGGCTTTATTGAAAGTAGCTAAAGATCTCGGCCTGCCGGTAGTGATCCACACCCGCGAAGCGCAAATCGAGACCCTGGATATCATCAAAGAATATATGCCCCTTAGAGCGGTAGTACATTGTTTTTCCGGCGATGTGGATTTTCTAAATAAGTGTCTGGGGATGGGTTTTTTTATTTCATTCACTTGTAATATTACATATAAGAAGGCCCAGAACTTAAGGGAGATGCTTAAACTGACTCCCATAGACAGGTTGATGCTGGAAACAGATTGCCCTTATTTGTCTCCGGAAGGTTTCCGCGGGAAAAGGAACGATCCGTCTTTTGTTAAGTTATTAGCCGAAGAAGCAGCTCGCATAAAAGGGATCGGTTTGGAAGAAATCGAACGCGCTACTACGGCAAATGTTAGGGGTTTATTCGGATTCTAATGAATGCAAAAGTCGCGATAACGCGCTGCACCGGCTATGAACCGGATTTGGTCTTGCGGAAATTAAACGAAACGCTGGATCTACTGGGCGGGGTAACTAATTTTATTAAGCCTGGGAGCCGCGTCCTGGTAAAGCCCAATCTCCTGATGGCTAAGGAGCCGGAATTCGGTATTGATACCCATCCGGAAGTCGTGCGGGCGATGATAAAGGTATTAAAGGGTATCGGCTGCTATGTCATCGTCGGAGACGGGCCGAGCGTATGGGGAAATCAGGTCGAGAATGTGGAAGAGGTCTACCGCAGGTCAGGCGTGGAGAAGGTTTGCGCAGAGGAAGGTGCAGAGCTGGTAAAGTTTGACAAGAAGAGGTTCCGCGCTGAATTCCCTATGACTACCTGGCTCGATCAGTGCGACTACCTGGTCAATATCCCTAAATTCAAGACCCATGAATTTACGCTGTTGACGGGTGCTATAAAGAATCTCTTTGGCCTGGTCTGGGGGACTTTTAAGACGGAACTGCATAAGAATTATTTTAAGCCGGAGAATTTTGCTAAAATACTGGTGGATGTTTATCAGGAGGCAAAGCCGGCGCTTACGGTGGTTGACGGGATTATTGCTATGGAAGGCGACGGACCGGCAAGCGGAGGGAAATTACGCGAACTTAACTTAATGCTCGCGGGAGCGGACTGTGTCGCCATAGACAGCGTGATGGCTGTGATCATGGGTGTCGCGCCCAGAAGCGTTTTAACCACAAAAGAAGCGGCAGCAAGAGGTCTGGGAGAAGCGGACATAAGTAAGATCGAGATATTAGGCGAAAGCATTGAGAGCGCTTCGGATGAGCCGTTTATTTTGCCGCAGTCTTCGATAGTTAAGAAACTTCCCCAGCCGATATTTGATATTGCCAAAAACCTGATCAAGTATTATCCTTATGTGCGTCATGAGAATTGCGTTAAATGCTCCGCTTGCATCGACGCCTGTCCTAAGAAAGTGATAAGTTTCAACAAGAATAAGCGTATTGCCTTTGATTATTCCGGGTGCATTGCCTGTTTTTGCTGCGAAGAGGCCTGTCCCGCGTCAGCTATAAAGGTTAAGAAGAGTTTATTGGCTAAATTGATAGGATTGTAAGGAGTTTTACGGGTCCTGCCGCCGGTTTGCCTCTCGTCGCTATATGCTCCTCGAGGCTTCACCGGCGTCTCCCGTAAAACTCAGATGTATCTATGCGGATGATAAGCAAGGAAATATGGAAATTAAAACTTTAGAGTTTAGAAATAATAAAGTAAGAATTATCGACCAGACTAAGCTGCCGCATAAGCTTGAGTATATTGATATTGATAACGTAAAGGATATGTGGCAGGCGATCAAGGAGCTGAAAGTGCGCGGGGCGCCGGCTTTGGGCGCAGCCGCGGCGTTGGGAGTTTATTTGGGTATATCTAGATCAAAGGCTAAAACATTCGGAGAGTTTGCCCGCGAACTAAATAAAATAACCGGATATCTGGCTTCCTCGCGGCCTACGGCGCGCAATCTTTTCTGGGGGATAGAGCGGGCGTGCAGCGTTGCGGTGAAAAACAATCGTAAACCGGTAGCGGAGATAAAGAAGCTAATCCTTAAAGAGGCACTTGCTATTATTGAAGAAGACCGCAGGGCATGCCGGAATATCGGGCGCTTCGGGGCTAAATTGATCGGCAGGGACGAAACCATACTTACGGTATGTAACGCCGGTATTTTAGCTACTATCGATTACGGGACAGCCTTGGGAGTGATCTACCGCGCGAAGGCCGAAGGAAAGCGGCCAAAGGTCTTCTCCTGCGAGACCCGGCCGCTACTGCAGGGGGCGCGCCTGACTACCTGGGAATTAATGAAAAAGGGAGTTGATGTAACTCTCATAAGCGATAATATGGCGGCACACCTGATGAAGGAAGGAAAGATCGATAAGGTCATCGCAGGCGCGGATAGAATAGCCGCTAACGGCGATAGCGCTAATAAGATCGGCACGCTGGGGCTTGCGGTGATAAGCGCGTATCATAAAATACCTTTTTATATCGCTGCCCCATGTTCGACCATCGACCAGGGTATCCATTCCGGTAAAGAGATAACGATAGAGGAGCGTAAGGCGCAAGAGATCACCGGCCTATTTACCGATGACATCAGGATTCTAAAGGGAATAGAAGTCTACAATCCGGCTTTTGACGTAACCCCTCACGAATTGATCACGGCGATCATTACCGATAAGGGAGTGGTACGTTCTCCGTATAAAGAAAATATAAAGAAGTTATGCGCTTAAATAAAATCGGCGAGTTTGGATTGATCGAGGTGTTTAAAAAGATGATTAAGCTCGATCGCAGCGTTGTCGTCGGCCCAGGCGACGATTGCGCAGTCATCAAATTTAACGCCAATGAATATCTGCTTTATACCTGCGATATGATCACCGAGGGAGTGGATTTTGTTTCAAAAGATAAGCCCGAACTTATCGGCAGAAAGGCCCTGGCCGTTTCTTTAAGTGACATCGCCGCTTGCGGAGGCATCCCCCGCTATGCGGTAGTTTCAATGGGATTACCTAAGAAATTCATCGGCAAGGCGCAAAAAATCGCCAAAGGCTTGTTTGATTTGGCGAAAAGTTATAAAGTTAATGTGGTCGGAGGGGATTTGAGCCGTTCAAGCCGCCTGACCATAGACGTAAGCATGTCGGGGGTGGTTGAGAAAAACAAGCTGGTATTAAGAAGCGGGGCAAGAGCCGGGGATATAGTATTTGTCACCGGAGAATTAGGCCGCTCTATACTGGGTAAACACCTGAAATTCACCCCGCGGCTGAAAGAATCCCGTTTCCTGGTCGATAACTTTAAAATAAACTCAATGATCGATATCTCCGACGGCCTCACCCAAGATTTAAGCCATATACTGAAAGCGAGCAATGTGGGGTGCGCGATATATGAAACACTCATTCCCAGAGGCAGGTTAGCGCGCAATCTTGCGGACGCGCTTTACGGCGGAGAAGAGTTTGAACTTTTGTTTACACTCTCCCGCAAAGAGGCCAAGCGCCTGGCGTTTAAGAAAAAGCAGGTCTTTAAGCCTATCGGGGAAATTGTCGGAAAAGATTACGGGTTCAGATTAATAGACAAGGACAATAATGAAACAACCATCAAGCCTAAAGGTTGGCGGCATTTTTAAATGAATATAATCTCTGATTCATCCGGCCGGACAAGGGCGATCGGCAAGAAGATAGCCGGTAAGGTTGAACCCGGGGATATCATCTGTCTATTCGGCGAGCTGGGATCCGGTAAGACCGTGCTTGCCAAAGGCATTGCCTCGGGCCTGGGGATCGAGAAAAGTAAGGTGATCAGCCCGTCTTTTGTGCTCCTGCGTCAGCATTTAAAAGGAAGATTGCCGCTCTATCATTTTGATCTTTACCGCCTGAAGTCCTGCGAAGATATCCAGGCAGTAGGTTACGAAGAATATCTGTTTGGCCAAGGGGTCAGCGTTATTGAATGGGCGGACAGGTTAAAATATCTGTTGCCAAAAGAATATTTAAAAATAGAATTAAGAGTAGCGGGTGCCTCGCGCAGGAAGCTTAAACTTATCCCGAAGGGCGCGCGCTACAAAGAATTGATCAAAGGATTGCGATGAAAATATTAGCTTTGGATACTACGACTAGAATTTTGACCCTGGGAGTCTTTGACGGGCCAAGGGCTGGGGAATACAATCTAGAGGTCGGCAGAAAGCTTTCCGGGCTGTTGGAAGAGACCATAAAGAGAGTAACTTGCGCTTTCGGATCCGGATTAAATGAATTTGATTATTTCGCGCTCGGCCTCGGTCCGGGTTCGTTTACCGGCATGCGCGTAGGCATGGCTTGCGTTAAGGGGTTGGCCTGGGCGCTGAATAAGCCGGTTGTCGGCGTATCCACTTTGGATATCCTGGCGCAAAATGTTAAAGACTGCGGCCGGCAGATCATTCCGGCAGTGGATGCCAAAAGAAAGCTCATTTATTGCAGCAGCTTTACCATGAAGAGCGGCAGGATAAAAAGAAACAAACCCTATATGCTGCTCACCGAGAAAGAATTCCTTAAATTTGCCCCTAAGGGCTGCATCATACTGGGAGACGCCGTAAGTTTATACAAGGATAGTTTTTCCGGGATAGAAGGCGTTACATTATTGGATAAAGATATGTGGTTTCCTAAGGCCCACAATCTGATCGCCCTTAGCTTAGAGAGGATAAAAGAGGGGAAGATCTCCGACGCATTTAAAATTAAACCTATCTACCTTTACCCTAAAGAATGCCAAATAAAAAACATATAGGATTCAGGCCGACCTGGGCTGATATCGATCTGGGGAATCTGGCGCATAATTACCGCCAGCTCCGAAGGTGCCTTGACCCTAAGACCGAAATGATGGTGACGGTCAAGGCCGATGCCTACGGTCATGGCCTGATCCCCGTATCAAGAAAACTGATAGACTGCGGCGTGGATTTCTTAGGAGTCGCCTCCATTGACGAAGGCATAAAATTGCGCGAAGCCGGGATAACATCTCCGATATTGGTATTGGGTATGGTCTTAAAGGGCGATATCGATCCGCTATTTGAGTATGATTTGGCCACCGCGGTCTGTGAAATGCAGCTGGCCAAGGCATTGAACGCAAAAGCGCGCAGCTTAAAGAAGAAAATAAATATTCACGTAAAAGTCGATACCGGGATGGGTAGAATTGGCGTTAAGCACGAAGACGCGCTAGGTTTGGTGAGAGAAATCGCTAAATTAAGCAACCTTTTTATCGAGGGGATATTCACGCACTTTGCCTTCGCGGATATGAATAAGAAATTTACCCTCTATCAGTTAAGGTTATTTGAGCGCCTGGTCAAGGACTTAAATAATTCCGGTATCCGTATCCCTCTTGTGCATGCGGCTAATTCCATGGGGGTCTTGGATTATAAGCACAGCCATTTCAATATGGTCAGGCCCGGTCTAGTCATCTACGGGATCTATCCGAAGGAGAATGTAAAAATAAACCTTAAGCCGGTATTAAGCCTGAAGACGAGAGTCGTCTTTGTAAAAAAAGTTCCCGCGGGAGTAGGACTAAGCTACGGCCACGAATATACCACCCCTAAATCTACGACGATAGTGACTCTTCCCATCGGCTACGGCGACGGATATCCGCGCAATCTCTCCAATCGCGCGCCTGTCTTGATCAAAGGGAAGCGTTTTAAGATTTGTGGCCGTATTTGTATGGACCAAATCATGGTCGATGTGGGAAGATTGAACGTAAAAGTGGAAGATGAAGTGGTTCTGATAGGCAGCCAGAAAAAAGGGCGTATCACCGCCGAAGAGCTCGCCCAGTTATCCGCAACTATTCCTTATGAGATCGTCTGCGGGTTGGGGGTCGCGAAGATTACGGCGATGATGTGGCTGAGGGATGCGGATAAGACCGGAGGCAATATCCCGCCCTTGCCGAAGGCGATACACACCGCGTCAAGGACGTAGTAAAGAAAACCCACCAGAATAGAGATTCCTATCGAAGATATCCCTGTTGCGCGCCTGCGCATGATCAAAGAAAAGGGGATACCCAGCAAAATAATGATCACATTGGTAAAAGGTGTCGTGTAGCGCTGGTAAAGGTCGATCTTCAGGTTGCGGATCACGGTATTCGCGCCGCTCCGGGAGAGTTTCCAGATATAGTCTTCAAGCTGCGCGATAGACATATTATCCGTACGCTGGCGCTGGCTGACAAAATCTTTGGGCGTCTCGGGTATAGACATTATTTCTTCTTCCATATATATCGGCTCCTGGATGATCTGCCCGTTTAAGTCAAAATCATAAGTAATACTCTGGTAGAATCGCCAGAGCCCGTCCTGATAGACCCCTTTGTTAGCCACGATCTTCCTCATCAAATTCTGGTGTTCGTCATGCTCGAGGATTATTATTCCTTCCATGGTATTGGTAGCGGTGAGGAACTTGTTGACGAAAAACAGCCTGTTATTAAGGCCATAGAGGGAGAGGTTGGTTATTGTTTCTTGTTTCTTATCCTTTATTTTAGTCGAGCCTTCGGTGACCTGGGTGCGGATCTTTTGGGTGGTGATCAGCGCGCCGGGGACAAAGCGGTCATTTATCCAGAAAACTAAGAAACTGACCAACAGGCCGAAGATGATAATATCTTTGGTGATCTGGAAGATGCTTAAGCCCGACGAGCGCATGGCTATTATTTCATTGTTGTGATTTAATCTGCCGAGGGTGTAGAGGGTGCTTAAGAGGCAGGCAAAGGGTGCTACTTGCACGAACATTATCGGCATATAAAGGAGGTAGTATTTGACCAGGAGCCAAATCTGAAAGTGGTGTTTCAGGATATCTTCTAATGTGGATAAGACGTCGATGACGACATAAAGGAAGAGAAAGGCAAAAACGCAGGAGATAAAAATAGTAACGACTGATTTTAAAAGATAACGGTCTAAGATGCGCAT
>JAPLLN010000101.1 GCA_026387475.1 Candidatus Omnitrophota bacterium | reverse complement strand
TGCCTTGTTTCTTGTCATCCATGACCTTAAAATTTTCGATATATTCTTCGCGTTTGAGGATATCAAGGATGGATTTTAAAGTATTAGACGCCGGGATATCCGCGGTCTCTTTCTTGACCGTCATGGCGTTTCTTATTATCGTAAATGAATCAGCGATTAAATCGGTTCTCGACATTATTTCTCCTGTAATTTATTTCTACCAGCTTGCCTTTTTTACGCCGGGGATCAAGCCTTGCCAGGCGAGCTCCCTGAAGCACATGCGGCAGAGTTCAAACCTTCTTAAATACCCGCCGCTTCTTCCGCATATAGCGCAGCGGTTGTATTTGCGGCTTGAGAACTTCGGCCTCTTCCATCTTGCTATCTGCGATTGTTTTGCCATATTATTCCTTTACCCCGAAAGGCATACCGAACAATTTTAATAATTCCTTGGCCTCTTCTTTTTTTCTGGCCTTCTTGATGACAAAAGTGATATCCATACCCTGCGGCCTTCCGACTTTATCGTAATCGATCTCGGGGAAAATGCCCTGCTCAGTCAGGCCCATGGTGTAATTAAATCCCTGGTCAAAAGAATCAGCGTTCACTCCCCGGAAATCGCGTATGCGCGGGAGAGCGACGTTGATAAACCTGTCCATAAATTCATACATCATGTATTTTCTTAAAGTGACCTTGCAGCCGATAGGCGAATTCTCTTTGATCTTAAAATTTGCTATGGCCTTTTTCGCCCGGCGCATGATCGGCCTCTGTCCGGTAATGACGGCCAGATCATCCATCGCCTTCTCAAGGATCTTGACGTCCGCCAGCCCCTCGCCGACTCCCATATTTACTACTATTTTCTCGATATGAGGAACAGCCAAGGCATTCTTTATCTTAAAAGTCTCCATCATCTGCGGGACTATTTCTTTGCGGTATTTTTCCAATAATCTGGGTATCATAGTTAGACTGCCTCTTTGCAGATTTTACAGATACGGGTCTTAGATCCGTCTTTCAATATTGAGAAACCTACGCGCACCGGCTTATCGCAGGACTTGCACACGAACATCACGTTCCCGATAGCCACAGGGGCCTCGATCTGGACTATGCCGCCTTTTTCATCCTGGCGGGTCTGGCGCTTGTGTTTCTTGGCCAGGTTCAGCCCTTCGATTATGGCGCGCTTTCCCTCATCCATGATCGCGATGACCTTGCCCTTCTTGCCCTTATCTTTTCCTTTGATTATCTGGACGATATCGCCCTTCTTAATTTTTGCCATTTATATTACCTCGGGGGCCAGCGAAACGATCTTGGTAAAATTCTTATCCCTTAACTCCCTGGCCACGGGGCCGAATACGCGCGTGCCCCTGGGGTTCATTTTATCATCGATAAAGACTATTGCGTTGCGGTCAAACCTCAAGATCGAGCCGTCGGCCCTTCTTATCGGATTCCTGGTGCGCACGATCACCGCATGCCCCATCTCGCCTGTTTTGATGGCAGCATCCGGAGAAGACCCCTTGATATTCACGTTGATGATGTCGCCTATCTCGGCATGGAAACAATTCTTCTTGCCTAATACGCAGATCATCGCGGCCTTCTTCGCTCCCGTATTATCCGCAACATCCAATATTGAACGTAACTGTATCATATTAAACTTCCTCTTTTAATACTATATGGGCGGCCTGCGCCTTTCTGATCACAGCGGCGACCCGGAAACGTTTATCTTTAGAAAGCGGACGTGTCTCGACGATACGAACGGTATCACCTGTCTTGGCAATCCCCTTCTCGTCATGCGCCTTGAATTTATTATAATGTTTCATGATACGCGAATACTTAGCGTGCTTACTCATCTGCATGACCTTGACAACCACGGTCTTCTGCATTTTGTCGCTTACTACTACGCCGGTAAACTCTTTCTGCTTGCCCATTATTTATCTTTCTTTGTATTAAGTAAAGTTAATATGCGCGCGATATCTCTCTTGACGACAGAAAACATGTGCGGCTTCTCGACTCTGCCGGCATAACGCTCCAGGTTGATCTTTACCAGCTCTTCTTTTAATGATTTCAGCTTAACCTGCAGCTCATCTTTGGATAACGCGCGTAATTCCTGTATTTTCATCTTATTTATGAATCCTGGTTATGAATTTTGTCCTGAAAGGTAATTTATAAGCCGCCAGACGGAAACACATCTTGGCGTATTCTTCCTGTATGCCGCCCAATTCAAAAAGGATCCTGCCTCTTTTGATGACCGCTACCCAATGATCCAGGTCGCCCTTGCCTTTTCCCATGCGAACTTCTGCCGGTTTTTTGGTGATAGATTTATCCGGGAAGGCCCTGATCCATAACTTCCCGCCCTTGTTTAACTGGCGGGCGAGGATTACGCGCACTGCTTCGATCTGGGTATTCTTAAGCCATCCGTTTTCCAGGCACTTCAAACCGTATTCTCCGAAAGCCAGGGTGTATCCGGTTGTCGCTAAACCTCTGCGCTGGCCTTTCTGCAATTTACGGTATTTTACTCTTTTGGGCATTAACGGCATAGCAATTAACCTCTTCTTCTTTCCTGATGCTGCCCTGCGGCTTGAGCAGCCTGTTGTTCTTGCTCATTAGCCCGCAGGTCTTTCAGAGA
>JAPLLN010000059.1 GCA_026387475.1 Candidatus Omnitrophota bacterium | reverse complement strand
TTTTAAATAATGGATGGAATGATACTGCTGGTTGAGCCATAAAATCTCTTAAGTCCTAAGGCGGGTGAGAGATTTATTATACGATCGTCTCTTCGGTAGCTTTATCGAAGAAGTGAACCTTGCTCATATCAAAAACGACATCCATATCCTGATTGACCTTAGGCTTGTCGTGCGCCCCGACGCGGGCGATAAAGGTGTGCTTTCCGGTATTCAGATAGAGATAGACCTCCGAACCCAGGGGCTCGTAGACTTCGCAATTTACCCTGACGATATTCTCCGGAGGGGCAAGTGATACAAATAACTTATCGTAAACATCTTCCGAACGGATCCCTAAGATAATCTCTTTTCCGGCATAGGGCGCTATCCGGGGATACATATCATCGACGACCTTTACCCTAATCTTGCCCTCGTCAAAATATATGCGGTTCTCTTTCTTGATTATGGTGCCGGACATAAAATTCATCGACGGCGAACCGATAAAGCCGGCGACGAATTTATTCTTAGGCTTGTCATAGACCGTGATAGGATCGGCCACCTGCTGGATTATCCCGTCCTTCATCACGGCTATCCTGTCCCCCATGGTCATAGCTTCCACCTGATCGTGGGTCACATAGATTATGGTAGTCTGCAGGCGGATGTGTAATTTATGTATTTCGGTGCGCATCTGAACGCGCATCTTGGCGTCAAGGTTGCTCAAGGGCTCATCAAACAAAAAGACCATAGGTTTTCTGACTATGGCCCTGCCTAAAGCTACGCGCTGCCTCTCGCCTCCGGATAATTCCCTGGGCTTACGGTTAAGGAACCTTTTAATACCTAAAATATCCGCGGCTTCCGAGACCCTCTGGGTTATTTCCGCCTTCGGTATGTGGCGCAGCCTCAAACCGAACGACATATTTTCGAAGACGGTCATATGCGGGTATAAGGCGTAATTCTGAAAGACCATGGCGATGTCGCGGTCTTTCGCCGGCATATCGTTGACGTGCTTATTACCTATATAGATATCCCCACTGCTAATATCCTCCAGCCCCGCGATCATCCTTAAGGTCGTTGACTTACCGCAACCCGAAGGCCCGACCAGGACCATGAACTCTTTATTCTCGACCCCGAGATTGACGCCATCCACGGCCTTTATATTGCCGGGGAATATCTTACCGACGTCCCTTAAGCTTACCTGCGCCATCAGCTTACTCCTTGATTAAGTCAAATAGTCCAGCAACTGGCTCAATGTCGGCTTCAAGCCTTTACGGTGCACTATCATATCGATCAAGCCGTGTTCAAGCAAGAATTCCGAACGCTGGAATCCGGCGGGAAGTTTTTGCCTTATAGTCTGCTCGATCACGCGCGGTCCGGTAAAACCGATCAAGGCCTTAGGCTCGGCCACGATCACGTCTCCCACTCCGGCAAAAGAAGCCATGACCCCGGCCATAGTCGGATTAGTCAACACCGATATATACGGCAGCTTAGCTGCCTTATGATAAGCCAGGGCGGCGCAGGTCTTAGACATCTGCATCAGGCTGTACAAGCCTTCGTACATACGCGCCCCTCCGCCAGAACCGGATACGATGATCACGGGTAATTTATTTTTAGTCGCAAACTCTATCGTACGGGTTATCTTCTCGCCGACGACCGAACCCATCGAACCCATGATAAAACGCGAATCCGTGACCGCGATCGCCGTTCTTTTATTATTAAGCTTGCCTTCCCCGGATATTACCGCATCCTTTAATCCCGTAGCCGCCTGATCGGCGAGTAATTTCTCTTTATAAGTCTTAGGGCCCTTAAAATCCAGCGGATCCACCGACTCCATATCTTTATCAAATTCCGTAAAGGAACCGGCGTCGATGAGAAGATCGAGCCTTTCATGGGCATTAAGGACAAAATGATAATTACACTTAGGGCAGACCTTAAGATTCTCTTCAAGTGTTTTATTGTAAAGGGTCTCGGAGCACTCTTCGCACTTAGACCAGAGCCCTTCGGGGATATCTTTCTTCTTAAGCCTGACTATCGTGTATTTAGGTTTTCCGAATAACGCCATTTATATTATCCTTATTCAAGTTTGTTGACGACCAATCCCGATAAGACCTTAGGATAGAAAAACGTGGACTTCGGAGGCATCTTGAACCCTGCCAAGGCCACGGCGATGATCTGCTCTATCTTTACCGGATTAAGAAAAAATACGACAGAATTCCCGTCGTTATCTACCGCTTCAATAAACTTCTGGGCTTCATGCCCGTAAGTGATGTTTCCTCGTTCTTCGGGGTCGTACCCCAATATCTTCTTAAACGCCAGCGCGTTCAATACCGAGACATCGAGAGTGCGGTAAACCTTAGGTTTATCAGGCATCATCTTATCTAAAATCAACACATTCTTCAAGCGCAATAAATAATAAGCCTTGTTTTTATACATCCCTATAACGTGTTCCGTCCGGCCGCTTTTCTGCATCAGGAAGAAGAAACGCGTCTTATCTTTAATCTCCTCCACGTCAAAATATTCTTTCAGGCTCTTGATGAAACCAGGGAACTCAAAAGATTTATCCAGTTTAAGTAAGCGGTGAATAGGAAGTATGACCAAACCCCTCGGTTCAGTATTGGTAAAATAGGTGAGCAAATAATTCGCATCTTCCTCTCCGGTAAAGGCCTCTCCCAGTTTGAGTTTTAGCGCATCGCGGTAAGCGCAGGCGACCTCATAGCGGTGATGCCCGTCGGCAATAAAAATATCCTCTTTTTTCATCCCTTCCTGCATAAATGCGAGGACATCCGGCTCATCCACCCTCCAGATCCTGTGCCTGGTCTTACTCGGGTCGACGATGTCGATAAAAGGCTCTTTATTCTCTAACTTCTGATAAACCCTGCGGATAATGCGTAACTTATCCTGAAAGACTGCGAATATCGGGCTTAAATTCGCCTTCACCTGTTTTATTAGTTTCAGACGGTCCTGCTTTGCCGCAAGGCGCGTATTCTCGTGCGCAAAAACCGGAGAGTCTTTATCGCCCAAGCGCAAAAGAGAAATAAATCCGAACCTCTCGCGCTTTTCTCCGTTAAGGCTGAATTGCTGGCCGTAAAAATATATGGCGGGCTTCTCTTCCTGCTTGAGGATATCCTTTTTAAGCCATTCACGGAAGATCGCCCCTGACCGGCGGTACTTATCTTCGCCCGGGATATCCCTGCCTAAAAGTATGTGGATAAAATTGTGGGGGTCTAAATCATGCAGGCGCTCCTGCTCCGAAGGAGAGATCACATCGTAAGGCGGACAGACTACTTTGGCGTAATCTTTTACTGTTTCCCGATTGTAGACTACCGCTTTAAAAGGCCTGATCTTTGCCATTATCATTTAGCGTGCGGGCAAGCCCGGCAATTGTCTCCGGATTTGTGGCAAGCGCTTGTTTCTGACTTGGATTTTTTGCGGTAGTCCGTGGCGTAGAACCCGGAACCCTTAAAAATGATCCCCGAACCAGCGCCGATAAGCCTTCGCACTGATTTCTTGCATTTCGGGCACTTATCCAGGGCTTTATCCGTTATCTTCTGAAAGGCCTCGAAGGTGTGGCCGCAGTGCGAACATTCATAATCATAAGTTGGCATTACTTTACTCCTTTTACTTGAACGCTTTCTTTATTTTATCTGTGAAACTCGAATTAACGCTTAACTCTTCGCCCGATAGCCGGGCGAATTCTTCGATTATTTTTCTCTGCTGACTGCTTAGATTCTCCGGTATCTTCACATTGACCCTGACCAACTCATCCCCGTTCCTGCTTCCGTGCAGATCCGGCAGGCCCATATCTTTCATACGGAAGACCCGTCCGCTTTGCGTTCCGGCGGGTATCCTCATCTTGGCATGGCCACCCAAAGTGGGGACATCAACCTCTGATCCCAAAATAGCTTTGGATAAACTTATATCAACTTCAACGGCTATATCATTTCCGTGACGTTGAAATACCCTGTGAGGAATAACTTCTATAATAACATAAAGATCTCCCTTACCGGCGCTTCCTGCCTCACCCTCACCCCTGACCCTTAAGTTAGAACCCGTATCCACTCCGGGAGGGACCTTTACCTTTATCTTACGGCTAACCTTAGTCCTTCCCTCGCCGCGGCAATCCGGGCAGGGCGACTGGATCACAGAGCCTTCTCCCCGGCAACGCGGACAAGTCTGGGCCATCTGAAAGAATCCGTTGGATACGACTGTCCGCCCCGCTCCCCGGCATTGAGAACAAGTGATCTTCTTTGTCCCGGGTTTGGCCCCGCTTCCGCCGCAGGTAGAACAATTCTCATAACGCGGGACATTAATAGTCTTTTCTGTCCCCGTAGCCGCTTCTTCAAGTGTGATGTCTACGGCTATCTGCAGGTCCCTGCCTCTACGCCTTGCCGAGGCACCTTTTCTGCCGCCTGAACCGAAAATATCAAAACCCAGGTCGCTGACTATTTCTTCGAATAATCCTCCCCCGATCCCGTAATCGCCTAAATCCTGGAATACGCTGGAGAAATCCGCACCCTTAAAGATATCTTCCTGGGCGTAACGCTGGTCTATGCCGGCGTGGCCGTACTGGTCGTAAAGCGCGCGTTTATTAGCATCCGACAGGACAGCGTAGGCCTCGGATATGTCTTTGAATTTTTCCTCGGCCTCTTTCTTCTGTTCGTGAGGGACGCGGTCAGGGTGAAAACGCAGAGCCAACTCACGATAAGTCTTTTTTATCTCATCGAGGTTTGCGCTCTTCTTAACGCCCAGGACTTCATAATAATCGCGCTTAGTTGCCATCAATTATTTTTTGTCGTCTTCTTCTTTAAAATCGGCGTCAATGATATCTTCGCCTTTTTTCGGCTCTTCTTGCTGCGGCCCTTCATTTTGAGGCCCCTGTGCTTGAGCGCCTGCGCCAGGGCCCTGCTTAGCCTGCGCCTGTTTGTAAACTTCTTCGGCTAATTTATGCGAAGCCTTAGTAAGGGCATCCATGCCTTTCTTGATCCGGTCGACATTCTTATCTTTGATCGCTGTCTTTAAATCATTAGCCGCGGTCTCGATGCCGGCGCGGTCCGACTGGGAGACTTTATCCCCGTAATCCTTCAATGACTTTTCAGTAGCATACACCAGATTATCCGCCTGGTTGACGATCTCGACCTCTTCTTTTTTCTTGGTATCATCAGCCGCGAATTTCTCCGCGTCCCTTACCATCTTTTCGATCTCTTCTTTAGAGAGTTTCTTGGGAGCGCTGATCTGGATCTTTTGTTCCTTGCCCGTGCCCAGGTCCTTGGCCGTGACATGCACAATACCGTTAGCGTCAATATCAAAAGAAACCTCTATCTGCGGCACTCCGCGCGGCGCGGGAGGAATACCGACCAGATCAAAACGTCCGAGCTCTACGTTATCCTCCGCCATAGGCCGCTCGCCCTGCAGGACGCGTATAGTAACCGCGGTCTGATTATCAGCTGCGGTTGAAAAGATCTGCGATTTCTTAGTCGGGATAGTGGTATTTCTTTCGATCAATTTTGTATCCACTCCGCCCAAGGTTTCAATGCCTAACGATAAAGGAGTAACGTCGAGAAGCAGCACATCCTTGACATCTCCTTTGATTATTGCCGCCTGAATCGCTGCACCCAAGGCAACACACTCCATGGGGTCGACCCCGCGCTCGATCTTCTTGCCTACAAAATCTTCCACAAATTTCTGCACGATAGGCATACGGGTAGGCCCGCCCACCATGATGATGCGGTCCACGTCATGAGCGGTTAATTTTGCGTCCTTGATCGCCTCTTCCATCGGTTTGCGGCAACGGTCGATTATCGGCCCGACCAGGTCTTCAACCTTAGCGCGGGTGATCGTCATAGTCAGATGCTTCGGCCCGTTTGCGTCAGCGGTAATGAACGGCAGATTGATATCCGTTGATACCGTCGAGGAGAGCTCGATCTTAGCCTTCTCCGCAGCTTCGCGTAAACGCTGCATCGCCATCTTGTCATTAGACAGATCTATCCCGGTCTCGCGCTTAAACTGCCCGGCGATATATTCCACCATCACTTTATCCATATCCGTTCCGCCCAGCTGGGTATCCCCGTGGGTGGATTTGACTTCAAAGACCCCTTGAGCCATCTCCATAACGGTTACGTCCAGAGTCCCTCCGCCCAAATCAAAGACCATGATCTTCTGTTCTTTCTGGGATTTTTCCAGCCCGTAAGCAAGGCAGGCAGCCGTAGGCTCATTGATGATCCTTAATACCTTTAAACCTGCGATTTCTCCGGCATCTTTAGTCGCGGTCCTCTGGTTATCGTCGAAATATGCGGGGCAGGTGATTACCACCTCTTCGACTTTATCCCCGAGATAAGCTTCCGCGTCCTGCTTTATTTTCTGCAGGATAAACGCCGAGATCTGCTGCGGGGTATACTCTTTACCGTAGACGCTGAATTTAAAATCCGTGCCCATCTTGCGTTTTGCCGCTTGAATGGTTCCTTCAGCATTGATCGCTGCCTGGCGCCTTGCCGGCTCACCGACTAAACGTGTTCCGTCCTTAGTAAAAGCA
>JAPLLN010000023.1 GCA_026387475.1 Candidatus Omnitrophota bacterium | reverse complement strand
GTCCAGTTGTTTTCCGCTTACGCGCATGATCTCTTGCACTGCCTCCTGTTTAGCCAGGCCTTTGCGATACGGCCTGTCCGTAGTCATGGCGTCGAAGGTGTCGGCGACCGCAATGATCGAAGCGATCAGGGGGATCTCTTTGCCTTTTAACCCGTCAGGATAACCTGAACCGTCATATTTTTCATGATGGTATTTCACGCCCAGGATAGAGTCTTCAAGTTCTTTGATCGGGGTCAAGATAGTAGCGCCGATCAAAGGATGCTCCATTATTCTCTTTTTTTCCTCTTCGCTTAGGGGGCCCTCTTTATTAAGGATGCTTTCAGGGACGCCGATCTTGCCGATATCGTGCAAAAGCCCGGCGATGTGCAGATGTTCCATAAATCTTTCTGTAAAGGCCTTTTTATTCTTCTGGGCAAGTTTCCGGGCTATCTCTAAGCTTATGTTAGTGACGCGCGCGGTATGCCCGTGGGTGTAATGGTCTTTGGCGTCGATGGTCGCGGCAAGCGCTATGGTGGTGTGGATGAAAAGCCGCTGTTTACTGTTGAGTTCCGATTCCAATTCCTTGAACAAAAAGGCATTCCTGATAGCCATAGCCACGTCCGAGGCGAGCGCGGCGAAGAAATCCAGGGCGTCTCTGGCAAAAGGTTTTTTATCGCTCTTTTTTCCTAAAAGCAAGATCCCCAATAATTCGTCGCGGAAATAACTCGGGATGCAGACTTCCGCTTCAAAAATATCCATCTGGTAAAGAGCGCCTTTTAAGATCAGTTTTTCGTTAGGGGTAAGCTTCTTTTTGACCAACGCCTTTTTCAGCTGCCCATAGACTATGGCGCCGTCATTGAATAATTTTTTGTCTATCCCATCCCTGAAAAGTTTGATCAGGGCATTATCAGAATCCATTCTGGCAAAGCCTTTGGGTATTTTCAGCCCCGTGCTTCCGCGCGAGACAGTGAGAATATAGCTGTCTCTTTTGTGGTCATGCAAAAGAATGCCCGCGTGGGTGACCTTGATCTTCTGCACGAGCATGCGCGCGATCAGGCGGATGAGCGTATCCGGCTCATGCACCAGTATCATGGTTTTTGCCGCAGCCTCGAGTTCTTTTTTATAGTTTAGGGGCATCTATTTCTTAGGTTTTGGCAGGTGGCTTAAAACGATCTTTTCCAGCTCTTCCAGCTCCAGGGGCTTATGAATATAATCCAGAGCGCCTAATTTCCGGCAGCTCTCGAAAGAGTCATTGTCCTCTGGTTTTCTGCCGGTGACCATAATGACTTTCGCGCTACTATCCTTTTCTTTTATGCGCCTCAAGGTCTCAAGGCCGTCAATGCCGTCCATCTTTATATCTAATAAGATGAGGTCAGCCTTGCCTTTTTCCAAAATTCCCAGTGCCTCTTCCCCGCTGGAGGCCGTAGTGCATTCGACCTTGCGTTTGCGGAAGAAATTCGCGGCGAACTCTCTTACATCCTCTTCATCATCAACGATCAGTAATTTAGGCATAGTAACCTCCGATTGAATATTCAACTTTTTAGGATATCCTAAATTACCGTATTTTACAAGGGATTTTTGCAGGCAAACAAAAAAGCCGGGCAAATTACGCTCGGCTTTGTTAAATCCGCGTATCAGCTGGCTTAAGCCTTCTGCAGCTTAGCCATTATCTCCGATACGCTTATCTCCGCGATATGGCTGGTGGGGTTAAAAGGAGAAGCTGTGTAAAGGTTCATCACCAAGAGGAACAAGAAACCCAGCCTTCTTAATTTAAAGTCAAACATCTCTTCCTCCTTACAGTATTACCGGCATTCCGGAAAGCGCCCTTAATGCCTGAAGAAATCCCATGGTCTTTTTGTGCTGCCTTCTCATCCTTTTTCCCGCTTTGCGCGCTATTCTCCTCATTTTAGCCTCCTTACAATAAAAAACCCCGGCTACTAGGTAACACCGGGGTGGGACTTCCTCTCCCTCGCAGCACACCTCTTAGAGCTGGCTGCTCGGGATCTTTTGTCTATCGTTGACGGTAGACAAAAGAAAACCCTAAAAGGCAATCTTTAGGGTTAATGCCCTTTGGCAGCCCCTCTATCCCTTACAGGACAGGTAGCTTTGCGCCCCAGCATTACTGCTAGTTAGCCTTTGTCAGTAGCTATTTGCTCCAAATTGTCAAATTCCAATTACACTAAAGTATAACATAATTTTCGCGTTTTTGTCAAGGCGGGGAAGAAATTATTTTGCGATGGGCATAATGACGATAAAGCGGGTGCCTACGCCATGCTTGGACTCAAAAGAGATCTTACCGTGGTGGCTGTCAGTGATTATCTTACGGATGACGTAAAGGCCTAAACCGGTACCTTTGCGGGATGAGGTCTTGGTGGTAAAGAACGGAGTGAACACTTTCTTATTGTTATCATCTTTAACGCCCATTCCGTTGTCCTGAACAATGATTTCCAGCGCGCCGTCTTTACCGCTAGCGGAAACCGTGATCTTGCCGCGGTATCCTTCTTCTTTTAAAGTGGTGCGGCGCTCTACTATGGCGTCATAAGCGTTGTCGATAAAATTGAAGAATACTTCTTCGAGCTGGGTCATGTTGCCCTTGATTTTCGGTAAATCCGACGGGAAATCGCGGATTATATCGATTTCCGAAAGTTTTACTTTATACTGGACCATCTCCAGAGTATTGTCGATGACTTTATTCAATTCCAGCGCTTCGAGCCCTTCTTCTCCCTTACGGGAATATTTTAATAGGCCGCGCACTACCTCTCCGCCTTGCACTACGTTAGTCTGTATACGGTTTAACGCGTGGCTGATGCTATCTATCATCTCTCTAACCTCTGGCGTACACTTTGAGGTGTCGGTTATCTTGATCGTGTCGATCGTATCTCCGGCAATGAGCGAAAGAGCATAAAAACGGTTGTTTATCTGGTGCGATAGCCCGTCAGCCATGGTACCGATAGTTGCCATCTTCTCTGCTTGGGCGATCTGACCCTGCATCTCCTGCGCTTCTTCGTAGAATTGGGCGTTTTCAATAGCTAGCGCAGCTTGGGTAGCAAGTATCTCGAATACGTTTAAGTCATCGGGCGTATAGATCTGGCCGGAGTTCTTATCGCCAAGGACAAAAAAGCCCATGAATTTATCTTCAAGGAAACTGGGGATGACTACCGAGGCAGTGAGGATACGCATACTCTCTTCCAAGAGCCTAAACTTTTCATCTCCCGTGTCTTCCATCTGGCGCTTTACTTCTTCGTAAATCAGCGGGTCGCGCTTTAGTATCAACCACTTAACAAGCGGGTTATCCCCGTTGATTTTCGCCAGAGGAATGCGGCCCTTGTCGCGGCTAACTTGCAAAACATACTCATCGGTCTCATGATTGTGCAGATAGATCGCTGCATAAGAAATGCGGACAGTCTTAGTAACGATGTGAGTGATTAAATCGAGAAGTTTTCTTAGATTACGAATGCGCGTCATCCCCATTGAAGCCTGCTTCAGGGTGTCTTGGTATCTCCGCTGTTCCCTAAGCAGCCGGTCCTCTGCTTTACGTTGAACATATATATAAATAAACGGACCTACGGTTGCCAAAAGCGCCATAAGTCCTAGGGGAACCATCCACCAGTGAGAACCAGCAAGTTCAATAAGTAGGCCTTTTAATAACCCTGCAACGGCAAAAGGCAAACCAAGGACTAGTGTGTATACCCCAACAAAGATACTAGTGCGTGTTAAGGCGACTGATACATCCATGAGTCTGTAACGTAATATTGCATAAGCAAAAATAATAGGATAAATTCCAATGAAAATATTAGCAATTGGGTAAATTGGGAGACCAAAAACTAATAGAAACATTCCCTCGGGACCTAACCAAGCGACAATCATACCGATCAAGAAATATTTGATTTGGTTCTGCTGGACCCCGCTACTAACTTTATATAATCTAACTAATAAAAAGAATGAATAAAGTAAATAAATCCAATAAAAAGCTATATAAAATACTGTATATGCAGGATTATCATAGGGTGAGGCATAAAAGAAATATAGTTTGTTAAACACAAATTTTACTTGAAAGAAATTTCTGGAGAAGAAATTAAGAATTAAGAAATAGCTGGCGAGTATATAAATAAATGCGGAAAGGATTCTATTATAATTCTTAGTAAAGTGTAGAGCGAATATTGAGAAAAAAGTGGGTGTTAAAATTATTCCAATATGGGCAATTTTCATCCAAAACAAAGCATCGGAACTAATTTTGGAGATCGAGAAAAAATAGGCACCAAGACCCCAAAGCGATGATGCTAAGCAAGTCCAGCCTATATTTTCCTGTATAGTCTTAGCTTTAACTTTTCTTAGAAAAAGTAAGCCTATAATAAAATTTGAGATAAATACAATAATGGCTGTAATAGCAAATATATTCATGTTAATTATTCTTTAAACGGCTGACGATAATTTCAGCAGCTTTTTTCCCAGATAAAGCAACAGTCGATATACCGCCTTGACCAGAGCCCATCGTAACCCAATGGCCGGCTAAAATTAAATTCTCAAAGCTAGTAGTTTGGGGGAATACAAAACTATTAGTTTGATTAATTGTCGATGCCCACCCAAATGAAGCTCCATTTGTATTTAGAGTATATTTTTTTAAAGTAGCAGGTGTTGCAGAAAAACTTAAGTTGATATTCTTTCTTAGATTTGGAATTATTTCTTCAGCAGTCGAAATTAAATTAGCGCTAATCGACTCCTTATTATTGATCCAAAAATCTTCGTTAATAGAGGGGGTAGAAATAAAAATCTGTAATGTATGTTTATTATGTTTAATTTTTGCATTATTTTTGGCACAGGGAAAGGTTACTAGGATTCCTTTAGCATTTCTTTGTGTAAAAGAATCTAATAAATTATTATGATAAGCATCTACATCGGATTCTTTAAAATACCAAGTATTGCAACATTTAGCCGCTGATTCAGAAGTATCATTCTCCAAACCTAAATAAACTATAAAGACCGAACTTGATATCTCTAGTCGATTTACTTTTTCTTTTTCGCTAGTTCGAGATGGTATCAAACTATTAAAAGTTTGATTAGCATCTATACAAGAAACAACGTATTTTGAACTTATCTTTTTCCCATCTTCACCAATAATGCCGTGAACATTGGGGAATTTAGTAATAATTTCAGTTACTTTACTAGATAAGCGAATTTCCCCCTTTAAGTTAATAAATTTGCTTACTAGGTAATTTGAGAAACTCTGCATTCCCCCTTCTGGATAATATCCTGCATCAAGCAAAAATTCCCTCATAAAAACTATTGCTACAAATGCGGATATTTTACTTGGCGGCAATCCCATATTACCGTGTAATAAAATAGAAATAACTGATTTTAAATCAGAGTTTCTAAAATAATTACTTAATAATTCAGAAAAACTAATGTCTATGGTTTTCCTATATAGTGTTGCAATGCTAGTAGCTGTAATAAATTCAAAAAAAGCATCAATGTTGGTACTTTCTTCTTTCCAGCTTTTCTTTAATTCAATCACAGTATCTTCGATATTTGATCTTATCAGTACCTCATTATTTGGAATTATAATCCTATCTGATGGATCTAATTGATTAAATTTAAATTCATTTATAATCCCAAGTTCCTCGATAATCGTATGTAATGATCCTGTTTTTAAGCCTCCAAAATAGTGAATAGCCGAGTCAAAATTATAGCCTTCTCTTTTGAAAGAGGTACAATATCCCCCTGCCAAGACATGCTGTTCAAGTATCAGCGTTTTAAATCCCGCTTTAGCAAGGTAACAACCGCAAACCAAACCGCTTATCCCTGCTCCGATGATTATTGCATCATAATCGTAATGTTCTGACATATTAGGGTATTTTCCTAAACACCGCTGCGGCGTTGAAGCCGGCAAAGGCGCAGCATATCTTCATTGCGGTCTTTAATTTTACCTGCCTCTTCTCTTTATTTAAGCCTATATTGAACTTAGGATCAGGATTTTCGTAGTTTAAGGCAGGTAAAACAGTATCGTTATTAAGCGACAAGAGCATTATCAGTGACTCCAGCAGCGCGCTTGAGCCCAGATTATGGCCAACATAGGGCTTAAATGCGCTGATCAGCGGCTTTTTAGGGTTATTGCCAAAGGTATCGGTAATGGCTTTCGCCTCATAATAATCAATAGGCTGGGAGCCTACGCCATGAGGAACTAGCAAATCAATATCGGTTTTCTTAGTTTTGCTGTTTTTGAAGGCTTTGTTGATAGCTTTTTGGTAGGAATCGTTCCCGATCTGCGGAACGGTTATCTTCCATCCTTCTAAATCAAACCCGCCGCCTAAGTATTCGGCATAAATGGGCGCTTTGCGTTTTTTGGCGCTGGCTAAGTCTTCCAGCACCACACCCGCTCCCCCATCGCCAAAGACTAAACCGTCGCTATCTTTGCAGAACGGCTTTACTTTCCCGCCCTTGGAATAAATCCCTAAATCGCGAAACCAAAGATATTTGTATATTTCAGGATTATCAGAGGCCGCTACAACTACTGCCTTAGCCTGGCCGCTTTTGATAATCTCTGCCGCAGCTTCATAGGCGTATAGGCCCGAAGCGCAGGCGTTATTCAAGAACAAAGAATAATTATGTATATTAAAAACCCTTGCCACATGGTAAAGGTCGGAAAATGACTGAATATCGTACCCGCTTTTTAGAAATGATTTATAAAGGCTGTTAAAAAAATCTTTTTTACTTAATTGGTCTTTAGATTTTCCGATGAGGGCTTCGTAGGCGAGGTTGCTGACTTTTAAGCCGAATGGCATTAAACTTATATTTTCGTGGGCTAAAACTAAACCTAATCCGTTATCATTTTTGGAGTAATCAAGTTTAGCGTCATCAAGGGCAAGTTTAACCGCGGCAAGGAGGTAATTTAAATCTGTTATTTCCTCTCCTTCTTTCCAGGCTTTGATATCGCTTAACTTATCTTCATCAATGCCGAACTTATGTACATTAAACCCTTCGACTTTATGCAAAAAGAAAGAATCCCATAATTCTCCGTCGATAAAAGCCTCTTCTTTTTTAACGTTGGCCTTGCCGGAGACGAGATTCTTCCAAAGATTATCTTTACCAATGCCCATTGAGCTGATCGGGCCTAAGCCGGTAATAGCTATGCGCGTTGAGCTGCTCATTTAGCCTTCTTCTCCAAAGCTCCTTTGATTACTGCAACGGCTTGTCCTACGGTGGTGATTTTAGGGATCTCTTCATCCCTTACGGAGACCTTAAACTTCCTTTCAATGGCAACCGTAATCTCAATGGCCTTAATGGAATCAACTCCCAAGTCTTTCCAGAAATTCGTCTCCAACTTCAATTCTTCCGGCTCGCGTCCGATAACGCCGGCGATCAGTTCTTTTACTTCCTGCTCAAGATTTTGCGGCATTCTACCTCCTTTCGTATTTTTTAAGCACTAAGCATGAATTATTCCCGCCAAAAGCAAAACCGTTATTCAAAGCGACATCTACTTTCTGTTTCCGGGCGGTGTTCGGAACGCAATCAATTGCGCATTCCGGGTCAGGCGTTTCAAAATTAATCGTTGGCGGAATTATACCAGAATTTACGGCTAAACAACAGGCAATTGTTTCGATGGCGCTCGCAGCGCCCATAGTATGGCCCAGCATTGATTTTATAGAGCTTACGGCAACACGCTTATCGCCAAAGACATTATTTATGGCCTGGGCTTCGGTCTTATCATTATTCCTGGTCCCTGTGCCGTGAGCGCAGACATAATCCACGGATTCACTGGCAACCCCGGATTGCTTCAGGGCGTTTTGCATGCATTTAGTCACACCTTCAACATTCGGGTTAGTCATATGAAAAGCGTCGCAACTTAAACCATAGTCCAAAAGCTCGGCGTAGATAGGCGCATTTCTTTCTAATGCCGACTCCAACGTTTCAAGCACGAGAACTCCTGCGCCCTCTCCTACCAGCATCCCTTTTCTGTTCTTATCAAACGGCTGGCATTTGTCCGGCGCCACCGCGCCTAACTGGTTAAATCCGGTAAAGGCTAAATAAGAAAATGCGTCCGTTCCTCCGGCAATGACAAGATCCGCTTTTCCTAATTGCAGAAGGTCATAACCATATCCTATGGCATAATTACCCGCAGCGCAGGCTGTGGTAAACATACGGGTGATCCCCTCGACTTTCAACTCAAGCGCCACATTAGAAGAGATACTATTGACCGGATATTGGATTACGGACATAGAATCTATGTGCTCATGGCTTTTGTTGGCCCAAGTGGCATCCATAGCCTCGATCTCCTGCGATTCTCCGCCGGTAGTCCCCATGCAGATCGCGGTGCGCTGACTTTTTAGCGATTTCTTCTCTAAACCGCTGTCTTTTAAAGCCAGTTTTGCCGCGGCGACGGCTAATTGCGAAGCCCGGCCAATAAGCCCCATCTTTTTCTTATTCATGAATTCTTCGGGCTTGAAATCCTTGACCTCTCCGCCGTTGTGCGTAAAGTGTTTGGAGGTATCAAACGATTCCACCTTGGATATACCGGATTTGCCCTGAATAAGGTTTTTCCAGAATTCATCCTTGCCAATACCTATGGAGGAAACTACCCCTAAACCCGTAATCACTATTCTTTTCTTCATTGTTTCACGCTAAAGATCAGTTCTGCTTCGGCGATCTGTTTATCTCCTACAAAAGCCTTGGTATTGACAAAAGCGCCCGTAGGGATCAATTTAACCGTCTCTGCCACCAGCTTCAGCTGGTCTCCAGGGAAAACCGGATTCAATAAGCGCGCCTTTACCGAACCAAGGTAATATTCCGGCGTATTCTTTAGATCTTTTTCGTAAGCGCTGAAATACAAGAGGATCGACGTCTGGGCCATGGCCTCCAGTATAAGCATCCCGGGCATGATCGGCCGGCCGGGAAAATGCCCCTTAAAGAACCAGTCGTTGATAGTCACATTTTTACAGGCCACCGCGCGCTTGCCGTGTTCCAGCTCGTCAATGCGGTCGATCATAAGGAACGGATAGCGGTGCGGCAAAATCTCCATGATCTTCTCAATATCGCCGTTCATTAGTTTGCTCTCCCGATAATTAAGACGGTGCTTTCTCCGTTAGGGCCAAAGGCATTGATCATAATACGTTCTAATCGCGCTTTTTTCGGGGTTTTTGTTACATAATTTAAATCGCACGCAGGATCAGGCTTGTCTAAGTTTGTGATCGCGGGGATAAATCCTTCTTTTAAGGCGCCGATCGCTGCCACTAAGTTCATCCCTCCGGAGGCGCTGTAAGTCTCGCCTAAAGTAGACTTAATGGAAGTAACCGGAATTTTCTGCGAAAATGCGCCAAAAACTTCTTTTATAGCGTTGGTCTCAGCTAAATCCGCGTCCTTAGTGGAATTAGCATTAGCAAAAATACAGTCGATATTCTCCGGTTTAAGCCCGGCATCAGCCAGCGCCGCAACCATTGCCTTTTTCATGCCAATAGCCTTGGGGTTATATTTATAAAACCTCGCCGGGTCAAATGCCGAACCTACGCCTAAAATTTCGGCGTAAACATGGGTTTTGCGTTTTTTTGCCTCTTCGGTATTTTCCAAAATATACGCTACCGCGCCTTCTGAAAGGATGATTCCGTTCCTGCGCTTGTCAAACGGGTGCGATTCGACGGATAAATAGTTTAATTTATAAAAACCTAAGAAAATCTGCGGCGAGAGCGCCTCTACTGCTCCGGAGACCACGGTTTTGATCTTGTCTAAGGTCATCAGGTCACGGGCGTAATCAATGGCATCCAAACTTGAGCACATCCCGGTTGAGATCGTGGAATTAAATCCTTTGATGCCGAATTTAATCGCTGCCCGGCTCGCCGGAGAATTACCTACGGTGCTGGTAAACACCGAAGGATTGGCTAAACGCGGTCCGTCGCGCACTGCCTCTTTATCAAACTCGGAGATGCTGTAAAGGCTCCCGAAAGTGGTCCCAATGGATACTCCCGTATCGCAAGTATTCTCCGCGCTTATTTCTAATCCGGCGTCAGATAGCGCAAGCTTTACCGCGGAGCTTAAAAATAACGAAGCCCTATCCCAGTCCATAAGGCCTGCTTTACCTAATAATTGCTTAGGGTCAAATCCCGTAATCTCTCCGGCAATATTGGTCTTAAGGCCGCTGGTATCAAAGTGAGCGATCGGCTTAAAATTAGACTTGCCCTCTGACAGGCTCTGCCAAAATTGCTCCTTGCCGATACCTATCGGAGAGACTACGCCTACGCCGGTTATGACAATGCGTTTCTTAGGCAATGCTCATTCCTCCGTCCACCACGATAGTCTGTCCCGTGATGTATTTCGATTCGTCGCTTGCTAAGAATTTAACTGCCCTGGCCACCTCTTCAACTTTGCCCATGCGCGCCAGCGGCACATGCTCCAGTATCTTAGCCTTAAAATCATCGCTTAAGTCTTTGAGCATATCTGTTTCGATAAATCCCGGGGCAACTGCATTGACCCTGATGCCGTAAGCCGCTACTTCCTTAGCCAAAGCCTTAGTCAACCCGATTATCCCGGCTTTGGATGCCGAATAATTAGTCTGGCGTGGGAGGCCGACCATCCCGCTTACCGAAGTGATATTTATAATGTTCCCGCTCTTTTGCTTCAGGAACGTGATTATCGCAGCGCGGCAGAGATGAAAAGTCCCGTCCAGGTTAGTGTTTATTACGTCGCGCCACTCCTGAATATCCATCATCGCCAGCGCCTTATCTTTGATTATGCCGGCGTTATTCACCACTAAGTCCAACCCGCCGAATAAAGCCTTGGTCTCTTCAACCCAGGTCTTGACCGCATCAAAATTCTTAATATCCACCTGGAATGCTTTTGCTTTTACGCCGAGCGCGCTTAATTCCTGTTCCAGGCTTGCGGCATCTTTGGAGCTGGAAACATAACTGAAACTTATATTTGTTCCCTGCTTAGCCAATTCCAGAGCGATCCCTCTTCCGATACCGCGGGCGGCACCGCTTACCATCGCATTCTTTCCTTTTAGCATCATGGTTTACAATACCGGAGCATCCGGCGCCCAGACTTCAAATCCGTGCTGCACCGCGATGTCGGCTATCTCCTCAAGTTTATCGATGTTAATGGTCTCTCCTAGCGAATAATTTACCAGCTTATCGTCAAGCGCAAGGAGCATTACTTCCGCCAAGTCAGCAGGGATAGGATCTTTTGATCCGGGGACTGACACATAAGCGCCTTCTACGAGCAGAGTATTTTTCTTTAAAAGGGCGCGCGCTATTCTATCTTCACCGGCATTTACTACTAAATCCGCGGACCTGACCGCGCTCTCCGCGTCTGTCTCGATGATGACTTCGATCGGATTAAGATGCAGGATGATCTCTTTTAATTTAGCCAGTTTTTCCTTATCGTGGTCACAGATGATTATTTTTGTAGCATAGGTCGATAATTTTCTGGCAGTCAGATAACCCACTGTAGAAGCAGCTCCCATTACAGCCAGGGTGATTTTATTTAAGGCAACTCCCTTAGCCTTAGACATGCGATAAGCCTGTTCAAATAGCGCCCAGGCAGTAAAGGCGTTCCCGGAAGTAACCGGCAGGTCCGCCTTCTTGGTCACGCTAAAATATCTTTTGTCCGCTAATTCCGCGGCATAACCGCTTAAACCTATGATATCCGCGCCATTCTTCTTAGCCAGGCGTAAAGCCTCTAAAATAATATTCAATTCGGCATCATCCCCTAAACGGCGGGTCAATATGGGGCAGACTATGGTAAATCCGTTGATCTCTTTATCTTGGATCGATCTTATTTTCTTAAAGTAGAAGGATTTGAAAGGCGAGCAACTCTTTAAAAACGGATTGACCAGAAAATCCGGTAAGAGGCGCGCTAACGGTATGTAGTTTTTAAGCTCTTTCATAGTCAGCGGGCTGACTATGTAGGCAAAAGTTTTCATAGGCTTTAAGTCCGGTTAAAGCAGGTCTTTTTTGTCTTTGCCGTCACTATGGTAGCCGGACTTCTCCCTTATCCATCTCTCAATGTATTTCTTGTGGAACCGCCAGTCGGTCCCGATCTTAAAGGCAGGGATCTTGCCTTCGCGGGCATATCTGTGGACGGTGAGAGGATGGATACTGAGATATTCAGCTACTTGTTTGGCAGTTAAAATCTCTTTATCCTTTGGCATATTACCACCTCTTTTAGCATACTTACGATAATCATATGTATACAAAGAAAACCTTGGTTTGTCAAGCATTATTAGAGATAATGAGACAAAAATGGCGCACAGCCCATCTGTGCGCCCAAATCTCCGTCGAGAATACGGTTTACTGCTGCTTAGCCTTCTTCGATTATTGCCAGCACCTCTCCGACATTTACAGTATCACCTTCCTGAAAAAAGGCCTCTGCAAGAGTGCCGTTACAAGGGCTGGGTAGATTAAAAGTAGCTTTGTCAGTGGCCAGTTCAACAAGGTCAGCCTTCTCCTCGACTTTTTCACCGGGCTGGAAGTACCAGTAAGAGACCGTGGCTTTTGTGACATTATCACCTAATTCCGGAAGGACTACTTTGGCCATTTTTGCATCTCCTTGATTAGTAATTCTTTCACGCGTTTAAAATTTACCTTCCTGCCCAGTTCATCTTCAACTGACGTCATCATTATATCCATACCGCAGGGCCGAATCAAGGAAAAATTCTTAAGGTCATCTGATTTTACGTTTAAAGTGAAGCCGTGGAAGGTGACCCAGTTCCTGACCGCTATGCCGATAGAGGCGATCTTTTTGTCATTTACCCAGACCCCGGTCAGATTCTCACGCGTTACCGCAGGTATCTCTAAAATGTTCAAAGCCGCACCTATTCTCTCTTCCAGATTACGCAGGAACAAGTGTATATCTTTCTTAATTTTATCCAAATTGAATATCGGATAAACAGTAAGCTGACCCGGGCCGTGGTAAGTGACATCGCCGCCGCGCTCGATTTCAAATAGGTCTATGCCTCTCTTTTTTAGTTCCTCCTCCGGAACAAGGATGTTTTTGCGGGGCGCGTTCCTGCCTAAGGTGATCACGGGTTTATGGCGGCATAAGATCAGGCCGTGGCTGATTTTGCCGTTTTTTACCCGCTCGAATAACTGTTTTTGGAACTCCAGGGCCGGACGGAAATCTATTAACCCTAGATCGAAGATCTGGAATTTCATGGATTTAAAGTGACTCGCGGATAGACTCGGATAAACTGGGGTGGGCGAAGATAGTATGCTTTATCTGTTCAGCGGTAAGATCATTGGATATAGCTAAGCCGAATATTGAGATCAATTCAGTAGCCTTAGGTCCGATTATGGATGCGCCGATTAAGCGACCGGTCTTAGCCTCGCAGACCGTTTTAATAAATCCCTCGGCCTCGTCGATTATGCGCGCCATTCCTGAGGCAAGAAAATCGAATTTCTTTACTGAAACCTCAATACCTTTATTTTTAGCCTCTTCTTCGTTTACCCCTACGCTGGCGATCTCGGGGTCGCTGAATATACAACTCGGCACTACCGCGTTATCAGCTTTTTTCATGGTTTGAGGGTTAGCGATATTTTCCGCGGCAATTACTCCCTGGTAAGCGGCATAATGCGCGAGCATTAATTTACCCGTGCAGTCTCCTGCGGCAAATATATTAGGGATGCTAGTACGCAGATATTCATCAACAACAACCTTGTTTTTATCGGTTTTCAGTCCGATATTTTGCAAGTTAAGTGATTCTGTATTTGGTAAACGTCCGACGCAGACCAGAATTAGGTCAAAGTCCGATTGCTTGAAACTTGAGGCATCGGTATTGGTGCTGACCGCTATCTTTTTCTTTTTAAATATAACTTCTATTTTTTTGGCTACTTCGCTATCGATTCCCGGTAAGAGTTGCGGCATTTTTTCGGCAATTGTCACTTGCGAGCCAAGGGTAGAGTAAAGGCTGGCAAATTCGCAGCCGATGACCCCTCCTCCTACGATCAAAAGCCTTGCCGGCACCGCCTTTAAGTTTAATGCTTCATTACTGGAGATTATTTTCTTACTGTCAAATTTCAGCTGGGCCAGCTCAAATGGACGCGAGCCTGTAGCAATAAGTATGTTTTTGGTTTCTATACTCTGGCTTCCGACTTTGATCTTATCAGGCGAAATTATACCGGCAGCACCTGTCAGCAGGTCAATATCTTTTAACTTCGCCTGCATACCCGAACGCAATAGTTGCACTACTTTATCTTTGCGCTCCTGGACCTTTGCCAGGTTGATCTTTGGGCCTTGTGTTTCTACGCCGAAACTTGCGCTCTTTTTAACCAGTGAGAATATTTTCGCAGATTGAATGAGGGTTTTGGTAGGGATACAACCTAGGTTAAGGCAGGTCCCGCCTACTTGGGAATTTTCAATAAGGCAGACTTTGAGGCCCAGCTCTTTTGCTTTGATAGCGGCATTATAGCCGGCCCAACCGGCGCCAATTATTGCCAGATCATGCATATTTTTACCCGGGGAGCTGTTGAGTTAACTTGCGGATGTTCTCAGCGGAGATTACCAGGGATTTCAATTCTTCCTTACTTAATTGCAATTCCACTATTCCCTCTATCCCCGCTTTACCTATGCGGCAAGGAACACCTATGCAGGTATCTTTGATGCCATATTCGCCGTTAAGGCGCGCGCAAACGCCGATAATGCGTTTCTCGTCTTTGGCCACAGCCCTGACCAGGGCCGCAATAGCCGCCGAGGGGGCATAATAAGCGCTACCGCTGCCTAATAAACCGACGATCTCGGCCCCGCGGTTAACAGTCTTAGCGGTCAGCTCCTTGACTTTATTTTCATCGGCAAATTCATCTAAAGATACTCCTTTAATAGTAGAAAATCTGGGCAGGGGTAACATCCCTTCACCATGGCTACCGATAACCGCTGCTTCGATATCGGTCACAGGAACGTTCAATTCCTTGCTGATAAGGTTAGCAAATCTCGCAGCATCAAGGCTAACCCCCATACCCAAGATTTTATTAGGATTAAAGCCGGTAACTTTCAGAGCGTAATCAGTCATGACATCTAATGGGTTTGTAACAATGATATATACCGCCTTGGGAGCGAATTCTCTTACCTTCAAAGAAACATCTTTTAATATTGCCGCGTTCTTTGCCAGAAGTTCTTCTCTGGTCATCCCGGGCTTGCGGGGGAGCCCCGCGGTAGTCACTACAATATCAGAATCTTTGATTTTACTGAAATCGTCGGTTCCTTCTATGGAGTAGTTTAATTTAAGCAGCGACCTGGCATCCTCCATATCCATGGCTTTGCCGCAGGCAAGGCCTTTGACGATATCTACCAGAAGAATATTACCTAAACCATCCTGGGCCAGGCGCAGGGCAGTAGTGCTCCCCACATTCCCGGCTCCGATTACGCTTATTTTCATCTTATTTTTTTGATAATAGCGTCAGCCATTTCTTTGGTTCCTACCGCAGGCCAATCATTAGGAAAGGGTTTTAAATCAATATCGACAAAAGGAATGGGTTTAAAATCGTAGGTAACAAATTTACCTTCGGCGATTATTTCTTTGACCGCGTTTTCCAAAGCTAGCGCCGCTTTCTCCTCTTTAATATATTTTAAAAGCAGGGCTCCCGATAAAATCATCGCAGTAGGATTGACTTTGTTCATTCCTTTATATTTAGGCGCTGAACCGTGTACTGCTTCGAATACGGCTATGCCATTGCCGATATTAGCGCCCGGGGCAATTCCTAAACCGCCGATCAATCCGGCGCAAAGGTCCGAAAGGATGTCCCCGTACAGATTTTCAGTCACTAATACATCATAATTATGCGGCTTCTGGACCAGCTGCATACACATATTATCCACCAAGGCCTCGTCAAAAGCCACTCTTCCTTCGTATTCTTTAGCAATTTGGCGCGCGGTGTTCAAAAACAAACCGTCGGTAAACTTCATGATATTCGCTTTGGTGATTATGGTGACCTTTTTACGTTTATTCTCAAGCGCATATTCGAAAGCAAACCGCACTATTCTTTCCGTGGCGGATTTGGATATGGGTTTGATGGATATGCCGGAATCAGGCCGGATCTTCTTGTTGGAGTACTTCTCTATCTGCGAAATCAAATCCTTGGTCTCGGGTTTTCCTTCTTCGAACTCGATCCCGGCGTAAAGGTCTTCGCTGTTCTCGCGGATCATCACCAGATCGATATCTTTATAGTTGCTCTTTACCCCGGCGTAAGTCTTGGACGGACGCACGCAGGCGTATAGATCCAAAGCATGCCTGATCGCCACGTTTACCGAACGGAAGCCTCCTCCGATAGGTGTGACCATCGGCCCTTTTAACGCGATCTTATTCTTCCGGATAGAATCAATGACCGAATCAGGGAGCAATTTTCCCGTTTTATCCAGGGCTGCCTGACCGGCGATTGCTTCCTCCCATTCGATCTTTACACCGGTTGCGTCAATACATCGCCTTGCGGCGAGTGTCACTTCCGGCCCGATCCCGTCTCCGGGTATTAAGGTAATCCTGCGGCTCATATTTAAACCTCTGGTAATCTTCCGTGTTTCTTGAAATAATTGATTATGCCGCCTTCTTGCAAAAGTTCCTGCATAAATTTAGGAAGCGGCCTTATCTTTAATTCTATGTTTTTGGTAACGTTCTTTACCACACCTTTATCCAGATCAATGTCCAGCTGGTCAGTCTCGGATATCTTGTCCGTATCCGTCTCAATGAGCGGAAGGCCTATGTTAAAACTATTACGGTAGAATATGCGGGCAAAACTCTTGGCTAAAACCGCATTAATCCCGGCTTCTTTAATGACCAACGGCGCCTGTTCCCGGGATGAACCCATCCCGAAATTCTTTCCCGCCACAATCATTGAATTTCCCGGAGTTATTTTGGAAGGAAAGGCGGGATCGATATCCTCCATAATATGCTTGGCTAATTCCTTCATATCGGTTATGGCGAATTTATAACGGCCGGATATGATGAAATCCGTATTGATGCTGTCGCCCATCTTTATGGATTTGCCTGCGATTTTCATAACTGTCTGAATTCTTCGGGATTCTTTACTTTGCTTAACGCGGTATCTACAGAGATCTTCTGCATCTGCACCAGCTCTTTTAATGATTTATCCATGGTCTTCATCCCGTATTGCGAACCGGTCTGCATGAGCGTCGGGATCTGCTCTATTTCATGTTCGCGGATGAGGTTTCTAATACCCGAAGTACCGACCATTATCTCAGTCGCCATAACGCGGCCTTTGCCCGAAGCAGCCGGAAGAAGTAATTGCGAAATTACCGCCTGAAGGCAGTCTGCCAGCTGCAATTTTACCTGCTGCTGCTGATGAGGAGGAAATACGTCGATGATCCTCTCGATAGTCTGTGGGGCATCGGGCGTGTGCAGTGTGGCCAGGACCAGATGCCCGGTCTCTGCCGCGGTCAGCGCCGTTGAGATAGTCTCTAAATCGCGCATTTCGCCGACCACGATGACGTTGGGGTCCTGTCTTAACGCATGCCTCAAGGCCTCGGCGAATGAAAGCGTGTCCGAATAGACCTCTCTTTGTTTGATAACGCTTTTTTTGTTGGCAAAAATAAACTCAATAGGGTCTTCGATAGATATTATCAGGCTCTCGCGTTCGCGGTTGATTTGTTCGATCATCACCGCAAGCGTTGTCGTTTTACCCATGCCCGTAGGGCCGGTGACTAGCACTAGGCCGTTAGGCCTGCGCGCTAATTCCGCAACTATGGGCGGAAGCCCAAGAGTCGAAGAATCAGGGACTTCCAGAGGCACGCGCCTGAAGGCTGCCTCGACATTGCTCCTTTGCATATGGATATTTACGCGGAATCTATCCAGGCCCGGCAATGCCAAAGAAAGATCAAGTTCTAATTCCTTTTCAAATTTTTCTTTTTGCTGGTTGCTGAGAATACTATAGATCATCTTTTTCAATTCATCTTTAGTGACAGGCGGGAGACCTAAACGGACAAGCCTGCCGTCAATGCGCAAAATAGGAGGCTCATTTTCGGTAACGTGCAAATCAGAAGCGCCCTTCTCGTTGCATAATATCAGCAGATTACGTATGTCCATGGTCTCTCCTTAATTTGCCCGTTTTTACGGGTCTGCAAATTAATCCCGAGCGGTTATTATTTTACTCCACCCGCGAGGGATCCCTCGAATGCTATATGCCCTTTGACGGCTGAAGCAGTGACAGTCGCCGGGCTTGCAAGATAAATAAAAGCGTTAGGGTTACCCATCCTGCCCTTGAAATTACGGTTCGCGCTCGATATAACTATTTCGCCGTCAGCGGGTATGCCGTTATGCGTGCCTACGCACGGGCCGCACCCGGGAGCGACAACTACCGCTCCGGCCTTGACGAAAGTATCGATGTATCCGAGCTTGAGCGCATCCAAATAAATCGTACGCGTGCTGGGAGCTATGATAAATTTTACTCCCGGCGCAACTTTGCGCCTTTTAAGTATTCCTGCGGCGATCTTCAGGTCAGAGAGCCTGCCGTTAGTGCACGTGCCAAGGAATGCCTCGTTTATCAACACTGCCTTTAATTTATCCGCCGGGCTCACATTATCCACCGCGTGCGGCATAGAAACTTGAGGAGTGAGTTTGGAAATATCAAATTCGAGCACGCTCTCGTATTTTGCGTCTTTATCCGCGGCAACTGTTTTTATTGTAGTGCTTTTCTTTGCCCGCGATTTAAACCAGGCGATCGTCTTAGCGTCCTGCGGCATAAAACCTGCTTTGGCTCCCATTTCTACAGCCATATTAGACATACACATCCTTCCGTCAATATCTAACTTGTCAATTACGGGGCCGCAAAACTCGACAGCTTTATAGGTCGCTCCGTCCGCTCCGATCTTACCTATAATATGGATGATTATATCTTTGGCGTAGATCCCCTTAGGTATCTTGCCTTTGACTATTATTTTAACAGTTTCCGGGACTTTAAACCAGTTTTTTCCTGTTGCCAACGCTATTGCCAGGTCAGTTGAACCGACACCGGTCGAGAAAACACCTAAGGCTCCGTATGTGCAGGTATGGGAATCAGCGCCTAAGACCAGGTCTCCGGGTAGAACCTCTCCGGATTCCGGGATGACTTGATGGCAAACCCCGCAGCCTATATCAAAGAGCTCGGTTTTAAACTCATCGGAAAAGCCCCGCATCTTTTTGTGCACCCGCGAAACACCTTCGCTGGGAGACGGCGCGCTATGGTCAATGACCATGCAAAATTTATTCTTATCAAAAGCTTTATTGACACCGAGCTTCCTAAAACTATCAATAACGATAGAACTCGTTCCATCCTGCCCGAAGCAGAAGTCTACATCGCAAACCGCTATATCACCGGCCTTCACGTCCCTGCCGCAATGATTTGAAAGTATC
>JAPLLN010000105.1 GCA_026387475.1 Candidatus Omnitrophota bacterium | reverse complement strand
GCCCGTGCCTTCTAAAAGATACGATGCAGCTTGCGGCGTTTAACAGCAATAATTTTGTTTTAGGCCACGCCGCGATGATGATCAACGAAGGCCTCCCGAATTTCCTGGTTAGCAAATTAAGGGAGAAATACGATTTGAGTAAAATAAAGGTAGGTATTCTTGGAATGGCTTTTAAGGCAGATATCGACGATAACAGGGATTCGCTTTCCTATAAGATGGGGAAAGTCTTGAGGTTTTACGGAGCGCAGGTCTTTTATTCGGATGAATATGTAAAAGACAGCACGTTTGTTTCTAAAGAAAAGCTTTTACGGGAAAGCGATGTAGTAATTATCGGTGTTGCGCATACTGCTTATCATAATTTAAAGATCTCCCGGAAAAAGGATGTAATTGATCTCTGGGGTATAATTAAAAGGTAATCTATGAAAAAGATACCATGGTTTTCTCCGAAGACAGGAAGGCGTGAAAAGGAACTTGCCTTAAGGGTGATCGGGAGCAATTATCTTAATGACGGCGAATACACTCGTATCTTTGAGAAGAAGATCGCCGGGTTCATAGGGGTAAAGCATTGCGTAGGTGTGACCAGCGGGACTGCGGCAATTTCACTGTCTTTGATGGGCCTGGGAATCGGACACGGGGATGAAGTAATCGTGCCGGACCTGACTTTTATCGCAACAGCCAATGCCGTACGTCTTACCGGTGCAACGGTAAGGTTAGCGGATATTGAGCCGCGCAGGTTCAGTCTTGACGTTGGATCCGTAATCGGGAGTATAAATAAACGCACTAAGGCGATCGTTACTGTTGACGTAAATGGCAGGGCTGCGGATTACGGTTTGTTGAAACCATTGGCCAAGAAAAAGAAGTTGTTTTTAGTTTGCGATGCGACCGAAGGGTTAGGCTCGAAATATAACGGCCGCTATCTCGGCACTTTCGGGGACGCGGGGTGTTTTTCTTTTTCCGCAAATAAGACAGTGACCACGGGCCAGGGCGGGATGGTCGCTACGGATAATACAAAATTATATCATCGTTTGCTGGAACTGAAAGACCAGGGCCGGCGTTATCAGGGCACCGGAGGGAATGATTTGCATCCGGTTATGGGTTATAATTTTAAATTTACCAACTTGCAGTCTGCTGTAGGTATCGCGCAACTGGAGAGGATATCCGGACGGTTGGCGCATTCCAAAAAACGGGATGATTGGTATAAACTTGCGTTAGCGGGTTGCCGGAACCTGGTAATACCAGCTTTGGAGAATCAAAAAGAGGAAGTGACCCAGTGGACGGATATTCTGGTAGAGGATAGATCAAGGCTGGAAAAGGCTTTGCTTAAATCCGGTATTGGTTTTCGGCCGTTCTGGTATCCGCTGCACACACAAAGGCCTTATAAGCAAGCCGGGAGAAATTTCCCTAACGCTTCTCGGGTATCGGCATCGGGGCTATGGCTGCCGTCTTCTTTTGATTTAACCAGAAAACAAGCTGAATATGCCTCTAAAGTAGTGCGCAGTGTATTGGAGAAAGATTAAAGCTTATGGCAAAGGTCTCTATTTTGATCCCGGTCCGCAATGAGGGAATAAATATCAGGATCATGCTTAAGATCCTCAACGCGGTCATTGATATGGAGAATGAAATTTTAGTCATCTATGATTCCGGAGATGACGATACCATACCAGCGGTCAAAAGTATGGATAAATTGTATTCTAACGTGAAGCTGGTGCATAATGATCTGGGAAAAGGTGTGGTTAACGCTATCAGGTCCGGAGTCAAGGTTTCGACCGGGGACTATATTTTGATCTTTGCCGCGGATGAGATCGGGCCGGTGCTGGCAGTGGATGATATGGTGGCGCTTCTGGATCAGGGTTGCGATCTGGTAAGTTGCACGCGCTACGCTTACGGCGGAAGAAGGTTAGGCGGTTCTTTAATCGGCGGTTTTCTTTCCCGCATAGCCAACAAAATGTTATGTATTCTTTCCGGTTCCGTGCTGACTGATGCGACTACCGGAATAAAAATATTTAAACGCAAGGTCTTTGAAGAGATCCCGCTGGAATCGCGGCCGATCGGTTGGGCATTTATCTTTGAATTAGCAGTCAAGGCGCAGGAAAAAGGATTAAAATTAGGAGAGGTCCCTATCGTATCCATCGATCGTTTATACGGAGGAAAATCTTCGTTCTTGTTATGGCCGTGGGTCAAAGAGTATCTTAGGTGGTTTTTCTGGGCGGTCAGGCATTTACCTGCGGCAAGAAGGATGGAGAAACCCATAGTAAGGATCCCGCAGTCAACGATAAACTAAAAAGGAGTTGCTTTGAAGAGGTATCTGGTTACCGGAGGCACAGGG
>JAPLLN010000016.1 GCA_026387475.1 Candidatus Omnitrophota bacterium | reverse complement strand
AAGATATATTAAGTACTACATCCTCATCGGGGACTTGCGCCTGATTAACTAACGGACTGTTCCCCTTGATCAGGGGCTCTCTCGTCTCTTCGTTCATAGGGGATAATATTCTCCTTATTCCGGGATATTTCTATATCCTGGAATAACTCCGTCTGGCGCGCCACGATCTCTTTCATACGCACCAGCTCGAGTATCGCCAGGAAGGTCACGATCACCTCTATCTTATGCTTGGCTTTATTAAAAAGTTCGGAGATGCGCACCGACGGGGTCATCAGCAAAAGATGCAGGATATCATGGACTTTCTGTTCGATGGTAAATTCGTCTTTGATTACTTCATAAAAAGCCTCTTTGGGCACGTCTTTAAGCGCGCGAGAGAATGCGTTGATAAGATCAAAGATGCTCGCCTCGAAATAAACCTCTTTTTCGTCAGCCGGCCCTTTTTCTATTTCTACCTTAGGCCTCTTGAATACCTCACGTTGCTCTTCCTCGCGCTTTCTTAAGGTCTCGGCGATCTCTTTAAACTTCTCGTATTCCAGCAAGCGCCTGACAAGTTCCGCGCGCGGATCTTCCTGCTCTTCCTCCGGGGCTACCTCCTCCGCAGGCAGAAGCATTTTAGATTTTATCTGCATAAGCGTAGCGGCCATCACCATGAATTCTCCGGCGATATTCAAGTCTAAGAGCTGCATCAGGTCGATATACTTTAGATACTGTTCGGTCACCTGAGCAATAGGAATATCGTAAATATTCAAATGGTCCTTCTTAACCAGATACAAAAGCAGGTCAAGCGGGCCCTCGAACATCTGCAATTTTATTTTATAAGCCATAGCTAGATTTTAAGAAGCTTTTTCACTTCCGCCAGTGTTGCAGCCGCAAATTCCCCCGCCCGCTTTTCTCCGTCATTAAGGATATCGGATAAGGCAGATTTATCTTTAAGTATCTGGCGCTTCTTCTCCTGAATAGGCTCTAAATATTTGATCAGGATCTCGGCCAGCTGCTTCTTGCATTCGGTGCATCCGATTTTAGCCTCGCGGCACATTTGCCCTATTTCTTTTTTACGCTCGGGAGCGAATAATTCATAATAACTGTACAGATTACAAATCTCGTGATGCCCGGGGTCAGTGAGTTTTATCCTTTTAGGGTCGGTAAACATACTGGTGACCTTCTTGCGGATCATCTCCGGTTCCTCGGATAATGCGATAAAATTATTATAACTCTTGCTCATCTTGCGGCCGTCAAGCCCGAGGAGGCGTTTTTCTTTAGTAAGCAGCGCAAGCGGTTCGGGAAAAACTTCTTTTTTGTACAAATGATTGAATTTGCGCACGATCTGACGGGTCAATTCCAGATGCGGGAGTTGGTCTTCTCCGACGGGGACTGCCTCTGCCTTATAAAGTGCAATATCGGCGGCCTGCAAGACCGGATAGCCGAGAAAACCGTAAGTGCTTAAATCGCGGTTAGTGATCTCGCGCAGCTGCTCTTTATATGTCGGGCAGCGCTCAAGAAGCCCCAGCGGGGTGATCAAAGAAAAAGCCATGTATAACTCCAGATGCTCCGGTACATGGGACTGGATGAATATCACGGATTTCTTCGGGTCGATGCCGCACGCCAGCCAGTCCGCGACATTATCCAGCATATTCTCTTTTAAATTT
>JAPLLN010000014.1 GCA_026387475.1 Candidatus Omnitrophota bacterium | reverse complement strand
CTTATTGTCAGTAATACTTTTGTCCGGATGCGCGCATGGCCAGTGCGGGAAGAATGTATTATTTCAGTTATCCAGCACTCATTTTCTCAAACAGGGGGATTATGAGGGTAGGGTTACTCTGGAAGAATTAAAGACAAAGGGTGATTTTGGTATGGGGACTTTTGACGGGCTGGATGGCGAGATGATAGAGTTAGGAGGGGTGATCTATCAGGTAAAATCCGACGGCCGCGTTTATATTCCGGCAGATGAACTGAAAACTCCCTTTGCCGCGGTCACTTTTTTCAGCGCGAATGAAAGTTTTGATATCGAAAATTCCGGAAGTTATCAGGAACTTACAAAATTGATCGAGGCCGGGCTAGCGGATAAGAACAGGATCTATGCGGTCAAGATCGAAGGCGAATTTGAATATTTTAAACTTAGAAGCCCGCCTGCGCAAAGCAAACCCTATAAGACTCTGGATGAGGCTTTGAAAGGCCAGTCAATCTTTGAACGCAAAAATATCAGCGGGACTCTGGTAGGATACTGGTTCCCCGCGTATATGGGGGAATTGAATTCTAGCGGCATCCATCTGCACTTTATCAGCGCGGACAAACAGGCCGCAGGGCATCTGTTGGAATGTAAAACCGGGCCGGTAAGAGCGGAACTGGGTTATATCAGGGAATTACGGTTAAAACAGGATGAATAAAAATAAGAATTTTCTGGTTTTTATCCCCGTTTTCTTTGCTTTAGTCTTATCCGGTTGCGCCACAGTCGGCGTCGGTCCGGAAAGGGCGATTGAGCGCCCACCGCTTGGGTCGCTTCAAAATCCCATCATCGATTGCGATATATCGCTGTCAACCGCGCTTAGAAAGTACAGCCCTCCGGAATTTAAGAGAAGACAGAGACTGATAGACGTATTATATTATTCATTTGACGGAAAGATCCATAAGGGGCAGCTGGTCATCGATGAGAGGCTTGCCCCTGATATCCGTGAAGTTTTCAAGGTGGCGCTAGATACAAGATTACCTATTCAATCCGTTATTCCTATTTCGGATGACCGGTTTTATAGGAACGGAAAGTGGAATAGCGATGACCAGTCGATGCTCGCCAATAATACCTCCGCATTCAATTATAGGACGGCTACCGGCAGCAGGGTCCTATCAAATCACGCGTACGGATTCGCCATTGATATCAATCCCGTGCAGAATCCCTACTTTAAGGGTAGAGTTGTATTGCCGCCCGGAGCGGTGTATGATACGAGCAGGCCGGGGACGCTCTACGAGGGTTCCCCGGTAGTAAAAACGTTTAAACGCCTGGGCTGGACCTGGGGAGGGAACTGGAAAACTTTGAAAGATTACCAGCATTTTGAGAAGGTTTTGCCGTTTGAACATCCGGCAAAGCATCGCGGAAAGAGGAAGAGGGTGTAATATGAAAAAATGCCCCTATTGCGCAGAAGAGATCCAGGATGAGGCGATATTATGCAGGTTCTGCGGTAAGGAATTGGGGAAGAGATCTCAGGATGTTAAATGGTATTTTAAAACTCCCGGGATAGTCATTGCTTTCTTATGTGTAGGTCCCCTGGCCTTGCCTTTAGTCTGGATAAATCCCCGCTTTAGCCGGAAAACGAAGATCATCGCGACAATTGTAATCGTTATCTTAAGTTGGTTTGTAGGAAGTTTGTTTATCGGCTCTTTGAAGTCAATAAAACAATATTACGGGCTGATCTCGCAGAGTAATCTTTAATGGCAAAAATAAAATTAGATCTACACGATATTTTTAATAAGGGCCGGTCGATCGAGTCAGAGCTTAATCGGGTCATCCGGGAAGCAGTAGAGAAGAGAATTTCTTTAGTAGAGATAATCCCCGGCAAGGGGAGCGGGCAGCTGAAGAAACACGTATTGCGTTTTCTGGAACAGCCCGAGATCAAGCGGTTTTATCATAGGATAGAAAAAGACGATAAGAATTTCGGCAGGGTCTTTGTGCATTTCAGATTTTGAGGGAGGATCAATATGAGGATAAGTATTATTTTGGTTTTTCTGGCGATCTATTCGTTTGCTTTTGGCGAGACTTATGTTGATTCAAAAGCCGAAGTCAGGATCCCTTTTGGACAGGAAGAGCAGGATGCGGTCAATACGATCCAGGCTTATGTGGGTAAAGATTTTATAATCGTATTGGATGCAAATGCGACCACCGGATATAGCTGGGAGCTCGCTGATCCAATCGACGAGGGTCAGATAAAGCTTGTGGGTTCAGAGTATGTCACTGCTAATACCGGTCTTGTAGGCGCAGGCGGGAAATCAGTATGGACTTTTAAGGCCCTTAAGGTAGCTAAGGCAAAAATATCTTTCAAATACGTAAGGCCGTGGGAGAAGGATGTCGCTCCGGCCAAGGTATCGACATTTGTAGTGGATATAAGGAATAAGAAATAAGGTAATATGAAAAGCAAAGTGTATTTGATACGCATCAGCGAGGGGGAAGGGATTCCTTCCGTTAGCGCTAAACTCAAGCGTTTGCTTGATGAAAGCCGGGTGCTGGATTTTATACAGCCGGGATCTAAAGTCGCCGTGAAGATGCATTTCGGGGAAGAGGGGAAGACGGGATTTGTTAAGCCGGAATATCTGCGTGTGATCTGCGAAAAGATCTCTGCTAAAGGGGCAAAGGCATTTGCCGCCGACACCAATACTCTTTACAAGGGCAGGCGCACGAATTCCGCCGATCATCTGGCATTGGCCGCAGAACACGGTTTTACTAAGCAAGCAATCGCTGCGGAAGTGATCGTGCCCGATGATACGCAAAAAGAAAACACCGTTCAAGTGCAGATCGATAGGAAATTTGTCAAAACCGCCAAATTGGTCCGGTTTTTTACGGACGCGGATGCCATTGTCGATGTCAGCCATTTCAAAGGACATATCATGACCGGTTTCGGGGGAGCGTTGAAGAATCTGGGGATGGGTTGCGCTGCCCGCGTCGGCAAATTGCAGCAGCATGCGGAGGTTTCGCCGGTTGTGTATTTAGACAGATGCACGGGGTGCGGGGAATGCGAAAGGGCCTGCCCGGTAAAAGCCATTACCATTGAAAACGAAAAATCGGTCATTAACGGTTCTGTATGCATCGGGTGCGCAACATGTATTGCGGTCTGTCCCTTTGCGGCAATAGATGTGCCTTGGGGAACAGGTGCATCCACAATTCAGCAAAAGATGATAGAATATGCTTCGGCAGTGATGAAAAACAAAAAAGGCAAATTAGGATTCTTAAACTTTGCAATTAAAATCACCAAGGAGTGCGATTGTCTTGCCAAGGATGACCCGCGGGTAGCGCCCGATATAGGAATTCTGGCGTCGGCAGATCCTGTAAGCATTGATAAGGCAAGTTTTGATTTGGTGAATGCGGCCTGCGGCAGGGATATTTTCAAAGAGCTGCATCCGGAGCGCGACGGCACCCTGCAGCTTAAATATGCTGAAGATTTAGGGCTGGGAAATTTGGATTACGAACTGATAGAATTAAAATAGGAGGAAAGAATGAGTTTAGAGCAATTCTTGTTATTGAAAGTCCCGATGTTAATTCTGGGTATTGTGTTCGTAGGCGGGGCTGTGGTTATTGCTGTCGGCGGCTTGCTGATCGTGCGCAGGCTTATCCCGCATCATCGCCTGAAAGTGCATAATGATGTTGCGGCGGCGATCTTCGGGACGGTGGGCGTGATTTACGCCGTGCTTTTGGCTTTTGTAGTCATCGTGGTCTGGCAGGGTCTCGACCGTTCAAAGATGAATGTTGAGAGAGAGGCGAGTTGTTTAAACGACCTCTACCGGGATTCTGTATCCTTTTCTCCTGTTTTCAAAACCAAAGCGCGCGCTCTGCTAAGAGAATACCGCGATACGGTAGTCAATGACGAGTGGAAGGCCATGGCAAGAGGAGAAAAAAGCCAGAAGGTAGAAAAGGTAATAGATAATCTGTGGATCGCGTACAGTAGCTATGAACCCACGAAGGAGAACGATAAAGTATTTTTTGAAGAAGGCGTGCGCAAACTTAATCAGTTGGAGGAGTACCGGTCGTTCCGGCTGGTCGATGCCTGCACAGGGGTAAATTTCCTTCTCTGGTTTGTCCTGATCGTCGGTGGTATTTCGACGATCGCCTTTACGGTATTTTTCGGAGCGGAGAATTTAAAAGCCCAGGTGGCTATGGCCGTAATTCTGTCGATATTGATATCGCTGATCATTTTTACGATATTCAGCATGGATTATCCGTTTACGGGAGAAATAAGCATAGGCCCTGGTGTCTTTACGCATCTGCAGATGAATTAGCCGCCTGTCTTGTAAAGATGACACCGGCGTGCTATATTAAGGAAAAATGAGAATAAAGGTAAATCTTAAGGCAGGCGAGATCGATCTGGAAAAAAAGCTGGCTGACGCTTTGCATGAAGCGGTAAAGGGCGAGGCGCGGCAGATCGAGATATCCTACGGCTCGCATGTCGGGGAATTAAAAAGGCGCATCCTTAATTTCCTGAATAAAAAAGAGAACCGCAAGCTTTACCACCGGCTGGAGAAGACCGAGGAAGGCTGGGGGAGGATCTTTATCCATTTTCGGCGCAGGTAAGGAGAGAAAGATGGAGACCAAGATAGGCCATTTAAAAGTCTATATCTTCAAGATAAAGAACCGCGAAGGCTATGCCGCGGTCTGCTGCGACCATCTCACTGAAGGCCCTACACAACAAGTTGCGTATGACCGCATGGTCAAGGCAGTGCGGCGTACCAGCAAAAAAGGAGCGGCGGCCTAAGGATATTGATGAAAAAGATAGCATGTTTGAGTCTTTTAATTATATTTTTCTTGTTGAATAATTTATCGGCAGAGCAGAAAGGCAGGCCGGCTATGCTTCAAGAAGCTACATTTGCCGCGGGTTGTTTTTGGGGAGTAGAGTCAGCATTCAGGGAAGTAAAGGGAGTAGTTTCGGTGCGCTCCGGATACACCGGAGGCCATTTCAAAAACCCT
>JAPLLN010000018.1 GCA_026387475.1 Candidatus Omnitrophota bacterium | reverse complement strand
TTGATAAGATCTATATGGCCGTAAGGAACCGGGTCAAAGGTCCCGGGATAAAGCGCCCTCTGGCACATCTTTAGGCCTCTGTCTTCTGGTATATTGTCAGGAAGGTATCTCCGTAGCGGCTGACTTTAAGGAGATTTAGCTTCTGCCCCTCTTCAGGGAGCGCATCTTTCTTAAAATGCTGGACTCCCAGAAAACCATAGGGCGCTAATATATCATAGGCGGATAGGGTTTGCAAGGTTTTTTTTGGCAAATCCTGATAATAAGGCGGGTCCATGAATATAACATCGAAAAACTTCTTTTCCTTGTGCAAAACCCGGATAGCCTCATCAGCCTCAAGCGGATAGAGGCAACAGTTTTGGGCCTTCAGCCCTTCGATATTCTTGCGGATAGCTTCGCTGGCGCCCCGGTTAGACTCCACCAGGGCTACTTCTGCCGCGCCCAAAGAGAGCGCCTCAAATCCTACTGCCCCGGTGCCGGCAAAAAGCTCCAAAAATGCAAGCCCGCTTATATCCCCCAAAATGTCAAAAATCGCCTTACGCACCACATTCTGCGTCGGCCGTATGCCCTTAGGCATGACCAGGTTCTTACCTTTATACCGGCCGGTGATTATCTTCATTTCTTTAACTGCTTAAGCGCCATATCCGCGGCATCAATACCGGAAACAAAGCATCCGTGTATACCGCAACCCGGCTGGGTCCAGGCCCCGCAGATAAATAAACCCTTGACCCTGGTGTTCTGGCTCAAGCGGTTAACGCCTGATTGTTCGACTGTCTGGGCTAAACCGTATACTGCGCCTTCGGGTAAAGTAGCATACCTGGCCATGGTCTTAGGCGTGGCTGCCTCCATTACTTCTATATGTTTAGTTATACCCGGCAGGTAAGTTTCTAACTGCGTTAAAATGGCATCGCAAGCTTCTTTCTTCTTCTGCTCGTAATCCTGCGCGCTAAGCCCGGACCAATTAGCATAATTATCCAGAGTCATAATACAAATAGTGCTTTTGCCCTGAGGGGCTAACCCGCTGTCGAGCTGAGAATGATCTACCACTGCAAGACTGACAAGCCCATAATTTGAAGAAAGCGAATTATTGTAATTTTCGCTATGGTCATAGGTAGGATTTATTGACAAAAGCGAATTCTCCATACCTAATGCCTTAGCCGGCACATCTAAACCCAGGTAAATAGTAAACGCGGAAACGGATTTTTGCATAGGACCTAATTTTCCGGCGTAATAATCCCGCAAAACCGGTGAATCAATTAACTTGCTTAACGTATCAATACAATTGGCGTTAGAAATTACTGCCCTGCCCCTTATCTCTTCGCCATTCTCCGTAATCACTCCTTTAACGCGCTCGCCGTTATCTGTAGTTATCTGTGTCACCCGGGTATTGAATCTTACTTCTGAACCGCGCTCCCGGATTTTGTCTACTATGGCCTCAAAAAGCCTATTAAAGCCACCCTTAATATACGCGGTCTTTCTTCCCCAGCAGCCGCGCAATACGATAAGAAAATAGAAAGCCGACAGCTCTTTAGGCGGTAAGCCCATAAAACCCCAGATAGTGCCTAAAATCGCAGCCAGCTTTTTATCTTTGATCCTTTTTGCGATAAGCTGCTCCGCGGTCAAACAGGACGTTATAATAATGGAGGAGTAAAATATCGGCGAAAGCATCAGCTTCAGCCAGAGCGGAAACTTGGAATCCATGAAACGGTCAAAATCACCGGAGAATCTGGCGATATCGGAGAATACGGCCTCGATCCCTTTTGTCTCATGGGGAAAATCTTTTTTAAGCCTGGCCTTCAGGGCTTCAAAATCATTCCCTACCGTAAAATCATGCTCGGGGTAAATCACCCTGCCAAATTCTTTAAGTTCTAAATACTCTACCTTCCGGCTTACTCCCTGCTCGTCAAGAAAATCCCTTACTTCTTCACCCGGGGCAAGCGCGTCCACAAAATGCAGAGAGGACTCGAACTTAAAACCCTTACGCTTAAAACTCGTCGCCACTCCTCCGGGGACAGGCTGCTTCTCAAGGACAATCACCTTCTTCCCTTCGGATGTAAGCTTGATGGCGCTGGTCAAACCCGCCATACCTGCGCCGATTATTATCGCGTCGTAATACATATTTTAATTTATTTTATTCAGGAAATTGATTACTTCTGCGGCGACCTTATCTTTTTCTTTGTCGATGGTGATCATATGGTAGCTGTCTTCGAGGATAACCAGAAATTTATCTTTTGAGGCGATATGCTTAAAAAGGTACTCTGCGTTTTTTGGGCTGGTCATGTCGTCTTCGCGGGCGTGGATTATGAGGATAGGTTTATCTACCTGGGGGATCTCTTTCAAGACTACTTTGGTCAACTGGTGATGCTCATATAAACTCGCTAAGGGAAAGAACGGGCTCCCGAATAAAAGCACTTTATCGTTATCTTCCGTCCCGGCCTTGGCCTTTTTATAAAATCTCTCGATAAAAGCCCGCGCCCTCTCGTCCTTTAAGCCATACGGCCAGTCTTCGCGGATATTGATGGAATTGCGCAGGAACGGGACGTGCCAGACCATCTCCATCAGGGTCTTTCCTTTATGCAGGGCCCAGCCGTCATAAAATATAGTCGGGGCTAAAGCTACTATACCGCTGATCTCGTCCGGGTATAACTTGGCCAGATGCACGGACATAAGCGCGCCCATAGATAGGCCACCGCAGAAAACTTGGCGGCACTCTTTTTTAAGGGTATGCAGGTCTTTGGCGCAAGCCTCGGCGAGCTGCTCCCAGGTCACCTTTTTAAGCTCATTCAAAGTCGAGCAGTGCCCGGGGAGGGTATTGCAGAAAACGGTAAAGCCCGCTTTATTCAGGGCCTTACCCAGATAGTTCATCTCGGACGGAGTGCCGGTGATGCCGTGTATAAGGAGTACCCCCTTATCCCCGCCTTTTAAAAAGAAACTCAAATCCCTGGGATTGTCATTATCCATAGTTTTTCAATTATAGCACAAAACCGCCGCGAATAAACTTTTAATTGTGGCGGCTCTCATTTTTTGTTATACTCTAAACAAATGCAGACAAAACCGGAACTGAAATTCTCCGTAGTCAGGTCCATCAAAGACATCCCGCGCTCCGACTGGGAGAGCCTGTTCGCGCAAGACATCATTGAAGACTACGGTTACCACAAGACCCTGGAAGAGTCCCGCCTCAAAGAATTCTCCTTCGGATACCTGCTAGGCAAATCCGGCGGCAAAGCCCTGATCATCATCCCTTTCTTTACCATGGATTTTTCTTTTGATAAACTGATCGGCCCGCCGGTACACAGGTTTATCATTTTAATACAGAGCTGGCTGAAAAGGAACATCTTCTCGATGCGCGTGCTTTTTCTGGGGGCCCCCACAGCCGAAGAATTCTATATGGGTTATTCTGAAAGCCTGGACTTTAAGAGAACCTTCGGTAAAGCCTTAAACGAGATTTACAGATTCTCCCGGAAAAACAGAGTCAATGCAATAGCCTTTAATAATCTATCCTGCAAAAACAAAGAGCTGAACAACTACCTGAAAGACAAACAGTTTATCCACCTCGAGACCCTGCCGAATACTATACTTGAGGTCAAGGCAGGCTCGCTCGAAGATTATATCGCCAGACTCGGCCCCAGCACGCGCAAAGACTTAAGGCGCAAGATCAGGAATTCTGCTTCTCAGGTTACTTTACGCACGGAAATCCGGGATAATATCGATGATATCCTGCCCGTAATTTACCGGCTCTATCTGAATAATTTCAACAACTCGGAAGTAAATTTTGAAATACTTACTCCCGAATTCTTCCGTTCGGTCTTCAAAAACATGCCCGGCACAGCCAAGTGCTTCCTGACCTATGACAAGAACAAGATCGTCGCCTTTAATTTAGCTTTGATCAAGGGCGATACGTTCATCGATAAGTTTATCGGGTTCGACCCGGAGGTTTCGCATAAATACCACCTGTATTACATGACCTTCTGCCATAACTACGAGTGGTGCCTGAAAAACGGGATAAAAAAATACCAACTGGGTGTCACGGACTATCACCCGAAATTAAGATTAGGGGCAAAACTCCTCCCCCTGCACATCTACACCAAGTCTTTTAATCCTGCCCTAAATCTGCTGGTCAGGATATTCGCGAAATTCCTGCAACCCAAAAACCTCGACGACTCGCTCAATGATTATCCGAAAAAGGAATATATTAACGGCGGGTAAACTTCTTTAATACCAGGCAGGCGTTGTTCCCTCCGAAAGCCGAAGCGCTGTTTAAAACAATATCCACTTTTACCTTTCTGCTTACATTAGGGACGCAATCAATATCGCAATCTGGATCAGGGGTTTCAAAATTTATCGTGGGCGGGATAGTATCGTGTTTTACCGAAAGGCAGCAGGCAATGGTTTCAATAGCGCTGGCTGCGCCCATTGTGTGGCCCAACATGGATTTAATGGAACTTACCGGTAATTTCTTAGCGCGCTCGCCAAAGACCTTTTTAATCGCGATACACTCCTCTTTATCGTTAGCCGGAGTGCCGGTGCCGTGGGCATTAAGATACCCCACTTCCTCCGGAGCCACATCGCTTGCCTTAAGCGCCTTGGCGATAGCCTCGCTAATGCCTTCCCCGGACGGAGCAGTCATATGATGGGCATCGCAGCTTAAGCCATAACCTAAAATCTCGGCGTATATCTGCGCCCCTCTTTTCAAAGCATCCTCTAACTCTTCCAAAACAATGACCCCCGCTCCTTCTCCGACCAGCATCCCTTTACGCGACTTATCAAAGGGCTGGCATTTATCCGGGGCCACGGCCAGTAAACGGTTAAATCCCGTGAAAGCTATTTTGGAGAATGCATCCGCTCCTCCTGCCAACATAGCCTTGGCCCTCCCCATTCTAATCAGGTCATAGGCATAGCCGATGGCAAAATTCCCCGCAGCGCACGCGTTAGGTATGATAAAAACGCAGCCTTTCAAATCGAATTCTTTAGCGATGGAGGCGCTTAAAAGGTCCGTAGGAAGTTTTAAGATATCCGCGGCCTCAACCGCATCCAAACCGCGCCTGACCCAGGCTTCATTAAGTTTCTCCAAAACCTGTGTCTCTCCCATGGTCGTGCCCATAGAAACACCGGTATTATCTTTATCGATATTGATTTTAGCGTCTTTGATCGCCAGGTGAGCGGCAGATACCGCCAGCTGCGACGCACGGCCTATTTTGGAAACTTTTTCTTTTGAGATGAATTGTTCGGGCTGGAAATTCTTGATCTCTCCTGCGCGGTGGGTGGGGAATTCCGCGGTGCTGAATGACTCGACCTCGCTGATCCCGGACTTACCATCAGTGAGGGCCTTCCAAAAATCGTCTTTCCCGATACCGATAGACGATAGGACCCCGATACCGGTGACTACGACGCGCCTATTCATTTTACGCTGAAACTTAGCTCTCCGCGGGCGACTTCTTTGCCGTTGACTTCGGCGAGGGCGTTGACAATGGCTCCCGTAGAAATTATCTTAACAGGTTCAATGGTGAGCTTCAGCTGATCTCCCGGGAAAACAGGATTTAAGAAACGGACCTTGACCGTACCCAGAAGGTATAATTTCTCTTTATCGCTTGCGCTGCTCTCTGAAGAATAAAAAAGCGCAATCGACGCCTGCGCCATGGCCTCGATAATGAGTGCTCCGGGCATCACCGGATTTCCCGGGAAATGTCCGCCGAAGAATTCCTCGTTAACGGAAACATTCTTCACCGCGACCACCTTTTTACCCTCTTCTAACTCCAAGATCCTGTCGATCATCAAGAAAGGGTAACGCTGCGGCAGCATTTTCTGGATATCTTCGATATTAAACATTTTATTTTATGAATTCTTTGGCTACTGCTATGGTCTGGTTTAAGGTGGTAAGCTGCGCTAATTTTTCTTCCGGAATGGATATCTTATATTTCTTTTCTATAGCAGCCAGTATCTCAAGGGCCATCATAGAATCGACTCCCAGGTCTTTAAAAAAATTCGCGTCCGGATTGATCTCATTGGCGGGCTTCTCGATAATTGTTGCTACTAAATCCCTTATTTCCTCTTCAACACCTGGCATGCGAAACCTCCTATTGGTATTTAGAAATGATTAAGCTGGAATTATAACCTGATTTACCTGAAACGTTAATAAGCGCTTTATTTATTTTACAACTTTTTGCCTTATTGACAACATAATTTAAATCGCACTCCGCATCTTTCTCTTTGTAGTTGATCGTGGGGAATACCTCCTGCCTGGTTATCCCCGCGATGGCAGCGGCGACCTGCAGGCTCCCGGATGCGCTGTAACACTCTCCGAGCATGCTTTTTACCGCGCTTACCTGTATCTTTGAAGCGCCCGAGCCGAAAACTTCTTTAAGCGCCCGGGTCTCCTCTAAATCCAGGTCCTTGGTTGAATTGGCGCAGCTTGAAACAAAATCTATATCCGCAGCATTTAACCCGGATTCTTTTAAAGCCAGCGATATTGCTCTCCCCAGATTCCCGGGGCCGAAACTCCTGCCAAAACCTAAAACCTCGGCGTAAATATCCGCTTTGCGCATAAGCGCGGCATCCAGATCCTCCAACACCAGCACGCACGCGCCTTCTCCCAGGATCATACCATTCCTTCTCTTATCAAAAGGCACGGAGATCTCCGGCCCGCTTAACCCGGCGAGGCATCCGGCCTTATAAAAACCTAAAAATAATTGCACACACAGCTCTTCGACCCCGCCGCTATAAACTGCTTTCGCCCGCCCCAGCCTGATCTGATCCGCAGCATAGCCGATCGCGTCAAGCCCGGCGCAAAATGCGCTGGAGATGGTTGCGTTAAATCCTTTAATATTGAATTTGATAGAGACCTGGCTTGCCGGAGAATTGATAACCGTGTTAGGGAAGAGCCCCGGGTTTACATAACGCGGCCCGTCAGTCAGGGCCTCGCGGTCAAAATTGCTGATACTGGCAATACTCCCGAAAGTCGCGCCCAGGGAGACACCGAGTTCGCGGGAATTCTCTTCATTGATCCGAAGAGAAGAATCATCAATAGCTAATTTTGTTGCCGATGCTGCCAGCTTTGTGCTCCGGTCCAGAGTCCTTAGGCCCTTATCACCTAAAAAGTCCTGCGGCTTGAAATCCGCGACCTCTCCCGCGGTCTTGGCCTTAAATTCCGCGGTATCAAATAAAGAGATGGGCTTGATCCCCGAGACACCCTCAAAAATAGCCTTAGCAAAAGCATCTTTACCGATGGCATTAGCAGCGATGACGCCCACGCCGGTTATCACTACTCTCTTATTGTTCATAATAGTGGTTTATTATATCTCATGGCAGCGGTAATCACAAGCCATTATCCGACCATGATCAATTTTTCGTATTCGGGGAATCTGCGCAGCAAACCCGCTTTCACTAACGCGTGAGCGCGCTCCGCTAACCGCGGGTCCTGCTTAACCAGGCCCAGCGCTTCTTCCCTCGCCTTCTTTAAGAGATGCATTTGAGTAAGAGGATTGGCGATCTTTAATTCGCTTAACCCGTGCTGCCTGCGGCCGAAGAACTCTCCCGGACCGCGGATCTTCAAGTCTTCTTCGGCGATGCGGAAACCGTCCGCGTATTTGACCATCGCCTCCATGCGCGCTCCGGCATCCGGGGTCTTAGCGGAAGAAATAAGTATACAGAATGACGCAAGGTTCGAACGGCCTATCCTTCCGCGCAATTGATGCAACTGCGATAACCCGAAACGGTAGGCGTGCTCAATGATCATGCAGGTGGCATTAGGTATATCGATACCCACTTCTAAAACAGTGGTTGCGATCAACAAATCTATCTTCTTATTCTTAAAATCCTGCATCACCTTATCCTGCGCCGGTTCTTTCAGCCGGCCGTGGATAAGGCCTAATTTAAATTCTTTAAACTCACCCTCTTTCAATTCTTCGTACATCTTCTTGGCCCCGGACATATCCAATGCGTAAGACTCTTCAATGACCGGATAGATTATGTAAGCCTGCCTCCCGTATTCCAGCTCTTCGCGGGCAAGCCTGAACGCCTCTTTCCTCCTATTCTCGGCAAAATGCATAGTCTTGATCGGGATCCTCCCGGGCGGGAGCTCATTGATCACCGAGATATCCAGATCCCCGTAAATAGTGATGGCGAGTGTGCGCGGTATAGGTGTTGCGGTCATGATCAGGACATCGGGATTAGCGCCTTTTTTAGGGAGCAGGGCGCGCTGCCCCACTCCGAACTTATGCTGCTCATCGATGATCACCAATCCGAGTTTCTTAAACTGTACTGCTTCATCAAGGAGCGCATGCGTGCCTATGATCAAGTCGATCTTGCCTTCCTTGATTTCTTTATATAATTTTTGTTTTTCTTTATTATCGGCACTTCCGGTAAGCAGGCCGATTTTGATCTTTCCTGCCTGCCGACCAGGCAGGGATCTTTGATTCTTGATTTTCTCGTAATGTTGCTTGGCCAAAATTTCCGTAGGGACCATAAAAGCCGCCTGATAACCTCCCTGAATGGCGATCATTGCCGCGGCCATCGCTACCACAGTTTTACCCGAACCCACATCCCCCTGCAAAAGCCGCTGCATCGCTGCCGGCGCGGACATATCCGCTTTGATCTCTTTAATAACCGTATTCTGGGAATTAGTAAGTTTAAAAGGAAGCCCGGAGATATAATCCTCGACTAACTCCCCTTCGACTTTATGAACAATACCCTCTTTTTCTCTTTTGTTTAATTTTCTCAAAGCCAGCGGGAGCTGGAAAAAGAAAAACTCTTCAAAAGACAACCTCTCATAGGCCTGCTTATGCGCTTCCTCGCTCTCCGGGAAATGGATGTTTAAGAGGCTCTGGGCTAAATTAAGGATATTATTCCTTCCTCTGATATCAAAGGGAAGGCAGTCTTGTATTTTAGATAAGTACTTATCAAGCGCGCCTTTAATAAGCTGGCGCATCGACCTCTGGCTGAAACCCGCGGCGAGAGGATATACCGGGACAATGCGGCCGACATTAAGAGATTCGTCTTCCGGCCCGGTTTCCTCGAATTCAGGATTAGTCATCTGGAGTTTAGCGCCGTAGAGCTCGGCCTTGCCGTACAAGACCAGAGACTCCCCGGGCTTAAGATATTCTTTTATATAGGGTTGGTTGAACCAGACGCAGGATAATATGCCGCTTGCGTCTTTTACCAAGGCCTCGGTAATACTAAAACCCCGCCTCCTGAAAGACCTGCGCTCTTTTACGGACAAAACTTCCGCCTTAATAGTGTAGACTTCTTTTTCTTTTAATTGGGAGATTTGCGCGAAATTGCTGCGGTCTTCGTAGCGGCGGGGAAAATAATACAAAAGGTCCTCAACGGTATTAACTCCGGCTTTAGCAAAGGCCTTGGCGCGTTTCGGGCCGATGCCTTTTAAATATTGGACGGATGTATCCTGCGGCGTACCCATTTATGCAGCCTCGCGGATTATGCCCAGCATCTCGTCTCTGGTCTTTGCCCGGCTGGACTTCTCTCTTAGCGGCCTTACTTTACGGAAACCCTTAGTGTACCAGCCGAAGAATTTACGCCAGATGATCACCCCTCTTTTCTCGCCGTAAAAATCTACGCAGCTGTTCAGATGCTCGGTCATTATTGTAACGACCTCTTTTTTATCCGGCTTCCGGTCTTCAAATATCCAGGGGTTCCCCAGAGCGCCGCGGGCAACCGCCACCCCATCCGCGCCGGTCTCATCAAGCATTTTATCGATAAGTGCCGCGGAAAAAATATCTCCCGAAGCGATCACCGGGATCTTCAGGGCCTTTTTTACTTCCCTTATGGATTTATAATCAACGCTCCCGCCGTACCCCTGCACTTTGGTACGGCCGTGGACAAAGACTCCCGCTACTCCCGCGTCCTGCGCGTAAAGCGCGACCTCTCTGGCGTTGACCGAATCCTTATCCCATCCGGAACGGATCTTGACCGTGACCGGGACTTTCGAGCTTTTGACTACAAGTTTTAATAATTTACTTAATTTTTTAGGGTCTTTCATGAGGCTCGCGCCCTCGCCCCTGCGCACGACTTTCTTCGCCGGGCATGCGGCATTAAAATCCAGGATATCGAATTTATATTCTTTGAGCACCTGAAGGGCCTTGCGGATATAGGGCTCCTCCGAACCGAGAAGCTGGAGGCCCAGGGGCTTATCCTTAGGGCTCGTGGAAAGCATACTTCGCGTGCGGCGGCTCTTATGGCCTATGGAGCGGGCATTGATCATCTCTACAAAAGCGAGCTCTGCGCCGAATTTACGGCAAAGCAGGCGAAAAGGCAAATCGCTGATCCCTGCCATGGGTGCCAGTATAAGGCGGGACTTTAATTTTAAATCACCGATTTTTAACATTAGGATTATTGTATACGGAAGTTAAAGGTAAGTCAACAAAGAGTGGCGGGAAGGCTTTCAGGCGTAATACTTAAGAGCGCTTTCCAGGGTCCGATCAAGCTCAATACCGTGTTCTTTCGGCATTTCTTTGAAACAAACGCCAACGCGATAATCGCTATCTTCCGAGGGAACGCAGGAGCGCACCTCGCCCATTACTTCAATGGGCTCGGAAAAACTCACCGTGCCCTGGTCATCCATCTTGAACATGAATAATTTCATCAATAAGGTGGACCACGGAGGAAGGTTATGTTTGCTTAGAAAAGAAATCCCGCCCTTGCTT
>JAPLLN010000038.1 GCA_026387475.1 Candidatus Omnitrophota bacterium | reverse complement strand
GAGAGAGGCCGCCCTTTTGAGAAAAGAGATCAAAAAAGATTTTGTTATTGTCACCCCCGGTATCCGGCCGGGAAAAGTTTCCGTAGACGACCAGAAGCGCACAGCGACGGTCCAGGAAGCTGTTGCGGCAGGGAGTAATTATCTGGTCATCGGCAGGCCGATATTAGAAGCGGCAGATCCCCTGAAAACCAGCCAAGAATTTATCAGCCAACTCTCCTAAAAATGCGCGCTATCCCGTTACTTTTAGCTATTTGGTTTATTACTATTCCCGCTTGCGTTAAGGCGCAGGAGGAACATCCTAAAAAACTTATTGAGTATGGCTCTTCGGATGTTCCGTATCCTGATTTTATCGAGAAGAATATCAGAAGTATGGAGAAGAGGCCTTTTGACGGGATCATCTTCCGGTTGCGCGGGCTTAACCACGCTTTTGAATTGCGCCGCTGGAATGAATCTGAATTAAAACCGCAAATGGACGCGCTGGCCGCAATCAAATGGAGGAAGTTTACGGATAATTTTATCTGCCTTCAGTCTACTGACAGGTGGGGGATGAATTGGTTTGACGATGTGGGGTGGCGCACGATAACGGCAAACCTGCGCCTCGTGGCAAGGGCCGCGAGGATCGGGCATTGCGTGGGGATCTGTTTTGACCCCGAGCCATACGGAAATAACCCCTGGACTTATTCGGAAGAGTACCGCAACAGGTCGTTCTCCGACGTAGAGGCGCAGGTGCGTAAACGCGGCATGGAGTTTATTAACGCCCTGCAAAAAGAATTGCCGGAATTGCGGCTGCTCACATTTTTTCAGATCAGCTGGCTTAAGAATATAGCCAAGGAGCCTGACCAGGAGCTCCGGTTAAAGCGGCTGATAAATGATGACTATGCCCTGCTCCCGGCTTTTCTTAACGGCATGCTGGATGCTCTAGGCCCGGGCGCGCGCATTATCGACGGAAACGAATTCGCTTATTATTACACTGACTCCAAGGCATTCTCTGATGCCCGGCAGTTTATTAAAGAAGATGCCCTGGTTTTTATCGATCCGATCAACCGGGAGAAGTATTCTTCTCAAGTCCAGGTAGGGACAGCCATTTATATGGACCACTCCTTAAACTTGCGCAGGCCCGAGGGAGATTACTTAAGTTATTTTCTGACCCCGCGGGAGAGGCTGCGTTGGCTTGAGCATAATGTTTATTACGCCCTGAAGAGCACGGACGAATACGCCTGGTGTTACGGCGAGCGCCTGGATTGGTGGAGAAACGTCCTTCCGGCAGGCGCGCAGGCGGCAATCCGCTCCGCGCGTAAGAAAATAGCGTCGGGTAGGCCTCTGGGTTTTAACATAGAAAATATTGCCGTGGCCAGGCAATTCTACCAATACCCCGTGCCTTTTAATTCCAGGTTGAATTTAGAAAAACTTTCCGCCTGCTCTGAATATGCCCCGAAAATACGGGAGAAGATGCTTGAGTTGCGCCCCGTAGAAGAAAAAATCAAAGCCCTGAAAAAGGCGAGGGAATTAAAGTCCTACGTCGGGTTGATAAACAAACCGCCCGCGGATAAGGAGAAAGCCTGGGAAGCGGAAAAGATTAAGGACCTCCGGGCGAAATATCTCCTTAGGGGGCCGGAAACTCCCGAAGAAATGAGGCTTAATAATCTAAAACAAAAAGACCCGGAGATGTATGCGCTGGCCTTGGAAAGATATGAACTGGGTAAAGAGTTGAAGGCATTGCGCGAGAAATTAAGGGATTGCGCTAAAATAAACCGCTGTAAAATAGGGATAATCGGGCGGTTAGTTCAGCTGGTTAGAACGTCTCTCTTACACAGAGAAGGTCAGGGGTCCGAATCCTCTACCGCCCACCAGCTTTTACCAGAGAATTTAGTTGCAAATAGGGCCTTTTTAGTTTAGAATTAAACACCCTTAGCTTTGGGGTCGTGGTGTAGCCTGGTCTAACACGTCGCCCTGTCACGGCGAAGACCGCGAGTTCAAATCTCGTCGACCCCGTTCTTAAAGAGCCGCAAATTAACTTTTGCGGCTCTTTCTTTTCGCCTTGTTTTTGAGGCTGGGGCGTGGTATCATAAGGATATCAATAGGGGAGGTTTATAATGGCTACAATCGAAGATTTCAGGAAATTAGAGTTAAAAGTCGCTCAAATCAAAGAAGTTAACGATCATCCCAACGCTGACCGGCTTTATGTGATAACCCTGGATGTAGGAGACAAGACCAAGCAGGTAGTCGCGGGGATAAAGGCTAATTATCTTAAGGAAGACCTGGTCGGCAAACTTGTGGTCCTGGTGGATAATCTGGACCCGGCAGTTTTGCGCGGGGTGGAGAGCCAGGGGATGATTTTGGCTGCTTCTGATGAAGAGGGGATTGTGATTGTTTCTCCCGAGAAACCCAAGAAATTAGGAAGCGTTGTGAAATGATCCGGCAATTTGTCCCGCAAGAAGCCTGTCTTAAGTGCCAGGGTTGCTGCAGATTCAGAGTGCAGGATTCTGTTTGGAGCCCCTGTCTGATGGACGAAGACATCCAGGTTCTTTTGGACCATAAAATCCCTCCGGCGACTCTCTCTTTGGATAAGAAAATTGTCCCCGTGCCTAATCAGCAAGGAGAGGGTTATCTTTGCGCGTTCCTCGATGCCCCAACCAATAAGTGTCTGGTCTATGGTTTCCGCCCTTTTGAGTGCCAGCTTTATCCGTTCTTATTATCTTTGCGCCAAAAGAGGGTCTATCTGACCATAGATTTGAATTGTCCTTACGCCAAAGAAAAACTTAATTCCCAAGAATTTAAGGATTATGTGGAATATTTGAGCGATTTTCTCAATGCCCCTGCCCAGGTGGAATTACTTAAGGAAAATCCCCATCTGCTTGCTGCGTATGAAGACGTCCTGGATGTGATCGAACTTAATCCGCCTGATGAAGCTTAAAAGCATCTCGCTTAAAGACAAAGCCAGATTCAATCAATACCTGAAATACTCCCCCCATGAGCTGGCGGTTTATTCTTTTGCCGATATTTTTATCTGGAAAGCCCTCTTTGATATCTCCTGGGTTGTTATCGACGGGAATCTCTGTATATTTTTTAAGGACAACTTCGGGACATTTTTATATCTGCCGCCGCTGGGGAAAAAGTTCAGCCCGGAAGCTGTTTTGAATTCTTACGATATCGCTGCCGGCCTGAATAAAAATCCGGAAGTTACGCGCATCGAGAACATAGAAGACAAGGAGATCGCGTCTTATCGCAAGCTCGGATTTAAGTGTCCGCTTAAGTCGCAGGATTACCTGTGCCTGCGCAAAGATTTGGTAGACTTAAGCGGGAATAAATTAAAGTCGCAGCGCTGGGCGAGGAATTATTTTCTCAACCACTATGAATTTGAGTTTTCTACGCTTTTAGCCAAAGATAAACAGGGGTGCTTGGACCTTTATGATTCATGGATGGGTATGCGTAAAACAGGAAATCCCGGACATATCTATCAGGGGATGATGGAAGATAGCCGGATCGCTCTGCAAACAGCCCTGGCAAATTACCGCGCCTTGAATTTAAAGGGCGGGGTAGTCAGGATCAATAAAAAAATATGCGGCTTTACCTTCGGCTATGAGTTAAACAAAGACGCCTTTTGTATTTTGTATGAAGTGACTGATCTCTCCGTTAAAGGTTTGGCGCAATTCATCTTTTCCCGCAATTGCGCAGAACTTAAAGGATACAAATATATCAATGTGATGGATGATTCGGGGCTTGAGAACCTGAAAAAAGTAAAGTTAGCGTACAAACCGGTGAAGCTCATCCCGGCGTACATCGCAAAAAATGAACAAAGACCTTAACGAAGTAGAGATCACTATATTCGATACCGAGACTACTGGGCTGGACCCGTCAGGAGGGGATAGGATAGTCGAGATCGCCGCTATCCGTTTCAAGGGCAAAGACAAGCTTGCTACCTTTGAGTCTTTGATCAATCCGGATAGAAAAATCTCCGAGGCGGCATTCGCAGTAAACAAAATTTCGGAGGCCATGTTAAAAGGCGCCCCGCGTATGCCCGAGGTTATGCCAAGATTCCTCGAGTTCATCAAAGGGAGCTGCCTGTGTTCGTACAATGCCGGTTTTGACCTGGAGTTTTTGAATAATGAGCTGAAGGTCATGGGTAAAGACGGGCTTAAAGATATCGTAGTCGTGGATATCCTCAAAATGGCCCGGCGAATGCTCCCCGGCCAGGAGCGCTACGCGCTCTGGTTTGTGGCGGATAAACTGGGGATACGGTTAAAGCAGGAACACAGGGCTTTTTCCGACGTGGAGATGACCCTGGAAGTCTTTGAGCGCCTTAAAGAAATTATGGAGCGCAAAGGTATTCTCGATTTTGCCAGCTTTTCCCGGCTCTTCAGTATCGAGCCGTATTTCCTGGATAATCTTAATAGCCAGAGGCTCTCCGAGATCCAGGAGGCGATAGGCCTGGGGGTGCATATCAAAATAAAATACCTTTCGGTCTCGGGAGCAGCAGTAACCGAAAGAGAAGTAATGCCTAAAGAAATAAAACAGGAGAACGGCCGCAGTTATCTGGTCGGGTACTGCTGCCTGAAAAAGGAAGAGCGCACATTTAGAGTCGATGGCATATTACACCTGGAAGTCGTATAAATTAGACAAGAGCTCTCTGGAAATTTTCCGGGCTTTAAAAGGCGGGAGGAACTGTTTTTTCTTAGACTCAAGCCTCGCGCAAAATCAAACCCTGGGCAGGTATTCTTTTCTTGGGATCAACCCTTTTAAGACGGTCTCTGCCAAGAACCGGGATAGATTGGGCGCGTTGCGGGAGGAGCTGGAGAAATATAAGATCGAAGCTCCTAAGAATTCTCCTCCGTTTTTGGGCGGGGCTGTCGGATATATGAGCTATGATGCGGGATTCCTGTTTGAGAAGAAACTTAAGAGGCGCATCAAAGACGATTTAAAGATCCCGGATCTGTTTTTTGCCTTTTATAATACCGTGATCATCATCGACCATTTTAAGAAGATTTTTGGGATATTCGCGCTAGGTTTTCCCGAGAAAAGATCGAGCCTGCAGGAAGCGCTAGCCAGGGAGAATATCACAAAGCTGGAAAAACTTATTTTTGAGAATGCCCCGGAAGACCATACCGGAAAGGCAATTAAAACCACACAGCCACGATCTAACTTCAGCAAAGCCGGATATATTGCCGCGGTAAAGAGAGCCAAAGATTATATTAAAAACGGTGATATATATCAGGTAAATCTTTCGCAGCGTTTTTCTGCCCGTACGAACCTGGGCGCACCCGAAATTTACGAGCAGCTGCGTATGCATTCACCGGTTTATTTCGGCGCGTATTTTGATCCCGGCCCGTTCCAGATCATCAGCTCTTCTCCGGAGAGATTCTTATCATTACGCAAAGATATTGTGATCACCCGGCCGATGAAAGGGACGCGGCCCCGTTCGTCCGACGAGGCGGAAGACAGCAGGTTAAAGAATGAGCTTTTAGCCAGCCCCAAAGATAAAGCAGAGCTGATGATGATCGTAGACCTTGAGCGTAATGACCTGGGCCGGGTCTGTAATTACGACTCGGTCAAAGTTGAATCGCTTAGGGAGCTGGAAGAATATAATACTGTTTTTCAGACTACGGCGAATATTTACGGAAGGCTTTATAAAGGAAAGGACCGCATTGACTTGTTGCGCGCCTGCTCTCCGGGAGGTTCCATCACCGGATGCCCCAAGATAAGGGCGATGGAGATAATCGAAGAATTAGAGCCGTCCCGCCGGGGGATCTATACCGGAGCGCTGGGTTATCTTAGTTTTTCCGGGGATATGGATTTTAATATCCTCATCCGCACCATTTTAAAGAGCAAAAATAATATCTATTTCGGGGTCGGGGGCGGGATAGTCGCCGATTCTAACCCCGAAGAAGAGTATGACGAGACCCTGGTCAAGGCAGAAGGAATAATGCGTACGCTTCTAACTAAATGAAAAACTACCCGTCGACCTTTGGAGTGTTTGAGAGTATGCGCAGCCTTAACGGCAAAATAGTCCGCCTTAACGCGCATTTAGAGAGGCTCAAAATTGGTTGTGCGGCGCTAAAGATAAGGCTTCCCGTATCCGTAGATAAATTAAAAAAAGAAATTAAGGCGGAAGCGGGGAATTCCGCGCTGGGTGATAAATATATCCGGCTTTCTGTCTGGCTGGAGGGGGGTATTAGCGGCTACGCGGTTCTCATAAAAAAATACACGCCGTATTCTTTGTCAAAATACCGTAAAGGATTCAGGGCTCAAACTACTCCCTGGCGCCAGGATGAAAACTCATACTTAGCCCGGGTCAAGGTTATCGAGCGCTCTTTGTATGAGCGGAGTTATTCAAAAGCTAAGGCCGGAGGTTTTGACGAGGCTATAATTTTAAATTCCCGAGGTTACGTTGCGGAAGGTTCGCGCAGCAATATATTCATGGTTAAAGGCGGAGAGTTGTTTACGCCGGCAGTTGAATGCGGCTGTCTGGACGGAATAACCAAAAGAGCGGTCATTGATATGGCGACAAAAGAGGGGATTGAGACTTTTGAGGCCAAGCTTACGCTAAAAGACCTGGAGAATGGCGATGAAGCGTTCTTGACTAATTCTTTGATGGGCGTAATGCCCCTGGTTTCAATAAATAATATAAAAACCGGTAGGGGTAAAGCGGGCAAATTGACCAAATGGTTTATAAAAAGATACAACTCCCTTTTAAAATAAAGAAAACGGTGTTGGCGTTCGGGACGCAAACTAAAAATACCGTCTGTTTTGCCGGCGGAAAGACAGCTTATGTCAGCCGCGTGCATCCGGATTTAACGGATCCGCGGGATTTGGCTGCTTTTGAAAAAGACGCAAAATATTTTTTAAGGAAAAAACCCAGAGTTATCGCTTACGATCTCCATCCCGAATACCAGTCTACTAAATTTGCATTAAACCTAACGCCCAACACCTATCGCCTGATACCTATACAACACCACTACGCGCATATCGCCAGTTGTATGGCGGAAAACGGATTAAAAGATCAAAAAGTAATCGGGGTAGCTTTTGACGGTACCGGCCTGGGAACGGATAACCATATTTGGGGCGCGGAATTCCTGATCTGCGGCTACAAATCCTTCAAAAGAGCGGGGCATCTTAAAGAGATCCCGCTTTTGGGAGGGGAGCGGGCGATCTTAGAGCCGTGGCGTTTAGCCGCATTCTGGCTCGACGGCAAACTCCCGGGGATAGATAAGAAAAAATGGGCCCTTCTAAGAAAGATCCGCGATAAAGGCATAAATTCGCCTTTGGCCAGCAGTATGGGGAGGCTCTTTGACGCGGCCGCAAGCCTGATACTCGCCAAATTAGAGGCAAAGTTTGAGGCAGAATTAGCCATAGCGTTAGAGAAAATAGCTCTTCGTCCCAAAACCGAAGTTCAGGCCTATAAATTCAAGATATTGAAAGACAAAACAGGATACATCATCGACCCTGCCGGAATTTTTAAGGGCATAGCGGGGGATTTAAAAGCCAAGAGGCCTAAGGGAGAAATTTCTTATCGTTTTCACTTGAGCGTGGCTTGGATGATTTTAAAAATGAGTTTAGCTCTGCGCCGCGATACGGGGATCAATAAAGTAGCTTTATCCGGAGGGGTATTCCAAAATAGCCTTTTACTTCGCTTCTGCTTGGGGCTATTATATAAAGAAGGATTTACGATATTTTTGCACAAGGATTTAAGCGCTAATGATTCCGGAATTTCATTGGGACAGGCAGTGATCGCGGGGTCTTAGGAGAAAATTATGTGTTTAGCAATACCCATGAGGGTAAAAAAGATCAAAGAAAACTTTGCCGAAGTCGAGAGCGGAAGGTTGACGCGCACCATTAATATCCAGATGCTCCCGCATATAAAAATAAATGATTTTGTCCTGGTGCACGCGGGTTTTGCTATCGAGGTGCTCGACCCTAAAAAGGCGAGAGAGACATTAAGGATCATTAATGAAATACATTGACGAATTCCGGGACAAGAAACTGATCGCCGCGGCAGCCCAGCGGATCCGCCAGCTTATGCCGCGCAAAGATCTGACCATTATGGAGGTCTGCGGAACGCACACCATGAATTTCTGCCGCTTCGGGCTCAAAGACCTCTTGCCGGAAAACCTGCATTTTATCCCCGGGCCGGGTTGCCCGGTCTGCGTCAGCCACCAGAATTATATCGACGCCGCGATCAGGCTCTCCCGCAGGGACGATGTCATAATCGTCACTTTCGGGGATATGTTGCGCGTTCCGGGTACTAATTCCAGCCTGGAGAAAGAAAAGGCCAGGGGTAGGCAAATCCGCATCGCGTATTCTCCCCTGGACACATTAAAAATCGCGCGCCTTAATCCCGGTAAAAAAACGGTCTTTCTCGGTGTTGGTTTCGAAACCACTGCCCCCACCATTGCTCTAAGTATTATTCAGGCGAAGAAGGAGAAGATGAAAAATGTCTCATTTTTCGTCTCTCTTAAGCTAATGCCTCCGGTAATGAAGCATCTCTTGAATGACGAAAGGTTAAGGCTCTCCGGATTCCTCTGCCCGGGCCACGTATCCAGTATCATAGGGACAAGGCCCTATGAATTCATCCCCCGGGATTTCGGTGTACCTTGCTGCGTCGCGGGATTTGAACCTCTGGATATTCTGGAAGGGATACTTATGCTTTTAAAACAGATGAGACTTAATAAGCCTAAGGTGGATAATCAGTATTCCCGGGTAGTCAGGCCAAAAGGCAATCCTGAAGCGCGCAAGATAATCTCGCGCGTATTCACTCCGGCGGGAGCGTACTGGCGGGGGATGGGTAAAATTTCCGGAAGCGGGCTTAAGATAAAAGAGGCATTTAGTGAATTTGACAGCGAAAAGGTATTTTCCATCAAACCGGCAAGCGGCAAGGAGCCGGAGACCAGATGTAAATGCGCCGATGTTTTAAAGGGATTGGTCACCCCTAAAGAATGCCCGCTTTTTGCCAAAGCCTGCGCGCCGGATAAGCCCTTAGGCCCGTGTATGGTTTCAATGGAGGGAGCTTGTAATGCGTATTATAGATACCGCGGTTAAGAACAATACCATCCGTTTTATATTTTTCCCCGCTGTATTTTTATTTCTTATCGCGGCTGTCGGTTGCGCCCAGAGCGTCGATTCAGGCAAGGCTAAAGAATATACCCGGCAATCCGCGGAGTATTTTGAACGCGCGAGAACCGAATATGAAAACTTGATCAAAGGGCAAAAAGACTTAGACCGGCTCAATTTTGAATTAGGGAGCCTCTATTACAACCACGGAAAATTCGCTGAGGCGCTTGAAACCCTGAATAAAACCGGTTTGAAAGAAGCTAAAAAACTTCGGGCTATCTCTTATTATCATCTTGGTAATTTTACCGACGCCCTCATGGCATTTAATAACTTGGAGTGCGGGGACGACGAATGCCGTTATTACCGGGCATTGACGAGCGAAAAGCTCAATCTTTTTGACCAGGCGCTTAAGTCTTATGCGCAGGTGCGCTCTGACCCCGAATTTATAAAACTGGCGGGAGAGCGCATTAATCAGATCGAAAAACAGGCCGGGTCAGGCCCTACCAAGGAGATCGACGTTAAGGTCGCGCGCCTATTATCCTCCGCGCCTGCGCAAGAGGATTTCCCCGAGGCCGGAGCGGTCATTTTATCGGCGGATGAAGGTATCGAAGTAAGCAAGGAAGGCATCCAGATTTCTTATATGCATTACTTGATCAAGATCTTAAACGAGCGGGGTAAGGACGAGTTTGCCGAAACGCAGGTCGGTTACGATTCTACTTACGAAAAGGTCGAACTGGAGAGCGCGCGCACCATAAGCCCGGACGGTAAAGTCACCCAGGTCGGCGGCCGGCATATCCGGGACGTATCCCGTTATACGGACTTTCCTCTTTATAGCAACGCGCGCGCGTTCATTATCTCATTCCCGGAAGTAGCGGAAGGTGCGATCATCGAGTATAAGGTCAAGGTGACTAATAACCAGCTTATCAATAAAAAAGATTTCGTAGTAAATTATCCGCTGCAGACTACCGAGCCGGTGATTTCAGCCAAATTTAGCGTGCGTTTTCCTAAGAATACCCCGCCCCACTTAAAAATAATCAATGAAGACTACAATACTTTCGGAGCCGAACTTAAACCTAAGATCCAGGATGATGCCGAGTTCCGCGTTTACACCTGGGTATTTAAAAATATTCCGCAGATAACCCCCGAGTCGAGCATGCCTCCGGGTGTCCTTGTAAATCCCACTGTCCTCATGTCTACTTTTAACGACTGGCAGGAAGTCTACCGCTGGTGGCAGGATTTAAGCCGGGATAAAATAAAAGCCGACTCTGCCATCAGCGCGAAAGTAAAAGAGCTTACCGCGGGAGCGGCTGATGAAAAGGCCAAAGCAGCAGCCATTTATAATTACTGCGCGAAGAATATCCGTTATGTGGCGGTAGAGTATGGAGACGCGGGGTATGAGCCGCACGCGGCCTCCGATATATTTAAAAACAAATACGGAGACTGCAAGGATCAGGCAGTGCTTTTAGTGACGATGTTAAGAGAGGCCGGCCTGTTTGCCTGGCCGGTATTGATCCCGACCAAGGAAGATTATAATTTAAGCGAGGATTTTCCTACGGTCCAGTTTAATCACTGCATAGCCGCCGTATCTTTAGACAGCCGGATAGTATTTATGGACCCCACCGCGTCAACCTGTTCTTTTGATGACCTCCCTGCCGATGATCAGGAGAGGACGGTCCTGGTTTTTCAGGATGAAGGATACAAGATGATGGAAACCCCGCTGTATCCGCCACGGCACAATCTTATCCGGCAGGTCTTAGAGCTAAAGATGAACGATGACGGGACAATATCGGCGCACAAAGATATCTATTCTTCGGGAATGTACGACCAGGCGCAGCGTTACTGGCTTACTTATACCCAGCCGGAATTGATCGCTCAGACGATAAAGGAGAAGGTCCAGGAATTCTCCATCGGTGGTAGGCTTATAAAATACAATATCGAAAACCTTGATGATTTGAACAAGCCGGTGGTATTAAGTTATGATTTTATCGGGCCGGAGTACGCGACTATCGCCGGGAACTTAAATATTTTGCCCCAGCTGGCCTCCGTGGATACCTCGCTGGTAGCTACCGATAAGCGCATCTACGACATTGACCTGAATATTTTGGAGAGTAAGGATACGGATTTATATATCGATTTACCTCCGGGCCTGAAGGTCAAATATCTTCCTCCGAGCTTCAGCGAAGAAAGCCCCTGGATCAAATTTTCCTTGGATTACGGGTATCACGGTAATAGAATAGAATTCAAGCAGCGCAGCGAAACCAAGAAGCATACAATCCTAAAGTCGGAATACGCGGAATTTAAGCGGTTCTTTGAGCGCATAGCCAAGGGCGCCAAACAAAGAATAGTCCTGGAGAAAGAATAATGCCTACGCAGGGAGAATCCGGACAGGAGCGCAGGGAATATCTCCGTCTGGATACGGTCTTTCCGGTGCAGTTCAGGCTGGAGAGCCACGACGGTAAAACATTTTTTACCAACTGGCTGCAGGGTTTTACCTGCGACATAGGCCGGGGCGGGATCTGCCTGTCGGTCAATAATTTTTCTCCCGAACAAGCCGGGTTGCTTAAGGGCGAGAAGGCCCGTATCGCGCTTGAAATAGAGATGCCTTTTGCCAAAAGGCCGGTGAGGGCGCGGGGAGCGGTAGCCTGGGTGCGCGAAGTAACGGGAGAACCCAATAAATACCGCATCGGGCTTAAATACGAACAGATCGATATCGAACAGAACAGGCAGATCATGCGTTATGCTTGGACGAAGAAGCTTTTTATCCCTGTTGCGTTGGGCGCAATAATCCTTCTCGGCATATCTCTGGCTTTAGGCCTGTACTTTAATATGAAATTAGAGGAAGGTAACCGCGCATTGGTGGAAAATCTGGTGCGGGTCTCCCGGGATGCCGGCATTGCCCGAGAAAGACTTTCCCAGATCAGCGTCGAGAGAGAAGGGCTCTCTTTAAAAATAAAGACTTTGGCCGAACGCATACGTATGACCCAGGAAGAGAAGTCCGCTTTATCCGAAAAAGAAAGATTAGAGGGCAGAGAGACGGAAAAGTTGCGTAAGAGCAAGGAGACTAAGAAGATCGCGGAGCTGGATACCCTGGTTACGCGGTTAAATAACGAGAAGACCGAGCTCTTGGGTAAATTAGAATCATTAAAGAGCAGGGAAAAAACGATCAGCGAGGAGGCGATAGCCTTGACCAAAGAAAAGACCACCTTAGAAAAAGTCAATTTCCAGAAATTATACGACTGGCTTAAAGTCCACCAGAACCCGCGCACCGGGCTGGTGATGAGTTTTGAAGGAGACGGGGATGTCTCGGGCTGGGCCTTTACTTACGACCAATCGCTGGTCGCGCAGGCGTTTACTTATTTCGGAGACCTGGATCGCGCCAAAAAAATACTGGATTACTACGCTGACCACGCTACCCGCCAACGGGGATTATTTTTAAACGCCTACTATGTCACCGACGGAACGAGCGCGGAATATACCGCGCATATCGGGCCGAACATCTGGCTCGGCATAGCCTTGATGCAGTATATGAACAAGGCACGCACTAACGAATATCTGGGCCTGGCAGAGGACCTGGCGCAGAATATCATTGCCCTGCAGGATAAAGACGGCGGACTGCGCGGAGGTTATGACGTGGAATGGTATTCTACGGAACACAATTTAGACGCTTACGCCTATTTTAATATGCTGTATCAGGTCACCCGCAAAGAGGCCTATGCCCGGGCGCGCGACAGGATATTGGATTGGCTCAAGCAGCACACGTATGATAAAACAGGGCTCCCGGTTAAAAGAGGAAAGGGCGATTCTACGATAGCTACCGATACTTACGCCTGGTCGATAGCCGCGTTGGGCGCTGCTAAGCTGAAAGAGATCGGGATGGACCCGGATAATATAATCGAGTTTGCCGAGCAGAACTGCGCCGTTAGCGTCGTCTATGACCGGCCGGGGATGGGCCCGGTCAGGATAAAGGGTTTTGATTTTGCGGCGCAGCGCAATCTGGCGCGGGGAGGGGTCGTTTCTTCGGAGTGGACCGCGCAGATGGTGATGAGTTTTAAGCTTATGTCAGATTATCATGCCGCCAGAGGCGAGAAAGAAAAGTCATTATTGTATTCCCGTAAGGCCGATGAATACCTCTCCGGCCTTGAGCATATGATCATCTCCAGCCCTTCACCGTCGGGGCAGGGGGGTAATTGCCTGCCGTATGCCACCGAGGAATATATCGATACCGGGCACGGCTGGATGACCCCTAAAGGCAAGTCCACCGGTTCGCTTGCCGGGACGACCTACACTATTTTTGCTTTCTTCGGTTATAATCCTTTGGAATTAAAAGATTGAAGAAGAGGCTTACCGCGATATACGCTAAACTAAACGCTGCCTTCGGAGCGCAGGGTTGGTGGCCGGCATCTTCGGCATTCGAAGTGATGGTGGGCGCTATACTTACCCAGAATACCAGCTGGGTTAACGTGGAAAAGGCCATCGCTAACCTGAAAAAGAATAAGGCCTTGAACCCGCGCCGGCTTTTAAAGATGAAGAATAAACGCCTGGCCGGACTGATCCGGCCGGCGGGTTATTACAATATTAAGGCCAAAAGGTTAAAAGAGTTTCTCAAATTTTTCTGCCAAGGATATCGCGGAAGTATCGCGCGCCTGTCAGCCGAAAAAACCCCGGACTTGCGCCTGCAGCTTCTCAAGGTGCACGGGGTAGGCCCGGAGACCGCGGACTCCATCCTTTTGTATGCCTTAAACAAGCCGGCCTTTGTGGTCGATGCTTATACCAGGAGGATACTCTCGCGCCACGGGCTTGTCAGGCCCGATGCGGAATACGCGGAAATACAAAATTTGTTTAGAAAAAACCTTAAAAATAGTGTAAAATTATTCAACGAGTATCACGCCCTCCTGGTCAAGCTGGGTAAGGACTATTGCCGGAAGAACAATCCGAAATGTCAGGTCTGTCCGTTAAAATGAAAAATCTCAAATTTTTAATCTTATTTTTGATTTCAGGGTTTTTAATCTTTGATTTTGCAGAGGCCGCTCCCTGTTACGGCACTAAGATGCCTGAAAAAAATAAGTTTTTTGCCGGGCTCCAGAATTACAGTATTTATAAACGCGACCTGAAAGACGATAACGGAAAATTACGGAGTCTGCAGGATTTTGTCACGGTATCATACGGCGTTTTCGACTGGCTCTCTATCGATCTAAAGGGAGGCGCCGGAGACATAAAACAGCATCCCGAGAATTCCGGAGAGATGCGCTATAATACGGGTTTCGCGGGAGGGTATGGTTTTCGCGTAAGGCTGCTGGACAAAAACAGGATAAAATCCGTATTCGGTTTTCAGCATATCAGCGTGCATCCCGCAAGCAGGGAGTCGGCAGGGGTAAAGAATCAGGCCATACTTGATGACTGGCAGGCCTCGCTACTTGCTTCATATAAATTTGATTTCGCTACCCCCTATATCGGGACGCGCTGGTCAAGGGTGGATTATATACACAAGGTAAACGGCGACCGCAAAAGGGTCATGTCGGATTTAGGTAAGAGCGTAGGGCTTATCGTAGGCATTGATGTCCCCCTGAATAAAAAGATCTGGCTTAATCTCGAGGGTTCGTTTTTTGACAGTTCCGCTCTCGCCTTCGGCCTGAATTACGCTTTCTAAACAAACCCGCGGGAATCTCCATGATAAATAAAAAAAGGTTGATCGGGCTTACGCAAAAACTCATCCGCATTAATTCCGAGAATCCTCCGGGAGACGAGAAGAAGATCGGTAATTTTGTCCGCGGATATCTTGCCGGGCTCGGCCTTAGGACAAGGATAGTGGAATTTAAAAAAGGCCGCAGCAATGTCTTGGCTTTTCTAAAAGGCAGAGGCGGCCGGGGCTCGCTTTTATTTACACCGCATTTAGATACGGTCTGCGCGGGTAATAGCTGGAAACATGACCCTTTCGCGGGCAAGATAGAAGGAAATAAGATTTACGGGTTGGGCGCAACCGACTGCAAAATAAACCTCGCCTGCGCGATGGAGGCGTTAAACAGCCTAGTAGAAGATAAAAAGACTCCGCAGCAGGACCTGATCTTTGCCGCAACTGCCGACGAGGAGTGCGGTTCGAATCTGGGCCTGATCCCGCTTCTAAAGAGCGGAGCCATAAAGCCGGATTACGCGCTTGTTCTAGATTCCGACGAGTTTGACATTATCGTCACCCAGAAGGGGATGATCCATCTCAAGGCGAAGATCCAGGGGAAGCGCTCGCACGGGGCTTATCCGTGGCGCGGGGAGAACGCAATCGATGCGGCGGTAAATATCATTAAGGAATTGAAAGAGCAAAAGCTCGCGTATCCGAAAAATAAATATCTTCGGCCACCTACGATCAATGTCGGAACTATACGGGGAGGGGATAAAGTAAATGTCGTGGCAGACTGGTGCGAATTTGAGCTGGATTTCAGGTTCCTCCCCGGGCAGAAGGCAGCAAAGATCCTGGAAAACCTGAAAAAAGTCATCAAGAGGCATACAAATAAATTTAAAATAGAGGTAAACGATATCCAGGTGCCTTATAATATCGCTCAGACACATGCCCTGGTGAAGGCCTTAAAAAAGGCAATGCTTACCCAGTGCATTGAAAGCCGAATTAAAGGTTCGGAGGGCGCTACGGTAATAACTTTCTTTCAGCATAAAGGAATTCCGGCGGTCTCATTCGGATTTGGTTCATCCGGGTGCGCGCATACCAGCGATGAATTTGCCAAAATAAGTAATCTTTATAAAGGTGCACAGGTATTGGAGGAATTTTTATGGAAGGGATTAAATTCTTAAAAAGGCCGCGGCTTAAAAAGCCGTTCTTTGTCGTGGCCTGGCCCGGGATGGGCGAAGTGGCTTTTAAGGCAGCCGGTTTTCTGGTGGAAAAATTAGGCGCAAACGAATTTGCCGGCATTGCCGCGGAGGATTTCTTTTATCTTACCGGGAGCGTCATCAAGGATGGGATCATGGATATCCCGAAACTCCCGGAGAGCAAATTTTATTTCTGGAAGAATAAGTCGGGGAAGAACGACCTGATAATCTTTATCAGCAACGCCCAGCCCGACCTTTCCAAGGCCGAGACTTATTCGCAAAGAATAATCCAGATGGCTAAGAGTTTTCACGCCGAGATGGTCATCAGTTTTGCTTCCATGCCGCAGCCGATAGACCATACGCAGGAGTCCTCGGCCTGGTTTGCCGCTACTTCTCAAGACCTCTGCGCGGCCTTAGAAAAATTAGGCCTGCGTAAATTGAAGGAAGGCGCTATAAGCGGGATGAACGGATTATTTTTAGGGGTTGCCAAGCGGGAAGGGCTAAAAGGATTTTGCCTCCTGGGCGAGATCCCGCTTTACACAATTCAAATAGAAAATCCCAAGGCCTCGGCCGCGGTAGTTAGCGCTCTGGGAAAGATCCTGGATATAAAGATCGACCCTGTCAGCCTTATCGAGCAGGCCCAAAATATGGAGAATGAAATAAATAAACTGCTGGATTATTTAAGGCCGGGTACCGGGCCCGGGCAGGGCCCGATAGGCGAAGACGAAGTGGAAAAGATAAAAAAAGCGCTATCCCAGTTGACTAAATTGCCCGCGTCCGTCAAAGAAAAGATCGAGCAGTTGTTTCTTGCAGCCCAGGATGACCTTACGCGCGCAGGCGAACTCAAAGTCGAACTGGATAAATGGAACGCTTATAAAGAATATGAAGACAGGTTTTTGGATCTCTTCCGTAAATCCAAGGAAAAGGGAAATTGATGCCGGATAATCATAAGATCAAGGGGATAATCTTCGATCTGGGGGACGTCATCCTCGATTTTGACCATCGCATTGCCGCCGCGAAAATAGCTAAATTTACGGATATGTCAGGCGAGGATATCTATGATCTTTTTTTCGATTCTACCGCCACGGGGCTTTTTGAAGAAGGCAAGATCTCTCCCGAAGATTTCTTTAAGATCGTCAAAGAAAAGCTGGATTTAAAACTTAATTTCGAGGAATTTGTCCCGATCTGGAACGAGATATTCTTTTTTAGCGAAAAGAACCTCGCGGCCTATAATATTGCGCGCTCGCTTAAAAATAATTACCGGGTAGTACTCCTCTCCAATATTAATTTTCTTCACCTGGAATATATCAAAAAGACATTCCCGATACTGGACGCATTTCACGATATCCTGGCTTCATGCGAATTAAAATTAAGAAAGCCCGACGCACGTATTTATTCTAAGGCGCTGGAAGTCCTGGGGACGCAGCCTGCGGAGACCTTTTACACCGACGACAGGGCGGACTTGATCGAAGGCGCCAGGAAATTGGGCTTGAACGGTTTCGTATTTAGTTCTGCCATTGCTCTAAAGGCTGACCTAGCCGGTTTCAATATAAATTAAATATGGAAAAAATTATCTTAGGCCACGGGAGCGGGGGGAGGCTGATGCACAGCCTCATCAGAGACACCCTTCTTAAGAAATTAAACAATCCTATTCTTAAGGAACTGGGGGACGGCGCATTTATAGATTACAAAGAGAAGCTCGCCTTTACCACGGATTCGTTTGTGGTAAACCCGATATTTTTCCCTGGCGGCGATATCGGCAAGCTATCCGTGTTCGGGACAGTCAATGATCTGGCGATGATGGGCGCCCGGCCCGAGTATCTCTCTTTAGGCCTGATTATCGAGGAGGGTTTGGAAATAAAGACCCTTAACAAGATTGTCGATTCTATTGCGGGAGCGGCTAAGTCTTGCGGGGTCAAAGTCGTAACCGGAGACCTGAAGGTAGTAGAGAGAGGGGCTGCGGACGCGATATTTATCAATACCTCGGGGATAGGCAGGATAATTGCAAAAGAAAGGCTCTCAATAAAGAAAATAAAGCCCGGAGATAAAATAATCCTGACCGGGGATATCGGCCGCCACGGTTTAGCGGTCCTGACAAAAAGAAATGACCTGGATCTGGGGTTAGGTATCACCAGCGACTGCGCGCCTTTGAGCAATATGCTTACGCCGATACTTACCAGGGCATCCGGGATAAGATTTATGCGTGATCCTACGCGCGGAGGGCTGGCTACGACTTTAAACGAGATAGCCGAGGCTTCCGGCCTGGGGATAAGTATTGATGAAAAAAGCATACCGGTTTCGCAAAAGGTAAGGGCGGCCGGAGAATTGCTGGGCATCGACCCTTTGTATGTTGCTTGTGAAGGCCGCGCAGTGATTGTTGTTGAAGTTAAGGAGGCAAAAAATATTCTTGCGGCGCTAAGAAGGCATCCGTTGGGAAAAGGGAGCCGTAGCGTCGGAGAAATAACCTCCGGCCGTAAAGGGAGAGTGATATTAAAGACTATATTCGGGACAGAGCGTTTAGTTGATATGCTCGCAAGCGACCCGCTACCGAGGATATGTTAAAATGAAAAACGCAAGAATGCACAGAAGGTTTCCCCGCGACTGGTTAGGCAGGGACGATCTATACGTTACGCAGATCATCGCCAAGGAATCGGAGCTGCAGGTCTTTACTAATAAAAAGGCGGATAAGCGCCACATCGAAGAAAAGATCCGGCTATTGCGTATGGATATCGAAAACTACATCGAGAGGGACCGTATGTTCCTTATCAGCCTCAAACCGGTAGAGGTTATGAAAGACGCGCCGCTCATCGTCAAAGAAATGGCTTCTTATGCCCTGGCTATAAATTCCGGGCCGATGGCTACCCTCGCCGGCGCTATCGCCGAGTCCCTAGGCAGGGGGTTACTCAAGGACGGGTTTAAAGATGTGGTCGTCCAGAACGGCTCGAGCATCTTTATCAAATCCAGAAAATCGCTGGCGATAAATTTCTACACCGGCCGCTCCAAGATCTGGAGCAAATTAAGGCTGATTTTAAAACCTAAAGACACCCCTCTGGGCTTGGCAATACAGACCGCAACCCATTCGCAGGATATCGCCTTTGGCTGCGCCGATAATGTTGTAGTGCTTGCCAAAAATACGGGCCTGGCCCTGGGTGTTGCGGTATGCGCGTCTAACCGGATCAACTCCAAGCCTGACCTGCAAAGGGCGCTGGATTTCGCCCGCGGGGTCAAAGAAGTCAAAGGTATCGCGATAATTTTAAAAAATAATCTGGTCAGCTGGGGAAAAATAGAAACTTCTTCGTAATCCAGGCGTTTCCCGTCGATAAAATCACTCCCGGATGGTACCCGAAATTTCAAAAAAACCTTGACAATATCTATATATTGTGGAAAAATATTATCGTAATTACAATATTTTGTGCGAAATTTCCGGAGGCGTTTAGAATAAATTGGAAAATAAGGATATCCGCAGGGCTCTCTTAAGGCAGCAAGAGCCCTTTTTTATTTATAATCTATGAAAAAAGTAGGATTAACTTACGATTTAAAGACAGATTACCAGTTTAAGCCGGGAGACCCGCCGGACGCCAACGCCGAATTCGACCATATCTCCACGATAGACGTGATCGCGAATGCTATCGAGGCTAACGGTTTTGTCGTGGAGCGTATCGGGAATGCCTCGAATCTGCTGGAGAGGTTGAATTCGCTTAAAGTAGACATCGTCTTTAATATCTCCGAAGGCCACACCTTAGGCAGGAACCGCGAATCGCAGGTCCCTATTCTTTTAGAGATGGCCGGCATTCCTTTTGTGGGCTCCGATGCCCTTACCCTGGGACTTACCCTGGACAAGGTCATGGCCAAGAAGGTATTTATCGCCGAGGGAATACCTACGCCGAAATTCATGGAAGTCGACTCCAGCGCAAAGCTCGCCGATCTGGATCATTTGAAATTCCCGATGATCGTCAAGCCGCGTTTTGAAGGTTCATCTAAAGGCCTAAGCGATAACTCCCGCGTTGCTAATAGCAAAGAGCTGGAGCGTCAGGTTGACCTGATCACTAAAACTTATAAACAGCCGGCCCTGATCGAAGAGTTCATTACCGGACAGGAATTTACGGTAGCTATCGTCGGGAATGACCCTGCGCAGGTTTTACCCGTGGTGCAGGTAAAGATAGACGGTAGCCTCGACCTGGACGAAAAATTCTATACCTTCGCGCGCATCACCTCCGATAGATTGGAATATGTCTGCCCCGCGCCGATAAGCGCGAAACTGACTAAGCAGATGCAGGATTACGCTTTAATGGTCTATAAAGCGGTAGACTCGCTTGACTTCGGAAGAGTGGACTTCCGCGTCGATAAAGCGGGTAATCCTTTTGTGTTAGAGATCAATCCGCTCCCGTCTCTGTCGACCGAAGATGTCTTTATGCTTATTGCCAAAGTGCAGGGGATCACCTATGAACAGATGATCGGCAAGATACTTAACAGCGCTTTAAAAAGATACAACATAAAATGAAAGTAGCCCTGACCTATAATTTAAAAAAGAAGGACGAGAATAAGCCGGCGGATTATTTCTCGGAGTGCGATTCCGAGCAGACCATTAACGCGATAATGGGGGCGTTAGAAAAGCGCGGGCATGTCGTGGAGGCGGTAGATATGGGACGCCCTGACCTGGTCTCGTTTTTCCGTAAGAGCCAGGTGGATATGGTTTTTAATATCGCGGAGGGCGAGCGTGGCAAGTTCCGCGAGTCGCAGATGCCGGCCATACTCGATTATCTGGATATCCCCTACACCGGTTCAAAGGCCTTTTCGCTGGCGTTGGCCATGAATAAGACCACTACTAAGAAAATATTGAAGGCGGAAAATATCCCTACTCCTGATTTTCAGCTTTTTTCAAAAGGCGACGAAGAACTCAGCGCGGAATTAAAATTTCCCCTGATCGTAAAGCCTAATTGCGAGGGTTCGGCTAAGGGAATAAATAAATCGAACGTGGTACGGAATAAGGAAGAGCTTTATACTAAGGTCCGGGAGATTATTGATTTATACCGCCAGGAGGCGCTGGTAGAAGAGTTTATCGAAGGCAGGGAGCTTACCGTCGGTATTCTGGAAAACGGCAAGGTCGAGATCCTCCCGGTGCTTGAGATAGATTTCTCAAATTGCAAAGACAGCGGCGAATATTTTTATTCCTGGAGGATGAAAGAGTTTCAGGGTAACCGCGAGCTGGGGTTGGTCCCGACTTTTCATTGCCCGGCGCGTTTAGATAAGGCAACCGAGGCGCGGGTAAAAGAGGTAGCGCTTAAAACGCATCGCGCCGTAGGCTGTCTTGATATATCGCGCACCGATATACGGCTGGATAAATTTAATGTGCCTTACGTTTTGGAGATAAACCCCCTTCCGGGGTTAGACCCCAAGGAATCTAATTTCCCGCTTATGGCATATGCCGCGGGGATGAATTACGAAGACCTTATTGAAGCGATATTGTTGAGCGCTCACGAAAGGGAGAGGTTGAATTGAGTAACCCTACTTTAACCGAAAATCAGAAGACACAAGCCGAAATAGCAGCGCCCGCGCGTTCATCGAGGAGGCAGCGCGATTATCAGCAGATATCGCTTTACAAAGACGTCAATCCTCTGGACTGGGAAGACTGGCATTGGCAGTTAAAACACAGAATACGCTCCAAGGATGAGTTATCTCAAATAATAAAATTGACCCCCGAAGAAGAAAAGGGCCTCGATAAAGCCAAAGGGAGGCTCTCTCTGGCGATCACTCCTTATTGGGCCACTCTTATCGACCCGGAAGACCCCGCGTGTCCGATCAGAAGGCAGGCAGTCCCCGTCGCTGCCGAATCAATAGTCGCCCCGCATGAAATGGTCGACCCTTGCGCCGAGGACCGCGATTCACCGGCGCCCCATCTGGTGCACCGTTATCCGGACAGGGTACTCTTGCTTGCAACCGATCATTGCGCCATGTATTGCCGCCATTGCACCAGGAGAAGGCTGGTTGGGGAACACGAAAAAGAAGACAACTCGGCGTCAAAATTCGACGCCGCTATCGAATATATCAAAGCGAACAGAAAGGTCAGGGACGTCCTGATCTCCGCAGGAGACCCGCTGACCCTGGAAGACGATGTTTTGGAGATCCTTGTCAGCAGGATACGCGAAATATCCCACGTAGAATTCTTAAGGATAGGCACGCGCGTCCCGGTTACGCTTCCCCAGAGGATAACCGAGGGTTTGGCGAACATGCTTAAGAAATATTCTCCTGTCTGGATGAGCATACATTTTAATCATCCCAAAGAGATCACTAAGCGCTGCAAACTCGCCTGCGATATGCTTTCGGAAGCCGGCATTCCTTTAGGGAGCCAGACCGTGTTATTAAAAGGCATCAATGACCGGCCGTATATCATGAAGAAACTGGTGCATGAGCTTCTTCAGATCCGGGTCAGGCCGTATTACATATATCAATGTGACCCTGTGCGCGGGACCCAGCATTTCCGCACCCCCGTTGCCGTTGGTATTAACATCATTGAAAAATTGCGAGGACACACTTCAGGATACGCCGTGCCCACTTACGTAATAGACGGGCCCGGAGGCGGCGGGAAGATCCCCGTCGGCCCGAATTATATCCTTTCGCAGGCGAAAGGAAAATACGTCCTGCGTAACTACAAAGGTAAAATTTACACTTACCTGGAATAATCCCCGCCTAATTTAGCCTTGACCCTCAAACGCCGGCATTATATAATATTTTCTCCCGCCAGAATACTTTGTTAACAAGGAGTGCCTGCAATGGACGCCAAGTTTAAAAGAAATTTTATCCTCTTAGGCCATGCCCACTCAGGAAAAACAACCCTTGCCGAAAGCCTGCTTTATTTCTGTAAAGCCACCACCAGAAAAGGAAGGGTGGAAGACGGGACTACCGTCAGCGACTACAGCTTCGACGAGATCGAAAGAAAAAACTCCATAAATTTAAGCCTGCTCTTTTGCGAATATAAAGGCGCGCGCCTGCAGTTTATCGATACCCCGGGTTACGCGGATTTCTGCGCGGAGATGATCTCTGCGTCGCGTGCAGTCGACAGCGCGGTGATCGTCGTCGACGCCTCCGCCGGGATAGAAGTGGGGACGGAGCGCGCCTGGGCCATGGCGGAGGAGATGAATCTGCCGGCGATCATCTTTATCAATAAAATAGATAAGCCCGACGTTGACGTGAATAAGGTGGTCGCAGGGTTAAAATCGAATTTTTCCAAGAGCTGTTTGATAATCGATTCACTTGAAGACCCGGACCTGATGGAGGCTATCGCCGAAAGCGACGATAAACTGCTGGAGAAATACCTGGAAGTGATGAAGTTGTCGCAGGAAGAGATAAAGAGCGGCCTGGCGCAGGCGGTAGTCAAACGCAAGCTCTTTCCCATTGTAACGGGCTCGGCCGCGGCGGATAAAGGCATTCAGGACCTGATCGAAGATATCGTGCAGTATCTGCCTGATCCGGGTATGCGCCCTGCGATAGAGGCAAAAGACGGGTTAAAGCCGGAGAGCGCAAAAGAAGTGGTGTTTAGCGACAGCGCCCCGTTTTCGGCGTTTGTCTTTAAGAATATATCCGACCCTTACGTCGGACAGCTCACATTGTTAAGGGTCTTCTCCGGGCAGCTGGCTCCCAATACCGGATTTTACAACGTCAGCAAGAAGATCAAGGAGAGGATAGGTTCGATCTTTATACTGCAGGGTAAAGAGCAGAGGCAGATAGATTCCGCCGGGTGCGGTGATATCATCGCCATCGCCAAACTTAAAGAGACAGGGATGTCGGATTCGGTCTCGCAGGATAAGGAGCAGTTTTTATTTCCGGCGGTAGTTTTCCCCGAGGCCTCGATCTCGGCTTCGGTAAAACCAAAGACCCGCGAAGACGAAGAAAAGATATCCGATGCCCTGCATAAGCTCTGCGCGGAAGACCCGACTTTTAAATTCACGCATGACCCGCAGACCAAAGAACTGATTATTTCCGGAATGGGTGATCAGCATCTTGCGGTCATGGTGGGGCGCCTTAAGAAACGGTTTAACGTGCAGGTGGAATTAGGCACGCCCAAAGTTTCTTATAAAGAAACTATTACTAAGAGCACCAAGGTGCAGGGAAAATTCAAGCGCCAGTCAGGTGGCCGCGGCCAATACGGCGATGTCTGGATCGAGGTCCAGCCGCTGGAGAGAGGCAAAGGCGTGGAGTTCGTAGATAAGGTATTCGGGGGGGCTATCCCCAGGAACTTTATCCCCTCGGCTGAAAAAGGCGTGCGTCAGGCTGCTCTTGAAGGCGCGGTCGCGGGTTATCCTATCGAAGATATACGCGTTACACTCTTCGACGGCTCGTACCACGACGTGGATTCATCGGATATGGCCTTTCAGATCGCCGGGGCTATGGCCTTAAGAAAAGCGGTCAATGAGGCCGGGCCGGTCCTGCTTGAGCCTATAATGGATGTTGAAATAAGCATCCCCGAAGAATTCCTCGGGGCTATTTCCGGGGATATCAATTCCCGGCGCGGAAGGGTAATGGGAATGGATGTCAAGGGAAGGTCCCAGGTAGTCAAGGCCCAGATTCCTTTGTCCGAAATGTTTAAATATGCCAATGACCTGCGCTCCATAACCGGAGGCAGGGGGATGTATATTATGCGTTTCTCGCATTACGAAGAGGTTCCGCATAAGATCGCCCAGCCGATCATCGTAAAATACCAAGCAACCAAAAAACAGGAAGAAGCCTAATTATATCTATGAAGATAAGCGTTCATTCCATCCCGGGAATTAACCCGGGCAAACACAATATCAAAGATCCCCGGCTTGACGAAGTCGACAGCATCACTAAGGCCAAGAAGAAGACTTATGTGCAGGTAGAAGTAGTAGGCGAAAAAGAGGCTTTGGATTCCGACGGAATAATCGTAGGCAAAGACTCCCGCATGGACCTGATCCTCAATGACCTGGAGTTTGTGGAGACCCGCCTCTCGCGCGCCAGCGACGAAGCGGAGAAAGTAATATTGAACAAATTTAAGGCCGCACTGGAAAAGGAAGAATTCGTCTCAACGGTGGCGCTGGACGAGGCGCAGAAAAAGATCATTGCCGCCTTCGGGCTTTATACGCTGCGGCCGGTCACGGTGGCCGTTCCCCAGGATTTAGAAGATATCAACGGGCTCTTGGCGAGATGTTTAAAAGAGAGCAATTATATCAGTTTCTTTACCACCGGAGAGAAAGAGACCCGCGCCTGGCTGATTAGAAAAGGGACTACTGCCTGGGAAGCAGCCGGGACAATACATTCCGATATCCAGCAGGGTTTTATCCGCGCCGAGATAATAAGTTTCGCGGATTTTATGTCTTGCGGCGGAGAGTCGCGGGCCAAGCAGGCGGGAAAATTACGATTAGAGCAGAAAGAATATGTGATGCAGGATACGGACCTCGTTAACTTCCGCTTTAACAAATAATTCAATATTAAAAGGAGAGGAAATGGTTAAGATTAAGCGCGCGTTGATCAGTGTTTCCGATAAGACCGGTGTTCTGGATCTAGCCAAAGAATTAAAGAAGTTTGACGTAGAGATTCTCTCTACCGGCGGCACAGCCAAGATGCTGCGCGAGGCCGGGGTTGAAGTCATCGAGGTCGGGGCGTATACGGGTTTTCCCGAAATGCTCGACGGCAGGGTCAAGACCCTGCACCCTAAGATCCACGGCGGGCTCCTGGCTTTAAGAGAGAACCCCGAGCACATGGAGACGATAAAAAGAAACGGCATCGGCTTAATCGATATGGTAGTCGTTAATCTGTACCCGTTTGAAAAGACCACCCAGAAACCGGGCGTTTCAATCGAGGAAGTGATCGAAAATATAGATATCGGCGGGCCTTCGATGCTGCGCTCCGCGGCTAAGAACCATCAGTCAGTGGCGGTTATCTGCAATCCTGCGCGCTACGAAATGGTGATCGCGGAACTTAAGAAGAATAAAGGGAGCCTCCCTAAGGAATTATTGCGCGACCTGGGTATAGAGGTTTATGGCAGGACTTCGCAATATGACGCGGCGATATTCTCTTACCTTAACAATTATTTCAAAGGCAAGACAGATAGCGGTTCTGCTTTTCCCAAAGACCTGACGTTGAGTTTTGAAAAGATCCAGAAGTTACGTTACGGCGAGAATCCCCACCAGAAAGCCGCATTTTACAAAGAAAAAGGAAGAAATGAAGGGGTGGTAAACCTGAAACAGCTCCAAGGAAAAGAATTATCTTTTAATAATATTCTGGATTTAAATGCCACTTTGGAATTAATCAAGGAATTCTCGAATCCCGCGGCGGTGATCGTAAAGCACAATAACCCGTGCGGTGTTGCCGAAGATAAATCTCTAGATAAGGCATTCGTGGAGGCCTGGAAGTGCGATAAGCTTTCTGCGTTCGGCGGTATCGTGGCATTAAACCGCAAGATGGACTTAAAGACCGGCAAGGTCGTGGCTAAGAGCGGATTCTTAGAGTGTATTATTGCTCCGGGCTTTGATAAAGACGCCTTGGAGCTTTTTAAAGATAAGAAAAACCTAAGGCTCCTCGAGTTAAATGATTTACAGCCGATAAAAGAAACGGATTTTAAACGGGTAAGCGGAGGCCTTCTCCTCCAGGATAAGGACTCGGCGACCCTGGATATGAATAATCTGAAAGTCGTCACTAAAAAGAAACCTACCCAGAAAGAGATGGAGAGCCTGCTCTTTGGCTGGAAAGTAGCCAAGCATGTAAAATCCAATGCCATTATCTTGACCAAGGGGACTAAGACCGTCGGCATCGGCGCGGGACAAATGTCTCGCGTTGATTCCGTATTTATCTCAACCAAGAAAGCGGGAAAGGCTACTCCCGGCGCGGTCCTGGCGTCGGATGCGTTCTTCCCTAAAGAAGACGCCATACAATTAGCCGCTAAATATAAGATCAAGGCGATCATCCAGCCGGGCGGCTCTATCGCGGATGAGGCGATAATTAAAATGGCGGATAAGCATAAGATCGCCATGGTCTTTACCGGGATGAGGCATTTCCGCCATTGATGCATGACTTATCAAGAAGCGCTCCGATATCTGGAAAGCTTTATCAACTATGAAGAATTATCAACCTACCGGTATCAAGACTCGTTTAATTTAGAGCGGGTCAGAGAATTTTTGGCTCTTGTCGGTAATCCCCAGGATAACCTTAAATCCATCCATGTGGCCGGTTCCAAAGGCAAAGGCTCTACCTGCGCTTTCCTTACCTATATATTAAGGGAGGCGGGCCACAAAGTCGGGCTGTATACCTCTCCGCACCTGGTTGATTTTAGAGAACGTATACGCATACTTAAACCGACAACCGACAACCGACAACCGACAACCGACTTCGAGGGGATGATCTCCCGCAAAGATCTGGCGGATCTGGTCAGCCGGCTAAGGCCGGCGATAAAAAAATACAACAAAATCTCCCGATACGGGCCGCTTACATATTTTGAAGTCTGCACAGCTTTAGCCTTTCAGTATTTTAAAGATAAAAGAGTAGGCCTTGCTGTTTTGGAAACGGGTTTAGGCGGGAGGCTGGATGCGACTAATGTGGCCACTCCGCTGGCCTCGGTGATCACACCGATAAGCTACGAACATACGCAGAAATTAGGCAAGACCCTGGGAAAAATCGCGGGAGAGAAGGCCGGGATAATCAAGCCGGGGGTGCCGCTTATCTGCGCCCCCCAGAAAAAAGAAGCGCTGGATGTTATCCGCAAGCGCTGTAGAGAAAAAAAGAGCCGCTTTTATCAGGTAAACAAGATCCCTCCCGGGGTTAGCAAAGTCAGCTTAAGCCTTATCGGCGAGCATCAAAAGATGAACGCCGCGGTTAGTTCAGAAGTGATTGAAGTTTTAAATAAAGAGGGAGCCGGGATCAGCTCTGCGGCGATAAGCAGGGGATTAACTAAAACCCGGTGGCCGGGAAGATGCGAAATTATATCTAAAGATCCTTTAACCGTTTTAGACGGCGCGCAGAACGCCGCTTCTGCCAAAGTATTAAAACAAGCGGTAAAAGACAATTTTAAATATAAAAAATTAATATTGGTCTTAGGTGTATCCGGCGATAAGGATATAAAAGGGATCTGCGGGGAATTAAAGGTTTTAGCCGATAAGGTAGTTTTAACCCGCGCTGACACTCCGCGGGCAGCCCCGGTAAATAAAATGGCAGCTTATTTTACAAGAGACGATATTTATAAAACTAATTCTGTCAGGCAGGCTATGGCATTAGCTAGGAAGTTAAGCAACAAAGGCGACCTTATTCTTGTCACCGGTTCGTTATTCGTAGTCGGAGAAGCCAGATGTTAAAACACGATAATTCCGATACCATTACGGCGATCTCTACTCCTGCGGGGGTAGGCGGGATCGGTATTGTGCGCCTTAGCGGTAAAGATGCTTTAAAAGTCGCGGATAAGATCTTTTGTTCGAAAGACGGTTCAAAGCCCTCCGGCTTTAAGACTTTCACTACGCATTACGGCTGGATCTCCGACGGGGATAAGATGATCGACGAGGTTATTCTTACTGTCATGCGCGCCCCCCGTTCTTTTACCAAGGAAGACATCGTAGAAATTAATTGTCACGGGGGTATTATTCCTTTACGGGCAATTTTAGATTTAGTTTTAGCTTGCGGCTGCCGCCTCGCCGAGCCCGGGGAATTTACCAAACGCGCTTTTTTAAACGGACGAATCGACCTTGCCCAGGCAGAAGCGGTCTTGGATATTATCCGGGCGAAAACCGATGCTGCCTTGAAGCTCGGAGTAGAGCAGCTTAAGGGCGGGCTCTCTAAGGAGCTGAACAAGGCAAGAGAGATGCTTTTGGATATTTTGATGTTGCTGGAGGCAAACATAGATTTCCCGGAGGAGGGGATAAATAAGATAGATCTACAAGAATACAACGCTAAACTGAAAGAGGCAGAGGAAGAATTCAAAAAGATCATTGCCGGCTCGGCGCGCGGACGGATATACCGGGAAGGGGTGCGCGCGGTCATATGCGGGAAACCGAACGTGGGTAAATCTTCTCTATTGAACGCGCTCTTAAAATGCGAGCGCTCCATAGTCACTCCGGTTGCCGGAACCACCCGCGACACCATCGAAGAGATAATTGACATCAAAGGGATACCGGTGAGGATTATGGACACTGCCGGTATTCTTGAGCCGCGCGGGCTCGTCGAGAAAAAGGCGGTCGAGCGCTCCCGGAAACATATCGGGTTTGCCGACCTGATCCTCGTTATTTTTGACGGGAGCAGGGCCCTGGATAAGGCAGACCTTAATTTGATTAAAAAGCTGCCGAAGAAACCGGTTATCGCCGTAATCAACAAGATGGACCTGCGCCAGAAGATAAAAAAAGAGAAGCTCTCCCAGATCTTTCCTCGCGTGATCGAGGTCTCCGCCAAAAAAACAAAAAATATCGGTATTTTAGAAGATGGTATCGCAGATCTGGTCTATAAAGGAGAGGTCTCTTCCGGCGAGGCGGCCATGGTCTCAAACTTAAGGCACATAAGCGCTATAAAAGAGGCGCAGATTCTTATTGCAGAAGCGCGTAATTCATTAGATAATAAAACACCTCCGGAGTTCATTGCCCAGGATGTTAAGGATGCGCTGGTGCTTATCGACAGCATCTTAGGCAAAAGGTTCTCCGAGGATTTATTGGACAAGATATTCAGCGAGTTTTGCATAGGAAAATAAAATGGATAAGAAAAAGATCGAAAGGGCGATACACGATATATTGGTGGCCATAGGAGAGGATCCTAAAAAGAAGGATCTATTGGATACTCCTTCGCGCGTGGCGGAGATGTACGAAGAGATATTCTCCGGGATAGAGCAGGACCCGGAGAAAGAGCTGGAGGTAATCTTAGACCAGAAGCATCATGAGATCATCCTGCTTAAGGGCATCCCTCTGTACAGCGTATGCGAACACCACCTTCTGCCTTTTGCCGGCAGGGCGCACATCGCCTACATCCCTAAAAGAGGCCGCGTGACGGGTTTAAGCAAACTCGCCCGCGTCGTCGATATATTATCCCGCAGGCCGCAGGTGCAGGAGCGGCTCACTACCCAGATCGCCGAGATCATTATGCGCAAGCTCAGGCCCCTGGGGGTAATGGTGGTCATCGAAGCGGAACATATGTGCATGTCCATGCGCGGGGTGAAAAAACCCGGAGTCCTGACCGTGACTTCCGCGGTAAGAGGAATATTTAAAGAAAACCAGAAGACCCGTTCGGAAGCGCTCTCGTTAATGAAAAAGGAGTAGTATCTATGAAAAAGGCCATTGCTTTATTATTGTTTTCATTTTTGTTATCCGGTTGCGTGACCTATAAGTTCCAACAGGGTAAAGCCCCTTACGATAAAGGCTACGTTGTGACCAGGAGCGGTTATCAGATACCCGAATATACCGTGGGAAAGAATAACGCCGTTCCGGACCTGGATGTGGCTAAAGAGAGGTTTAAGCGCCGCAGGAAGACCGTGGAATCGTATTATATGAATATGGGCATCATCGAGAGCCGCCTTAAAGAATATTTATGGAATCCGCCGGTCACTATCGTCAAGGTGGTCGGAGGCATATTCCGCATGCCTTTTGTGATGGCCAATGACCGCAAGTACGAAAGAGACCCTAAATACCGAGCCGAAGTCAATAAAAATGAAGACGAGGATTTTGAGAAAGAAAAGGCCCGCATCAAGGCCTTGCGCGAAGAGTTGAATATTTATGTAGAGAAGGACCTGCTTATCGAAGAGCAGAAGCCCGAAGTTAAGGCTGTCCCGCCGCCGGAAGTCAAGGCTGTCCCGCAACCAGAAGTCAAAGTTGTCCCGACGGCCGCGCCCGAAGCTGTTCCTGCAGAGGGGGCAAAGCCCGCGCAACCGCCGGTAGAGCCGGTTGCCGAGAAAATAGAAACACCGCCGCCGCCGGAGACTAAGCCTCCGGTAATATTGTCGGCGCCGGTCCCGGTGATCGTCGCCCGGCCGATGAAGGGATTCTCTCCTTTAAAGGTCCAGTTCTACGCAACGCAGTCGCATTCCGCTAACGGTAGAATAGTTTCCTATGAATGGGATTTTGGCGACGGAGATACTTCGAGGCTCGCCAAGCCGGTCAATACTTATTTGAGCGCTACTTACGGCTCGCGGATTTTCACCGTAACGCTTACGGTAACGGACGCTAAGGCCCAGACCGCGAGTACCACCGCCAGCATCGAAGTATTGACGAAATAGGCCTTACCACGTTCTGTCAAGCGAACGGTACTGTATCGCTTCCGAGATATGCTCCGGACGGATGAGCTCTGATTGCGCCAGGTCAGCGATGGTGCGCGAAACTTTCAGTATCTTGTCATAAGCCCGGGCAGATAAACCTAATTCCGTCATAGCCAATTTCAAAAGTTCCTTCCCCTCCTCATTAAGCGCGCAATAATTCCTTACTGTTTTAGAAGGCATTTGGGCGTTGTAAAATATTCTTTCTGATTTGAATCTTTCCCGCTGTAAAGCCCTCGCTTTTTCCACCCGCGCCTTGATAGCAAACGATGCCTCTGCGTCCTTCGTGTCAGTCAATTCCTTATATTTTATCGACGGTATTTCAATGTGGATATCGATCCTGTCCAAGAGGGGCCCCGAGATCTTTCCTAAATAATTCGCGATCTTATTCGGATTGCACCGGCACGCCCTTTTAGGATCGCTAAAATATCCGCACGGGCAGGGGTTCATCGCTGCCACCAACATAAAAGACGCGGGAAATATCAATGAGCGCGCGGCGCGCGAAATATGAATGGTCCCGTCTTCCAGCGGCTGGCGCAACGCTTCCAGGCAGTCACGCCTGAATTCAGGAAGCTCATCTAAAAACAAAACTCCTCCGTGAGCTAAGCTGATCTCTCCCGGCTGCGGTATCGAGCCACCTCCGACCAGGGCGACATCAGAGATGCTGTGGTGCGGGGAGCGGAAGGGTCGGGTCCCCACCACGCTTGTCTTGTAAGCCAAAGACCCGCTAGCCGAATGTATTTTTGTTATCTCCAGCGCTTCTTCCAATGTCAAGTCCGGCATGATCGTGGGTATTCTTTTCGCCAGCATCGTCTTTCCGCCTCCCGGAGGCCCGATCATCGCAATATTATGCCCTCCGGCGACCGCCACTTCCAGCGCCCGCTTGGCCTGATATTGCCCTTTTACTTCCGCGAAATCCAGCGCGTAATTTAAACTCCGGGTAAATGCGGTCGCAAAGTCAAGTTTGAGCGGTTTCAGTAAATTACCGCCGTAAATCGCGTCTATCGCCTGCTTAAGCGACTTGACCCCGAATACTTTTATCCCCGATACTACCGCTGCTTCATTAGCATTGGCCGCCGGCGCGAGGATCTTGTTGATCTTGGCCTTAGCCGCGGCTAACCCTACGGATAATAATCCCCGCACCGGCCTTACCAGGCCGTCCAAGGAGAGCTCTCCCAGGACAAAATAATCTTTAAGTCCAAGGTTGTCTATTTGCTCCGAAGCGGCCAAGACCCCCAGGGCAATGGCCAGGTCAAAAGACGCGCCCTCTTTGCGGATATCCGATGGGGCGAGGCTTATGGTAATGCGCTCCGCCGGCCAGTCAAACCCCGAATTCTTGATCGCCGCCTTGACTCGCTCTTTGCTCTCGCGTATGGCGGTATCCGCCATCCCGACTATGGTCACCGCCGGGAGCCCCCTTGCGACATCCACTTCAATTTCAACGGGATACGCCTCTATTCCTAACAAACCAAAGGTAAATACTTTTGCCAGCATGTAAAAATCCTCCCTTCATTAACAATAGACGAAAGACCGGGCTAAATCTAACCATAAAAAAACTTGCAATTTGACCGCCAGGCTATATAATATTTAACTATGAATAAGCCCAAGATAAAGAATATCGTCATCGTCATCCTGATAAGCATCACCGTATTCAGCGTTTACAGGTATGTGATCGCCCTTAAGGAGAAATACGCGCTTTTAAGCGAGTTGTCCCAGAAAAAAGAGCAGATCGTCCTTTTGGAGAGCGAAAAGCAGAGGCTTACCCAGGAATTGGAGAAAGAAAAAGCGCTCGGGGTCAAGCTGGCCCATGATAAGAATGAGCTTAAAGAGAATTTAAAGGCCGGCAGAAAACGCCTCTCCAAGCTTTTTATGGATTTTGCCGTTATCCAGAAGACCCTTGACCAGATCAGCTCGCAGGCATCGCTTTTAAAAGCAGAAAACGCGGCGCTTGCCGAACAGAAGACTAAATTAGAGCAGGAGAATGAGACCCTTAAGATAAAGCTGTCTTCCGCAGCCGAGCTCAAGAAAGCGATAAGGGAATTAAGAAAGCAGGCGCGCAAGGTCGGCGTGGATATGATACAGAAATCGCAGAGCGAAAAGACCCTGGAAGGGAATCAGGGTTTTGTAATAAAAGACGGACTTGCCACGACCCCCGCTAAAGTAAAAATCGAAGTAACCCCTGCCCCAGCCGCAAAGGAATAATGAAGGAAGTATTCGTAGCGATAGCCCGCAACAAAATATTGATGACCACGATATCCGCGTGGTTCATTACCCAGACCATCAAGCTGGTCATCGGGGTCATCCAGCATAAGAGGTTCGATTTCCGCTGGTTTATCGGTTCCGGAGGGATGCCCTCATCGCACGCAGCCGGCGCCTCGTGCCTGGCTACTGCCGTCGGCATTGAACAGGGTTTCTCCAGCGCCTACTTTGCCCTCGCCGCGGCTTTTGCCATCGTAGTAATGTTTGACGCCCAGGGAGTGCGCCGCTCCGCCGGGAAACAAGCGCGCATATTAAATAAGGTAATGGAAGACATTTATTGGCAGGGTAAGATCCAGGAGATGCGCCTGCGCGAGCTTGTGGGACACACCCCTATCGAAGTAATCGTCGGTTTAATACTGGGAATAATCATCGCCGTAGTAGCTTATTAGGATAAGGAGGATATACTTGAACAAGAAAATCTTGATCATCGTCGCTGTTTGCGCAGCTGTTTTATTAGGGCTATTCGTATTCTTAAAATGCGGGAGGGGGCTTTGCCCTTTGACCAAAGGTAAAAGCGGCGTTTCTTTGTCCGGGATGTTGAATCAGGCCAGGGATCTGCAGAACAAGGGAGACCTGCTGGGGTCAAGAGACGCTTATGTAAAACTGCTTAACGAATTCACCAATTCAAATGACGCGCTTAACTGGCAGAGAAAAGTCGAAGAGTTGAATATAAAACTGCTTTTTTCTCCCGCGGTTACCCCTAAGAGCGTTGCCTATGAAATAAAACCCGGGGATACCCTTACAAAAATCGCGCGGGAATTCAAAACCACCCCGGAGTTGATTGCTAAGAGCAATAACCTGACGGATTCTAAGATCATGCCGGGAAGAAAGATCAAAGTCTGGAACGCGCCGTTTAGCATACTCGTCGATAAATCCCAGAATACGCTCACCCTTAAATCCGACGAGGAAGTGATCAAGGTCTACATCGTCTCAACCGGAAAGAATAATTCCACTCCGGTGGGGACTTATAAAATAACCAATAAACTGGTCAACCCGACCTGGTTTAAAGCCGGGGCGGTGATCCCCGCGGGGAGCACGGATAATGTGCTGGGCACGCGCTGGATGGGATTTGACCTTGCCGGTTACGGGATACACGGGACCACCGAGCCGCAAAACCTGGGAAAACAGGTAACCGCCGGTTGCGTAAGGCTGGGGAACTCCGACGTAGAAGAATTATATACCATTGTCCCTACCGGGACGGAAGTCACGATAGTCGATTAAACTATGGCCGGACTAGATTTTGAAAAACCTATCGTTGAATTAGAAAAGAAGATCTCGGAATTGAAGAATTTTATCTCCGATAAGAAGATCGATCTTTCTTCCGAAGTCAAAAGGCTGGAGGAGAAGCTTGAACATTTAAAGAAAGATACTTACAGCAGCCTTAGCGCCTGGCAAAAGGTCCAGCTGGCGCGCCATCCGCTTAGGCCGTATACATTAGATTATATCGGGATGCTCATGACCGATTTTATTGAATTGCACGGTGACCGGCTCTTCTCCGACGATAAAGCGATGATCTGCGGCCTGGCTAAACTGGATAATCAGAAGATCGCAGTGATCGGCCACCAAAAAGGCAGGGATACCAAGGAGAACCTGAAGAGGAACTTTGGCTGCGCCCACCCTGAAGGGTACCGTAAGGCTTTAAGGGTGATGCAGTTGGCCCAGGAGAGTAACCTGCCGATAGTGGTCTTTATCGATACCCCCGGAGCGTATCCGGGGATCGGAGCCGAAGAGAGGGGGCAGTCCCAGGCGATCGCCCTTAACCTAAGGGAGATGACCCGTATTGGCGTGCCGATCGTCGCGGTAGTCATCGGCGAAGGCGGTTCCGGAGGGGCGCTGGGAGTAGGGATAGCCGACAGGGTCTGCGTTTTAGAGAATGCTTATTATTCGGTTATTTCTCCCGAGGGGTGTGCTGCGATACTCTGGAAGAACGGAGCGAAAGCGCCGGAAGCAGCCGAGGTATTAAAGCTTACCGCCGAAGGCCTGTTAAAGATGGGGATCATCGATGAGGTCGTCCACGAGCCTCTGGGTGGAGCGCACCGCGATCCCGCCAAGACCGCCGCTAATATAAAAGAAACCCTGTTAAGAAATTTAAGCGAGTTGAAACAACTAAGCCCGCAGGATCTATTAAAAGAGCGCTATAAAAAATTCCGCAAGATGGGGGTGGTGGCAGAGTGATCGAGCAGGAGCTTTTATTATTAGGGCTTTTGCGCCAGAGCCCTAAACACGGCTACGAAATAAAACAAGAGATCAAAAAGATCCTCTCTATCTTCGCCGGAGTAGACCTGAAATCCATATATTATCCCCTGAACATACTGGAGAAGAGGGGGCTGGTCGCAAAGCGCGCTTTGAAACCGACGCGCAGGCCCGAACGCCACGTCTACTGCCTCACCCCAAAAGGAAAACTCCGCTTTGACGAACTCTTAAGCAAGAGCTTTTTGAATTTTAAGCGGCCTCAATTCAGCCTGGACCTAAGTTTATATTTTTTAGATAAGATCGACCCTGAAATAGCGCAGCGCCGCATGCGCGGCAGGATGGTCATCCTCAAAGGCCTCTCCCGCGAGCTTAACCAGATGATAGTTTCCCTGAAAAAGAAGTCTTCTCCGCATACCCTCATCCTTGAACACAACCTCCAGATGCTGGAGGCAGAATACCAGTTTCTCTCCCGTCTCATCAAAGCCCTGTAAACTTATAAGATTTTTACTTGACAAGCCCGTTCTAGGAGGTATAATTAATAAAATTGGAATAGTAAAATTTTACTATATTCCGGAAGAGGGAAGTAACCTTAATTATCATAGAGGGTTAACGCATGAATTGGGATGCCAAGACTCAAGAAAAATTAAAGCTGATGATAGTCAAGATCCCGGTTTTTCACCGCCGGATAACCGAAGTAGCGGTGACCAAAAAGGCCGAAGAACTTGCCAGATCCCGGAGCGCAGAAGCGGTTGAAGAGCAGGATGTGGTCGGCGCTTTCTTCTCCGATGTCCCCTCCCCGTTTTACAGCATGATGGTCCGGCTGTTGGAGCAGGCTGGGTTCGATTACAAAAAATACGGTTTCCCCAAAAACTGCAAATGAAGATAGTAGTCATCGGCTCCGGAGCGATCGGGGGCTTAGTCGCGGCTTACTTAAAAGAAAAAGGTGAAGATGTCTACCTGGTCGGCCGGAAAGATGCGGTCGATGCCATAAATTCATCCGGTATCAAGGTCTCCGGAGCGCGCCGGGAGCATAAGGTGTCGGTTACGGCGCACAGCCAGGTGGTCTCTAAGCCGGACCTGGCAATACTCGCGGTCAAGACCCAGGATATCGAGTGCGCGCTGAAAGATAACGCCGCTTTTTTAAAAGACTCGATAGTCCTGACTACGCAGAATGGTGTGGCTGCCGACGAAATAACGGCAAAATACATCCCTAAAGACAGAATAATCTCAAGTATCGTGATGTTTGGTTCGACCTATATTGAGCCGGGCCTGATCGTGCATAATTTCGAAGGCGGCTGGATCATCGGCAGGCCTTTTGAAAAAGGAACGGACCAGAAATTGATCGATGTAAGCCTTGTCCTGGATAAGGCCTTCCCGACGACGATCAGCGATGACATCATGGGGATGAAATATATGAAAGTTTTTGTCAACGCCAACAACTGTATCCCCGCGATATTGGGCTTGAGCATGCAGGAGGCGTTCGGCGACCTGGATGTAAGCCGTATCAGCATCGGTATCTGGAAGGAAGGTTTTGATATTATCTGCAAGTCGGGGATAAATTTAGTCTCCCTTCCGGGTTTCCCGTTGGAAAATATCACTAAAATGATCTGTATCCCCCCGGCGCAGGCAGCGGGGATATTCTCCGGCATAATGCTTAAATTAAGCAAAGACCCGCTGTACGGATCTATCCTGCAGAGCATCAAAAGAGGCAAGCGCTCGGAGGTCGATTTTATTAACGGCGCATTTGTCGCCCTGGCTAGGAAAACCGGGCAGAAGGCCCCCTTGAATACTAAATTAGTGGAATTGGTGCACGCGGTTGAAGAGACCGGACAGTTTTTTACCAAAGATGAACTTTTGAATTTTACTAAAGGACTATACGACTAAGATGAGCGAAAAGATCGATTCCCCTTTTCCTAAATTAAAGCTTACGGTAAATAAGGTGGAGGGGCATTGTTATCATGGTTATAAGATCGGGGATGAACTTATTTTGGAAGATTTTACTCATCCGCCGAAGTTTTTCTGCTTAGGCTTGGCGCATGCGTTATTCCCGGTAATTTACGCGCTTAGTTTCGGAGCAAAATTCCCTTTCCGGGATAACCAGCGTTCCTTATTAGTTACCTGTCCCGACGGAGGCAAGCTTGAATTTAAGGCCGAGATCCTCGATAAAGAGGGTAAGCCGGAATTCGCGGCTAAGGACTTGAATTGGAAGGGGCCTAAACCGAAAAATATGGTCATTGAAGTATTTAAGTCTGACGGCAAATGTGTTTTTGGCTATAAAGTCGGCGATAAATGGGAGACAACGGGCTTGAAATGCATTCCGGGTTTTTGCGGCGCGGCTTTTCACTGCGCCTTTCCGGCTTTATTTGCTTTAAATTTCGGCGCCAAGTTTTTCTTTATGAAGAACCCTGATACCCTGGATACGGTGACTTGTCCGGACGGGGGGCACATTGTATTTAAGGTAAGCAGAGCAAAGGAAGAGGAGAAAAGATAATTCATGCCTAAGCGCAGAGTTGTTATTACGGGTATAGGGGTGGTTTCCCCGAACGGAATCGGCAAAGATAATGCCTGGAAGGGGATGTCCGGAGGCGTATCCGGGATCAAGCGGGTCGACGGATTCGACGTTTCGGTCTTTAATACCAAGATCGCCGCAGAGGTGCGCGATTTCGATCCTTTTAAGTTAGGACTTACGCACGCAGAAGCGATGCGCATGGATAGATACGTGCAGTTCGGAGTCGTGGCGGGGAATATGGCGATAAAGGACAGCGGCATCGATTTCGCTAAAGAAGACCCGGAGCGTATCGGAGTCTGCCTCGCAAATGCTATCTGCGGGACAAAATATATGGAAGAGGAATTCGCCCTGGTCACCGACGACGGCAAAAAGCCGATCGATCCCTCTTTGGTCAGGCCTGATTTGTATGATGCGGCGATGTTCAATACGCCTTCCATCGAACTTAGTTCTAAATACGGATTTAAAGGTATCTGCAATACCCTTTCTACGGGATGTACCGCCGGAACCGACTCTATGGGTTTTGGGCTGGAGACCATACAGGACGGTGAGCAGGATATTATGATCTGTGGCGCGGCAGAAGCGCCCATTACGCCGATCACCTTCGGCGCTTTCGACGTAGTAAATGTTTTGTCAGTGCGTAACGATGAGCCGGAAAAGGCGTCCCGGCCATTTGATAACAAACGCGACGGTTTTGTCCTCTCCGAGGGCGCCGGGCTTCTGGTTTTGGAGGAGTTGAATCACGCCCTCAAGCGCAATGCCCACATTTATTGCGAGGTCATGGGTTTCGGGACCAGCTGCAACGCCTTTCATATGACTGATCTCCCCGGCGACGGGGACGCGATGAAGAATTGCATAACTTTGGGTTTAAAAGATGCGAATATTAAACCCGCGGAAATAGATTACATCAATGCCCATGGATCGTCTACACGCATGAATGATATCTTTGAGACCAATGCCTACAAGGCGATCTTCGGAGACTATGCTTATAAGTTGCCCATCAGCTCGCTTAAATCTATGATCGGGCATCCGTTGGCAGCGGCAAACGCCGTAGAGTTTACCATCTGCGCCATGATCTTTGAGAAGAATATCCTTCCTCCTACGATAAATCAGGAGGAGAAGGATCCGCAGTGTGATCTCTACTACATACCCAATCAGGCGATCGCAAAAAAAGTAAATATTATTCTTAAAACCTCAAGTGGGTTTTCGGGGATTCACTCCGCTTTAATTTTGAAAAGGTTTGGTGGCTAATGGAAAAAATCGCGATCACGGGTACAGGCATAGTCGCTCCCTCCGGAATAGGCAAGCGCCAGTTCTGGGCAAATATTAAATCCGGAAGGTCGTTTGTCAAAGAGATCACGCGTTTTGACGCCTCAAAGTATCCGTCGCATATCGCCGGACAGATCGACGACCTGGAAAAATACACCCACGTCTCGGAGAGGCTCTTAAAAAAGATCGACGCCTTCTCGCATATGGCCCTGATCGCATCTGAAATGGCGCTTCAGGACGCGGGCATCGATATAAAGAACGAAGACCCTAATCTCGTGGGGATATTTCTAGGTAATGCCATCGGCGGATGGCTTTATGCCGAGACGGAATTACGCGACCTTTACATCGAGGGACGCGAAGGGGTCTCTCCTTATATGGCCTCGGCGTGGTTTCCGGCAGCGCCCCAGGGCCAGGTCTCCATCTATTACGGCATTAAAGGTTTTAGTAAGACTGTAGTGGCTGACCGGGCGAGCTCTCTTATGGCCTTAGGGTATGCGCGCAAGGTTTTATCCAAAAGTAAATTAAATATGATCCTTGCCGGCGGCATGGAAGCCCCGGTTACTCCTTACGCATTGTTGTGCTGTAATACTTACGGCGCGCTTTCAAAAAATAACGCGCATCCGTCTGAAGCATACCGTCCCTTTGATAAGAAACGCGACGGATTTGTCATCGGAGAAGGCTCGGGGATCGTGGTCATGGAGAACGTTGAGCGGGCAAAGTCGCGCAAAGCGGTCATCCAGGCTTTGATCTCGGGTTACGGGACCAGCTGCGACGCGGTAGACAGGATCAAGCCTGCTTCCGACGGTAAAGAATTAGCGCGCGCCATTAATATGGCGTTGAATGACGCTGGTGTGAGCGCGGATAAAATAGATTACATAAGTTTAGACGGTTTAGCCGTGGATATCTGGGATAACTCGGAGATCGCCGCCATAAAAAGTGTTTTCGGCGCAAGGGCTAAGGATATCCCGGTCAGCTGCCCCAAGTCCATGTTCGGAAATCTTCTGGGCGCGTCAGGCGCCGTGGATATGATCACAACGGTCTTAGCCATGGAGCACAGCCTTATTCCTCCGACCGTCAATCTGGATGAGCCGGCGGATAAGTCTTTGAATTATAATATAGGTAAGGAAGCCAAAGAAAAAAGAATAGAGAAGGCATTGATCATCTCGCGCGGCCGCGGCGGAATAAATTCCGCTCTGGTCGTAGAGAAACCCTAAAGGAGAAGAACGATGAAGATTTTATTTGTTATGCCGAAAGTCGGCGCATGGGCTACCCATGGAATTCACAGGTCGCCTAATCAGCTCTATGCCCATTGGGCGGCTTACGTCAGAGAAACCAGGGGCTATGCTGATGTCGCGGTTATCGACGGAAAAGCCGACCAGATCCCGATGGACGCTCTAGTTGAAAAGGTCAAGGCTATCAATCCGGACGTTGTGGTCATGGGCGAACAGTTGCACGGATACGGTGGTTACGGAGTTCTAAGGCATTTTAAGGACGCGGCGGTTAAAATCAAGGTTGCCCTGCCCAAGACCAAGATCATCTTCGGGGGTTTATGGTATTCCGCGATGCCTGTGCATACTTTGGAAGAAAACCCGGCCGTGGATTTTGTGGTCATGGGAGAAGAAGAGTCTTTCGGCGACCTGATCGAGGCAATAGATAAGAATAAGCCTCTTAAAGATGTAGGTGGCGTGACTTCGCGCGTCAACGGCGAGATCATCATGGGGCCGCATAAGCCGCTGATGATGGATTTAGATAAACTCCCGCTTCCGGCGTATGATCTGTTTCCTATGGATAAATACGTGGGCCATACTTACTGGAAGCCGTTCGTGGATATGGTTACTTCCCGCGGCTGCCCTTCGGCCTGTACTTTTTGTTATGAGTGGGACCAGTTTGACCCGCGCTCGCCTTCGGATTTCTTGAAATGGCGCGCAAAATCTCCGGAAAGGGTTATGGAGGAGTTGAATCTCCTGCATAGAAAATACGGGGTAAAGGTCGTAGTTATTCAGGATGATAATTTTAATGTCGACCCCAAGAGGGTGCAGAAATTCTGCGAGCTCAAAAAGGCGTCTAATAATCCGATCAAGTGGGTTTCTTTAGGCCGCGCCATCGACTGGGTCAACTGCGAATCGATTTTACCGCTTATGAAAGAGAACGGTCTTTTTATGGGCGTCTTCGGGATCGAGGTCACTACGCAATCGGAACTTAAGAAGATCGCCAAAGGCATCACTCTGGATCAGATCAAAAAGACCATCGAGATCCTGCGAAAAAACGATATCGCAATTGTCGCGGATATCATGATGGGTTTTGATTATGACACTGAGGAGATCATCAAGCAGCGTTTTGAGTTTACCGACGAGGTCGATCCGGATATTCTTTGGGTCGGTTATGTAACTCCCGCGCCGAATTCGCCGATGTGGAGGATCGCTTTAAAGAAAGGGTGGGTCGATCCTAAAAAAGTGGATTTCAGCACCTGGGATTTTCTGCATCCGGTTATCCCTACGGATCATTTGAGCACTGAAGACTTAGGCCGCCTGGGTTCATGGTGCATGCGCGAATTCTTCTCTAAGCCCGGGCGCATAAACCGGATCATGGAGAGCGATTTCGATCCGTTGGCTAAACTTTGCTTTAAGGATGTCATGGATGGTATCAACAAATGGGAGGCAGCTGCGACTAAGGGTGAGGTGCAAATATGAAAAATAAGATCAAAGAGGTTTTAGTAAAATTATTAAGAGTCAAGCCGGAAGAGCTTAAAGACGACGTGTCTTTGCAGGATTCCATAGGCGTGGATTCGACGGAGATGGTGGAGACTGTGATTGCCTTAAGCAAGGAGTTTAATATTAAGTTAAACCCTAAGGATATCACTAAGTTTTCCACTATCAGCGATATCGCTAAAGTAGTTCAGTCTAAAATAGGCCAATGAAGATAATCGATATAAGCCTTCCCATCGACGAGAAGGCTTTTGAGGTGCATAAGGTCGATATCGAGCGCATCTCCCATAAAGCCGGGGTGGAGAAATTCAACCGCGTGATCATGGGTAAAACTTTGCTCGGCAAAATAAAATACGCGTTAGGGGCGCGCATCCTTAAAAAGGAAGACCTTCCGGACGAAGAATTCCTTTCTTTGGAGATAGTGCATGCCCCGGTCCATGTGGGAACGCACCTGGATTACTCTTTTCATTACGGCTCAAAGTCAGAAAACCGGCCTTCCAAGACCGCGGAAGAGATCCCGCTGGATTGGTGTTATAACGACGGCGTAAAACTGGATATGACCCACAAGAAACCTGCGGAAACTATCGGGCCGCAGGATATAGAAGAGGCTCTAAAAAAGATCAAGTACGCCCTTAAGCCTAACGATATAGTCTTGATCCAGACCGGCGCGGATAAATTGCACGGCTCCCCTAAATATTTTACGGATTATCCCGGTATAGACCCACTGGCCATAGATTACCTTTTGAATCGGGGTGTAAAGATATTCGGCACGGATACGATGGGGATAGACCGGCCGTACCGTTTTATGCTTAAGGAATTCTTAGAGAAAAAAGACATCAAATATTTATACCCGGCTCATTTTTACGGCAGGAAGCGTGAGTTTATTCACATTGAGCGCCTCGCGAACTTGGAGAATTTGCCGGATTTTGGTTTTAAGGTCATCTGTTTTCCGGTCAAGATCAAACGCACCGGAGCTGCCTGGTCGCGCGTAGTCGCAATCTTATAATAATGATTAAATCCGAACTTAAAGATTTGAAAAGATTAATGGAGTTTCCCAAGGAAGGGATTTTCAGCAAGGTATTGGTTAAGACCGAGACCTCAAATTATACCTTGATGTGCCTGGCCAAGGGGACCGATATTTCCGAGCATACTTCGACCCGCGAAGCGGCAGTAACGGTCTTAAAAGGCAAAGGGATTTTTGTTTTAGGGGGTAAGAAGATCCGGATGAGCCCGGGCGTATTTATCTTTATGCCGGCAGGGGCGCCCCATTCATTGAGCGCAGATAAGGATTCGAATTTAGCGATTTTATTGAGTCTGATGGGAAAGGAGAAATAATTATGGCCGGGCATACTTGCAACTCGATTATTATTAACGCGCCTTACGATAAGGTATTCGATATTTCTAATGATATCCCGCGCTGGACGGAATTATTCGGCGGAGAATATCAGAAGGCGGAAGTAGTGGAGAAAAAAGATAATAAAATCACCTTTCGCCTTACAGATGATGAAGGCAAGTCCTGGGTCTCCTGGCGCCTGCTCTTTAAAGACAAATATTTCGCTTATGCTGAAAGACAGGAGCCGAAATTTCCCTTTAAGTACATGAAAATCGTCTGGTTATATACTCCTAAGCCGGAAGGGGTGGAGTTGGTTTGGATCCAGCATTTTGAGATGGACGAAAAAGCAAAGTTTAATGACGAACAGGTTGAGGGTTTTATCAATAAGCACTCCAAGGATAATTTAAAGATATTTAAAGATTCTATCGAGAAAGCAGCGAATAAATAAGAAAGGAATAATGCCATGGATTTAAAAGGAAGGGTTGCCATTGTCACCGGAGCAAGCCGCGGAATAGGTAAAGCCCTGGCTTCTACCGCAGCAAGCTTAGGGATAAACCTGGCTATTGCCGCGCGCCAGATCGAGCCTTTAAAAGAAACCGCGGATGAAATCGCCAAGAAATATAAAGTCGAAGTCCTCCCGGTAGAGTGCGACGTGACCAAGTTAGAAGACCTTGAGAATCTAGTCAATAAGACCAAGGAAAAATACGGCCGTATCGATATCCTGATCAATAATGCCGGGATCTCAAGCCAGTATCCTTTCGAGAAGCAGCCGATAGAGGATTTCGAGAAATTAGCGCATACAAATTATCTGGGATATGTGCGCCTGATCCGCCTGGTGATCAATGATATGATCAAGCAGAAGTCCGGCGCCATCATCAATATGGTTTCCGGCTCTACGCTTTGCGATCCGCTCCCGCGCACCTTTATAGTTTATAGCTCGTTAAAAGTAGGGTTGCGCGCTTTTCTTAAGGGGCTTTTCTGGGAGATACGCGATTACGGCATCAAGGTTACTTCGCTGCTCCCCGGCGTCACCGATACTGACCTTACGGGAAAACTGAAGAATGTCACCGAGGATACTTCACGTTTAATGTCTACTGAAGCGATTGAAAATGCGCTAAAGTTTGCGCTTACTGTTCCGGCTAATGTCTGCCCGCTGGAAATAGCTATTATCAACCAGCAGACGCCGTGGGTAGCGCCCGTCATACCGTTTAAGCAGCAGCATCCGGGGAAATAAAATGCACAATCAGGATATTAAAAATCTTAAAAGGCGTTATTTGGTCTGGTTCTATAAAACCACCAAGGAGGCCTTGGATAAGATAGAGCGCAAGTTCACCCAGGTAGAGGTGGATAAAGTTATTTTGAAAGAACTTAAAAAGCAGAATAAGGCTAAGGGAACAGAGAAACTGCTCGCCGGTTTTGAGGCCTATATGCTGGAAAAAGAGCTGGACGGGTTTGCCTTAAAATACGACGGCAAACAAATAAGGCCGGAATATACCTTTCTGGCCATGAAGTTGCAGGCTATTGAAAAGGTGATACAGAAGGAATTGGGCAATAAGGCGCTGGAGAAAATAAAAGCGCTCTATGAAAGAGAGATGACCGAGCGAATTTTAAAGAGCGCGGAGCATAAATGATAATCGACAGCCACAGCCACTGGCTCCCGGATGAGATCATAAGCAACGCCCACTTTTTCCATAAGGGTTGGGGGGATATCGAAGCCCAGGCCAGGATTATGGATGAAGCGGGGATCAGCAAGGCGGTTTTAACGTATCCTACCTCAGATGCGCATCTGAAATTAGGGAGCCTTAAAGAAGTCGCCCGGATTTATAACGACAACGTCTCTAAGATCATTAAGCGCTATCCTAAAAGATTTATCGGGGCCGCGGTTTTGCCGGTCGATGAGCCTGAAAATATGCTGAATGAGCTGAAAAGGGCGCTTGATGAGTTGGGCTTTAAGGCGATTTCCCTCGCCTCCAGTTATAGCGGCAAATACTTGGATGATGCGGCTTTCTTACCTATATATAGAGAGGCAGAGCGTAGAAATATCCCTATTTTCGTGCACTCCCAGATAGTAAACCCAATAGGTTTTGAGCGGGTGCAGGATCCCTTGTTGACTCCGGTAATCGAGTACGTCTTCGATACGACTATTTGTATCGGCAAGCTCTTAATGGCGGATATCCTGCGCGATTATTCTAAAACTAAATTCGTCTTTGCTTATTTTGGCGGGGTCATCCCGTTTTTGACGCATCGCTTTGACGCCACATACCAGATGCTGCGTGGGATGAATTTCGTCAAAGATTTGAAAAGCAGCCCTACGGATTATTTAAAAAATATTTATGTGGATACTAGCGGTGATAAGTCTAAAACTAATTTTCTTGCAGCACTTGAGTTGTTAGGTCCTAAGCATATTTTATGGGGTAGCGACTGGCCGGCGAAAAAAGATGTAGTAAGTTCAATACAGGCAGTGCAGAATCTCGAGCTTTCGGAAGAGGTTAAAGAAGGAATCTTAGGCGGCAATCTGGAAAAGATGCTCATCTCGTATTACTAAGAATTATTCTATGTCGGATACCATAAATCGATTTTTTGATTTTTTAAGTAAAGACCTGGAGTTGAGCTTAAGATTAAGGGAAGTATGGACAGCATCCTTAATATTAGCCTCATTAATAATATTTAAGTGGCCGACTGAACTCTCATGGGCTATATTTGGATGTATTGTCGCTGGTTGGATAGGTAATCTTAGAAATGGTAACCCAATTTTTGTTCGGTCATATGGAGACGAGGTGTATCTATTAGAAAATCCGATATGGCCCTGGGTGAATAATACAAAGTTATTGAAAGATAGAATCTATTGTAGTTTATTGGGGGCTTCTTATAATAATGAAGTTTTGTCAGTTAGACAGTTTACTAAATGGCTAATATTGCGCGGTCGCGATAAAAAAACTGATTTCGAAATTACACTAAAAGATGCTCAAATAGTTTCTTTAGAGCATGCAAGTACTAAATACCTGAAAATAAAAAATATTAATATTTTGTATGGTTTTCCAGACCTTCTGACACTGAAAGATTTTCAGTCATGGGTAGTGGAGAATAGAAAGCAAAAGCTGGATACAGTCTGTTTA
>JAPLLN010000075.1 GCA_026387475.1 Candidatus Omnitrophota bacterium | reverse complement strand
GTTTCTTGAGCCATTATCTTGGCCGCGGCAAGCAGAGGAAAACCTCCAGTGCCGCACCCTAACGCCGGAAAGACAATAGAGTTTATTTTAAGCTTATCGGCTAATTTTAGCGAACTTTTGGCGGAATCGCGGATCTTTATTTCATCGGTCTTAAAATCCAGGCCCATAGTCGCGGCGTGGATCACGTATTTTGCCGCCAGTTCGCCGGCCTTAGTAGCTACGGCTTCCCCTATTTCAATCGGCCCGAGTTTTACCGCCTCATCCTCGATGGACCTGCCGCCTTTACGCTTTATGGCACCTGCTACGCCGCCGCCCATAACCAGCTTATTATTAGCGGCATTGACTATGGCATCAACGCGTAATTCGGTGATATCTCCGATCACTACTTTGACTTCAGTATTTTTTATCTTCATTATTCCCCTATTATTTTAACCAGCACACGCTTCCTGCGCTGGCCGTCGAACTCGCCGTAAAAAATCTGCTCCCACGGCCCGAAATCAAGTTTCCCGGCGGTGATGGCCACAACAACCTCCCTACCCATAACCGTGCGTTTTAAATGCGCGTCGGCATTATCTTCCCCGGTCAGATTATGTTTATATTTATCTTTTCCATACGGCGCCAATTTCTCAAGCCAGGCCGCGAAATCCTGATGCAGCCCGCCTTCGTCGTCGTTAATAAAAACGCTGGCGGTTATATGCATGGGGTTGACTAAACATAAACCCTCTTTTATACCGCTCTTCTTCACTGCTTCCTCTACCTCGGGAGTAATATTCAGGAATTCCTGCCTATTCTTTGTATTAAAGATGAGATATTGAGTGTAAGCTTTCATAGTGCTTCCTAACGGCTCCTTTTTACGTCTATTTTTTTACAGAATTTCCCGGCTTTGCACTTACTGCAGAACGGAGACACCGGCAGACAGATATTCTGTCCGAATGTCACCAAAGTCGTATTCAAATCGATCCATTCGCGCTCCGGGATTATTCTGGTTAGCGCCTTTTCTGTTTCTTCGGGAGAGCGCGTCCTTATCCAGCCCAGCCGGTTAGAGATCCGGTGCACGTGCGTATCCACGCAGATCGCCGGAATATTATAACCTAAACCGAGGACCAGATTAGCGGTCTTCCTCCCTACGCCTTTAATACTTAAGAGCGAATCGATATCTTTGGGCACAACCCCGCCGAATTCATTTAATATCCTGCGGCTTGCCCCTAAGATAACCGCGGCCTTCGTGCGGTAAAAACCCACCGGATAGATCAAATCCCGGATCTTTGATTCAGATAATTTTACCATACTACTGGGGGAAGGCGCAACTTTAAATAAACGCAGCGATGCATCGATAGTGGTCTTGTCTTTAGTGCGCAATGACAGAATACAAGAGATTAAAACCTGGAAGGGATTTCGCCGGTTCGAGATCAAGGTTACCGACGGTATTACAAAACCTTTAACCTGCTTTTCAATAAGCCTTAGGGTCCGTTTTCTACATACCCACTTTGACGCGGAATTCGACATAGGGGGAATTCTTAATGCTCACCTTACCGAGGCTATCCGGAGTATATTTGAGCGAGCGGCCCATGACCATACCGCCTACGAGCGAAGCATTTATATTTTTATTGATATCGTAGGATAAACCGAGGCCGCCGTGGTATTCATTATACGTTAGCTTTGTGTTCTTTTGCCCGTCTTTATTGACCAGGAACTCGCCGGAACTAAAGCCTGCTTCGGCCAGGACCGACAATTTATCGGTAATTTCATAAGTAATATTCGGCCGCGTCGGGATCAAATTAAAGGTAAGTTTGTCGTTAGGTTCATAGATAAACCCGACGATCGGAGAAAATGCCTCGCTGTAATCCACATTAATAGCGACGCCGCCGATAATGGTAAGTTTTTCATTAGGCTGATATATCCAGAAGGCGCGCGAGGGAAGACGGAAATTACCGGAAGTTATATTCCAGTTATCTCCGTAAAAAGAAGGCGCCACACCGACCCTGAAATAAGTATTCTTGACGTTAAAAAACGGGAGGGTAGTTTCAATACCGAAATTCACTCCGGTAAGACGGGTAGGAAGCCCTACTGCCGTGCTATTATTTATTCCTATATATTGGGTAGCCAGGGCCAAGGCAACGGGGAGCTTTCCGAATGCCTTAAAATCATAACTGTATTCGGCTTCGTTATCGAAAACGCTCACGCTCCCTGACTGGCATTTTGCTCCGGTCGAAGGGATAAAACGCGAATAAGTATCCAATTCCATCTTAAACTCTTCCGGCTTCTCGGTGATGGCTTCTTTTAATGTCTGGCGGTATTTTAATTCCGGGTTTTCTTGAGGAGTTACGGCGGCTTCATCCTGGACCCTGGCTTGAGCAAGTGCCGTATTTACGGCGTCTTCTTTGGAAAGGACAGCGGCATTTAAATCAAGCCTGGTAAACAAAATAAACGAGGACGTAAGGATTAAAGCGGATAAAGTTATTTTGCAATATTTTATCATTTGAGCCTCCTGAATTTATATGTTAGCATGCGCCATCCTTTTGTCAACGGCTAACTACTTACCCATGATCGCATCGGTCAGGCTTTTCAAAATATCGCCTACCGCGGGTTCAAAGCTGTGCTTGGGTTCTTTTATCGTGCCGGTTATCTTGATAACGCCGAAACGTTCGGCAGTCCCGATGATGGCGGTAGCTATATCTTTGAATGTCCCGGTCAAGGGAACGCTATCGCTAAGTATACGCACGTTTAAACGCGCGTTGATCGTCGAATCGAAACCTATCCTGACTTTTCCGTCGAGGTCTGCGATATCGCTTTTTAAGGCTAAATTTTCGGTTGATATTGATCTGTCGCCTACGAAAAACGAACAGGAGCCTTCTTTAAAGACGATGCTGGTAAAATCGCGCACAAATAAAAGTTTACCCATTCCCTTGAGCAGATTTAACTCCCAGAGTTTACCCTCCTTTATCACAATATCACCCGAGCCGGTCAGGCGCGAGATATCGTTAAGCACGCCGGCCAGTTTTATATTCGAACGTATAGAACCCGCTATGTCTTCTTTCCTAAGCGGAGTATCTGTTTTCAGCTGCTCGATCCTTACTTTATCAATATTTAAGTCAAGCCGGTAAGGAAAATCAGGGGAAGAGAAATTCATGCCTGCCGTACCCCGGATTGACCCTCCGTAAAACGGCATATTGATCGAAGTAATACTCCCAGCGCCGTCGTATTGGGCATAATCAAAAGAAAGGTTCTCGGATTTCAATCCGTAAGCGGAGATCATAGGGCTTACGACTTTAGCCTGCAGCGCGCAATTCTTCATATCGTCAAGCCTGCCGTTTAAAATAAAATCCGCCTGCGCCCTCCCTTTCAAAGCAGCTTTATCGAGTTTCTCCCTGTCTTTCTTAAAGATGGTTTTTAAATCCTCTAAATCTGCGTCGACCTTGCCGGAAATATCCGCAAACGCGGATTTAGGATTCTGCGTATTCAACCTACCGCTCGCGGAAAATGTCGAATTCAAATACCCGCCGCTGAATTCCTTAAAATCTATCAGCTTACCGTTGACCGTAAAGTCCGTATCCAATTTGAGTTCTTTTGAAACAAGGCTTAACTTAACATGCGGCGCTTTAAAGTCTGACCATGAACCGGTACATTTATAATTTACGGCGTTAATATTAAAGGCTAAACCTTCCCACTCCATCAGCCCGGGATAAAAATTAAGCCTGCCGTTTAATTTTTCCAGCGGCCACGGAAGTTTATCCATACTGATCAGCGCATCGGCGATATCCACATATCCCTTAATCTCCCACTTATCGGTGCCGGGCAGGCGGCGCGCATCCATCGCAAAGTTGGCCGTCCCCTGGGAATGCCCCGGCGGGATAAAACCAAATTCATAATTCAATAACACAGGGAGGTTTTTGAGGTCCAAATACGGGATGTTAATGGTAAATTTGGGATTGGCATAATCCTCCAGCTTGACTTTTGCCTGAAATGGCAGGTTTGCCAATGTAGCGGAGAGATTCTGCGAAGATAAACCGGCATTATCAAAGGCTACGTCTCCGGAAATATTATCTATCACTTTAGCGAACTGCAAACCCTCGAGCCGGCAATCCGAAATCTGTAATTTTCCGGAGTAAACCAGCTGTTTATCTCTATACTGCAGGCCTAAGTCGGCGCTTATTTTGCCTTTAGGGATAGTGAGCCCGGAGCTACGGTAATACGGCTCGATCTCTGCGGGAGAAAAATCATTTATATCGATCTTAGCTGAAAATTCTTGCGTGGGTATTTTATATTCGCCGCTAGCCTTAAAAACCGCTCCCGGCTGAGGATAGGCCGAACCTGCCAGTTTGAACTTCACGCTCGCGGGAAGAGACAGATTAAGCGCTAAATTTATTTTTCTGAACTCTTTTTTAAACGGCTGCGCGAAAGTATCGTCCTGAAAATAGATATTGGCGTTAGTCACGCTTATTTTATAGACGGAGACGTTAAACCCGGAATCTTTAGTGTTACTTTTTTCGGCCTTGGGGGGTACAATCAACTTCTGGAGATTGAAAGAATTATCCGGCAGGCGTTCGAGGAATACGGCGGGCGAGCGGATATCCACAAAAGGTATGATCAGCCTCTTTTGAAAAATTGGGATTATAAAAAATCCGCAGTAGGCCTCTTTCACGCTGATGACCGCCTTGTTATCGTCGTAGATAGTCAGGTTCCTAAGGGTGAGCCCGCGCAAGATATTGATGCTGACTGAATCAAGGGTGACTTTTTTTTGAGTCTGATCGGCGATACTGCTTATTATCCAAGATTTTACTTTAGTGGGGAGTATTACGTTATTCAGGTAGATTATTCCGGCGGCTGAAATGATGACAACGGCAAGGATCGAGAATATTATTATCTTCTTCACTTTTTATTCCGGATAAAGCGCGCGGCAGCCTTTAAGGCTTCGGATTTAGTTTTGACTTTGCCTATTGCCTGCAGCTCTTCCAGCTCGGAGAGGACCTTTCCGACCAGAGGAGACGGGCTTAATTTGAATTCCCTGATTATATCGTCGCCGTTTACCAGGCGCTCCTGCTTGTTTTCTTTCTGTTTACGGTAATAATCGCGGATAAGGCGCGCCACAGTTTTTTCATGACGGATGCGGCCCTGCGCGGTAGTCAAAGGCCCCTTTGTCGCGCGCTGGTCAGCCAAAGAGAGCAAAAGAATGCTTATGGTTTCTTTTCCGGAGTCGCGGTAAAAGCGGAATTTAGCCCGGGCGGTAAGTATTGCGTTGTCCGACAGATACCCCGGACGCAGATGCCAGAGGACAATGGTCTTAACGGCGTATATTTCTTCATTGGATAATTTTAACCTCCGGCTGATATTATCGGCTAATCTTAATCCGACCCTTTCGTGGGCGTGAAATGTGGTCCGGCCGTCAATATGCCGCAAAGTCGCGGGTTTTCCCACATCGTGCAGGAACGCCGCATATTTAAGAAGCGCCTCCCTCTTTCTTTCGCCGGAGATCAGTTCTCCTAAGAAAGACTTGATATCCTTGTTGCGGTTATTTTTTAAAACCAGCTCCAACTGTTTTAAGGTTTCGAGGGTGTGCTGCCAGACATCCAGATGGTGATACGGCCCCTGGCCTATGCCGCGCATCTTTTTTATCTCGGGAAAAAGTATCTCCAAAATTTTGAGCTTATCCAGCTCGACCAGGCATTCGTAAGCCTTGTTGCTTGCAAATACTTTGAATAGCTCGTCGCGGATGCGCTCGCCGGAGACACCAAGCAGCTTTCTCTTTTGCAATTTAGCCGCCCTCAAAGTATCCTTATCGATCTTAAAACCTAATAACGCGGAAAAACTGAACGCGCGCATCACCCGGAGAGGATCCTCGGAAAAAACAAACTTAGCGGGGATGCGGATGATTTTATTTTTCAAATCTTCCCTTGCCCCGTTTAGATCAAGCAATTCTTGCGTAGCGGGATCAAACACCAGAGTATTGATAGTAAAATCGCGGTGTTTTAAGTCTTCCTCAATGGTCTTGCCGCGGAAATCAGTGAAATCCAAAGTATAAAAGCCGTCCTTCGTCTTTTTAACCACCCGGCAGGCGCCGCGCTCTTCGTCTAAAACCACGAATCCGGCGCGCATCTCTTTGCTCAACGCCCTGCCAAAGCTTATCGCGCCTTTTTTAACGGCGAAATCAAAATCAAGGTTCTCTTTCTTCCTTCCCAGAACTAGGTCGCGCAAGATCCCGCCCACCAAATATAGCTTAACGCGCCGCTTTTTGGCGGAGGCATAAACAGGAGCGAGTAATATTTTATAGTTTTCGGGTATTTTAAACATATTTTCTGGTTACTGTTAGCGGGTGGCTTGGGCTGATTTCGAGCGACTGAGATTTTGGAGCGAGAAACAGACCAAGCCAGGATCCGCTAACACTTTATTTATTCTGATTGAATATTTCGGACTTCTTAATGATCTCGTCTTCGACAAAAATCGGCGCGTGCGCGCGAACCGCAAGCGCTATGCTATCCGACGGCCGGGCGTCGATTATCTTCTCTTCGCCGGATGCGCTTTTTATGACGAGCTTAGCGTGGAAGGTATCCTCTTCTAACTTATC
>JAPLLN010000046.1 GCA_026387475.1 Candidatus Omnitrophota bacterium | reverse complement strand
AGCAGGTATTAAAGATATCCTGACTAAATGTCTGAAATCGAATAATCCCGTCAACGTTATTAAGGCTACGGTCGCAGGCCTTAAAGACCTCAAGGCTTAACATAAAATGAAAAAAGAAATCAAAGAAAAGAAGATCGTTAAGAAACCCGAGCATAAGGCGAAGGTTGAGAATAAAGCGAAAGTGCCGGTATCAAAAGTAAGGGTGCGCGTTAAGCACAAGAGGCCGGCGAAGAAAGAAGCTAAAGTGATAAATTTCGGCCTGCATAATTTACCTGCTCCCGTAGGGGCCCAGAAAAAGAAGAAACTTTTAGGCCGGGGTTCGAGTTCAGGCCACGGAAAGACTTCTACCCGCGGAAGCAAGGGCCAGACCTCGAGGGCGGGCAGGCATTTCTATCTCGGATTTGAAGGAGGGCAGTCTCCTCTGATCCGCAAGATGCCTAAGCGCGGATTTACCAGCAATTTTAAAAAGATCTATCAGATCGTAAATTTAAGAGACCTGCATAAGATCAAAGAAGCCGTTATTACTCCGGAATTACTAAAGACAAGAGGCCTGATCAAAGACGCGGCTAAGCCGGTGAAGATCTTAGGAGAGGGCGAGATGAAGTCCGCAGTCACTATATCTGCGCATGCCTTTTCCAGGAAAGCCACGGAAAACATCGCCAAGGCCGGCGGAAAGACTGAAGTTATAAATGCCACAAGCCCCAGGGCTTAATAATGTTTTTGGTCCGTTACTGAATTGCTTCAAGATCCCGGACCTGAAGAAACGTCTAATTATCACCGGCGCGCTTTTAGCGATATACCGCGTCGGCTGCTACATACCTACTCCCGGAATAGACGGTGGCGCGTTAGCCACCTTTTTTAAACGGGTCGCTGATGCGCAAGGCGGAGCGGGCGCGCTCTTTGGCATAATCAATATGTTTTCCGGCGGTGCTATGGAGAGATTGACAATTTTTGCTCTCGGCATCATGCCTTATATCTCTTCCTCGATTATTATGCAGCTTTTGACCGCTGTAATACCGGCGCTGGAAAAGCTGGCTAAGGAAGGCAAGGCCGGATACGAGAAGATCAACCAGTTTACCCGCTACGGCACAGTGGTCTTATCCATAGTGCAGTCATTTTTTATAGCGCTCTGGCTGGAAAATCCCGCAAGGTTCGAAGGATTAAGGATTGTGATGCAGCCGGGTTGGGGTTTCAGGGTACTCACCGTGCTCACGCTTACTACGGGCACGATCTTTATCATGTGGCTCGGTGAGCAGATCCAGGAGAGAGGTATAGGAAACGGCATCTCGCTGATAATTACAGCGGGTATCATTTCGAGGATACCGGCAGCGTTCCATCAGTTATTTGTTCTGATCTCTTTCGGGTCACCCTCTAAACGGACCATACAGCCTTTTGTTCTTTTGATCATGGCAGTGCTCCTGATAGGAGTCGTCTTTGCGGTAATCATGATCACGCAAGGGCAACGCAAGATCCCGGTGCAGTACGCGCGCAGGATCGTAGGAAGAAAGATCTACGGCGGACAGTCTACATATATCCCATTAAAAGTAGATACCTCTGGCGTTATTGCGATCATCTTTGCGCAATCTATTATATTATTTCCGGCGACGCTGGCTTCATTTATCCCTAATCCCGGATTTCAACGTCTGGCGCAATCGCTTATCCGCGGCCACCTGCTTTACACCGGATTATACGCGCTGCTGATAATTTTCTTTTGTTATTTTTACACGGCAATAGTCTTCAATCCCATAGATCTTTCTGAGAATATGAAAAAATACGGCGGCTTTATCCCGGGTATAAGGCCGGGGCAGCCTACCGCCGAATTTTTAGATTACGTCATGACACGGATAACTCTGGCGGGGGCGACTTTCATAGCTTTTATCGCGATCTTTCCGGATTTTCTCATGGCGTGGCTGAAGGTCCCTTACCTGGTGGCTTCATTCTTCGGCGGCACCGGAATACTTATTACCGTCGGTGTCATGCTGGATACGTTAAAACAGATCGAATCGCACCTTTTAACGCACCATTACGAAGGTTTTATCAAGAGCGGCCATATCCGGGGAAGAAGATAATGCGCATCATCTTGCTTGGCCCTCCCGGCGCGGGAAAAGGAACGCAGTCAAAGAATTTAGCGGCACGGCTTGATCTTTCTCACATATCTACCGGCGATATTCTGCGGCAGAACGTAAAGGCAGGAACTGAATTAGGCAAAGAGGCCAAGGGCTACATGGATAAAGGCTTGCTTGTTCCCGACGCGCTGGTAGCTAAAATGCTCAAAGACAGGTTTGAGCAACCGGATATTAAAAAAGGTTTTATCCTTGACGGATATCCTCGCGCCCTTACGCAGGCAAAGACCCTTGACGAGATATTAAAAGACAAAAAAATAGGGATCGACCTGGTGGTTTATCTGGATACCTCCGATAAAGTCATCATCCAGAGGCTTACCGGAAGATTGGTTTGCAGCGCGTGCGGTGCGAATTACCACAAAACAAACATGCCGCCTAAAGAAGAAGGCGTTTGCGATGCATGCGGGGCAAAGCTCTACCAGAGGACTGACGATAACGAAGAGACCGTAAAAAAACGGATCGAGGTTTATAAAAACGAAGTCGCATCTTTGATAAAGTATTACCAAGATAAAGGCAAGCTGCACAAGCTTTCGGCTGACGGAAGCGCAGGTTTGGTTCTGGAAAGAATCGTAGAACTTGCTAAAGGTAAATGATTCCCCTAAGAAACGAGGCGGATCTTCAGCTTTTAAGGAAATCAGGCAAGATCCTCGCAAAGGTGATGCTCGGGCTTCAGGAATTGATCGCCCCGGGAGTAGCCACTAAAGAGATCGACGCCGCGGCCCAAAGGCTTACCCTGAAAGAAGGCGCCTTGTGCGCGTTCAAAGGCTATAAAGGATATCCTGCTTCGGTGTGTGTTTCCATAAACGAAGAGATCGTTCATGGGATCCCGGGCGAAAGGGTGATCCGGCAGGGGGATATCTTAAGTTTAGATTTAGGCGTAAATTACAAAGGTTATTTTACCGACGCGGCGATCACTATACCGATAGGGAAAATAACCCCCAGCAACCAGAAATTGATCGATGTTACAAAAGCAGCGCTCTTTGAGGGGATCAAACAGGCAAAGATAGGCAGTCATCTTTCTGATATATCGCATAGTATCCAGGAATACGCTGAGATTAACGGGTTCTCCGTAGTCAGGCAGTTTGTCGGACACGGCATCGGAAAGAACTTACACGAAGAGCCGGAAATCCCGAATTTCGGCCTGCCTGGCGCAGGGCCGTTACTAAAAAGCGGGATGGTCCTGGCAATAGAGCCGATGATCAATACCGGCACCTGGGAGGCGGAGTTCCTGAATAACGGTTGGACCGCGGTTACAAAAGACAGGCTACCTTCGGCGCACTTCGAGCATACGCTGGCGATAACCGACAAAGGGCCGGAGATATTAACGCTTTAGCAGGGGTTTTATGGCCAAAGAAGAATTAATAGAAACAGAAGGAAAGATACTGGAAGCGCTTCCCAATGCCATGTTCAGGGTAGCGTTGGAAAACGGACACGTAGTATTGGCGCACGTATCGGGAAAAATGCGCATGAATTTCATCCGGATATTGCCGGGCGATAAAGTAAAATTAGAGCTTTCTCCTTACGATCTGTCGAGAGGGAGAATAACATTCAGGGTAAAATAAAATGAAAGTAAAGGCGTCGGTCAAAAGAATCTGCGATAAATGTAAAATAGTAAGGCGCGCCGGTGTTGTGCGCGTTATCTGCTCAAATCCTAAACACAAACAAAGACAGGGGTAATATATGCCAAGAATTTTAGGTGTGGATATTCCTAAAGACAAACGGATCGAAATATCGCTAACCTATTTATACGGCGTGGGGAGGGTGACATCAAACCGGCTACTTAAAGAAGCCGGCATAGACCCCAACAAACGAGCTAAGACATTGAGCGACGAAGAAGTCGCGCGTATTACTAATACAATTCAAAAGAGCGGCATGAAAGTCGAAGGCGATCTGCGCCGCGACATTTCACAGAATATCAAGCGCCTGATGGATATCGGTTCGTGGAGAGGGATGCGCCATAAGAAAGGCCTGCCCGTCAGAGGGCAGCGCACGCGCACCAATGCCCGCACCCGCAAGGGCCCGAAAAAGGGCGGACAGGCGATCATGATCAAGAAAGAAGAGCCGGCAAAGAAGGCGCCAGCCGCTAAACCGGCAGGGAAATAAGGGGGAAATTAATGGCAACAAAAGAAAAGGCAAAGAAGAAGAAGATAGCCCGCGGCGTTACCGCAGGGATCGCTCATATTCAGGCGAGCTTTAATAATACCATTATTACAATTACCGATAAAGAAGGTAACGTCTTGGTCTGGTCAGCTCCCGGCATAGTCGGATACGGCGGGAGTAAGAAATCCACTCCGTTCGCAGCGCAGGTAGCGGCAACGGACGCGGGAAGAAAGGCCAAAGAAGTCGGTATCAAAGAACTTGAAATACGCGTAAAAGGCCCGGGATTCGGCCGCGAGTCGGCGATCAGGGCTTTACAGGCAGCCGGAATCACCATCACCACGATAAAGGATGTTACTCCTATCCCGCATAACGGATGCCGACCTAAGAAGAAAAGGAGAGTTTAATTTATGGCCCGTTACACTGACGCATCATGCAGGCTCTGCCGCCGCGAAGGCGAGAAATTATTCTTAAAAGGCCCGCGCTGTTTCACCGAGAAATGTGCCATAGTTAAGAGGGCATATGCGCCCGGCCAGCACGGCCAGGGCAGGAAGCAGAAGCTTTCTAACTACGGCTTACAGTTAAGAGAAAAGCAGAAAGTAAAGAGGATTTACGGCGTCCTGGAAAGACAATTCCGTAAATATTTCCGGATCGCCTCCAAGACCAAGGGTGTCACCGGAAAGGTCCTCCTGCAGTTATTGGAGAGGCGTTTGGATAATGTTATCTTTCGCATGGGGTTGGCGATATCGCGTCCGCAAGCAAGACAGATCGTCCGCCATAACATGGTCTTTGTAAATTCCAAAAGAGTGAACATTCCATCATTTCTCGTCGATAAAGACGATGTCGTAAGCGTAAAGACCAAAGAGAAGGCGGCTAAGAAAATAAAAGAGATTATGGACCTGTCTAAAGACAGAACAGTTCCTTCTTGGCTTGAATTTGATGCGGCATCCTTGAGCGCGAAGGTTATCAGGCTTCCGGAAAAGACTGATATTCAACAGCAAATCCAGGAGCAGTTGATCGTCGAGTTGTATTCCAAGTAACACGCGAATTAACTTAGATTTATTAAAATATCATTAGGGAGGCGAGATGGGCATAAAATGGCGCGATTTTCAACTACCAAAACGTTTAGAGTGCGATGAGTCAACCTATACAGAGACCTACGGAAAGTTCTCCGCAGCGCCCTTTGAAAAAGGTTATGGCGTTACTCTGGGCAACTCTTTAAGGAGAGTGCTTTTATCTTCCATAGAGGGTAGCGCGGTTACCAGTATCAAGATAATCGGCGTTTCGCATGAGTTCTCCACCATCCCGGGCGTGTTGGAAGATGTCCCGGAGATAATCCTTAATATCAAGAGCCTGATTCTAAATTCGCATTCGAAGATCCCCAAGACTATCACTATCAAGGCGGATAAAAAAGGCGAGATCAAGGCTAAGGATATCGAGGTGGATGAGACGATCGAGATAATCAATCCCGAGCAGCACATCGCGACATTAACCAAAGATACCAAGTTTAACGTTGAGATGGAAGTCTCGCGCGGCCGCGGATACGTGCCTGCTGAAATGAATAAGAAAGAAGAAAAGACAGCAGGGGTTATCCCCATTGATTCGATATTCACGCCTATCAAGAAGATCAATTATTTCGTAGAGAATACGCGCGTAGGACAGAGGACGGATTATGATAAGCTCATCATCGAGATATTCACCAACGGGTCCATAAATCCCAAAGATGCCTTATTGTACGCCTCGAATATCCTGCAGCGCCACCTCGACATATTCGTTAATTTCGGACAGTTACCCGATGATGTCATCGAAGAAGAATTAGAGATGACTAAAGAGGAGTTAGCGCTTTACGAAAAACTAAGGCTCCCGATCTCCGAGCTTGAGCTCTCCGTAAGAAGCTCCAACTGCTTGAGAGAAGCCGGCATTAAGATTATCGCCGACCTTGTAAAGCGGGCCGAAGATGAGATGCTGGGCTTTAAGAATTTCGGAAAGAAATCTCTTACCGAGATCAAAGAGCTTTTGGCAGCTATGGGCCTTAACCTGGGGATGCAAGTTGACCCCAAGAAATTAAAGAAGGTGTAATTCATGAGACATTCCAAGAAAAAGCACCAGCTTAACCGGTATACATCGTGGCACAGGGCGACGATGGTCTCCATGGCCAGGAATATGCTCATTTATCAGAGCATGCATACTACCCTCGCAAGGGCTAAGGCTGCGCGTCCTTTGGTGGAAAAACTCGTTTCTCTGGCTAAAGCGAATACCCTGGCAGCCAAAAGAGACGCTTTTCAGATATTAGGCGACCATAAACTGGTCTCCGCGCTTTTTAAAGATATCGGCCCGCTTTTTGCCAAAAGGCAGAGCGGTTTTACCCGCACGATCGGCCTGGGTAAGAGGCGCGGGGATAATGCCGAGATCGTTATCTTTGAATTGACTGAAAAAATAATCAAAGAGCCTAAGAAACATAAGAAGGAAAAACCCGCTAAGCCGGCCGAAGAAGCAACTGAAACAACGGCTCAAGAGCAGAAGGCAGTAGCGCATCCGGAAACCAAAGAAAAACCGCCCATCGAAAAGAAACCTTCAAAGAAATTCCTGGGTGGTTTGAAGAATATATTTAAGAAAGAGCGTAGAGACTCGGGTTCATAAAAAAATGCGTATTGATCTATTGGCCAAGCGCCTGCTTAAGATCAATCCTTCCTCAACGCTTGCCATTACTTCTAAAGCAAGAAGGCTTAAATCCGAAGGTAAAGACGTCATCAGTCTAGCCGCCGGAGAGCCTGATTTTGACACTCCGGATTTTATCAAAGACGCCGCAGTAGAAGCCATCCGCTCCGGTTTTACCAAATATACCCCTACCACCGGCATACCTGAATTAAAAAAGGCGATCTGCCAGAAATTCCAGAAAGAAAATTCGCTTCTTTACGCCCCGGAGCAGGTCATCGTCTCTTGCGGCGCCAAGCACAGCATCTTTAACGCGCTTTTAGTCTTAGTAGACCGCGGGGATGAAGTCATTATTCCCGACCCTTACTGGGTAAGTTATCCGGAGATGGTAAATCTCTGCGAGGGCAAGCCGGTATTTATCAAAACCTCAGCCGACAATAATCTTAAAATTACGGCAAATGAATTAAAGGAACACATAACTCCTAAAACAAAGGCGCTCATCCTTAACAGCCCGTCTAATCCTACGGGTTGCGTTTACAGTAAAGCCGAGCTTGCCGAGATCGCTCAGATCTGCGTTAAGAATAAGATCTTTGTGATCAGCGATGAAATCTATGAAAAAATAATCTTTGACGGGCTTAAGCATACTTCTATCGCCAGCCTCGGTAAAGATATTTGTGACCTGACTGTAACCGTAAACGGTTTATCCAAAAGCTATTCCATGACCGGATGGCGCATAGGTTATCTGGGGGGTGCGCGTAAGATCGCGGACGCTATCTCTAACCTGCAGGACCATTCTACTTCAAATCCCGCATCCATATCGCAGAAGGCCGCGGTTGCGGCGTTGAACGCGCCGGATGATTTTGCAAAAAAGATCTGCAAGGAGTTTGAACGCAGAAGGGATTACGTATGTTCCCGGATAGATAAAATGCCTAAGCTTACTTACGTAAAGCCGCAAGGCGCTTTCTATCTGTTTTTAAACATATCCAAGACTAAATTAGATTCTCTGACCCTGGCTAGCCGCTTATTAGACGAAGCGTTGATCGCGCTCATCCCCGGGGAAGGATTTGGCAGAAAAGATTTCTGCCGCTTAAGCTTTGCTACGAGCATGGAGTCACTGGAGAAGGCTCTAAACAGGCTCGAAGAGTGGTTAGCTAAACTGTAAATTATGGGAAAGACTATTGCGGAGAAGATATTAAGCGCTCATGCCGGCAGGCCACTGGTTGCCGGCGATTTTGCTTTATGCAAGATCGATTTTGCTTTTGGCCAGGACGGCACATCGTCAATTATTATTGACAGGGTGAAAGAACTAGGACTTACAGAACTAAAGACTAAATTT
>JAPLLN010000067.1 GCA_026387475.1 Candidatus Omnitrophota bacterium | reverse complement strand
TGATAGCCGCATTGCTTATCGTCTCTTTGGGGATCATTTCTATCTATTCCAGCACTTACCAGAAAGAAGGGAAGCCCTGGGAGGATATTTATAAGCGCCAGATACTCTGGGTGATCATCGGTCTGGTCTGTTTTATGTTCATCTCCAATTTACACTATCGCCGTATCTGGGACTGGACTTATCTGTTGTATGCGTTAGGGTTATTCTTTCTGTTTTTGGTTTTCGCTTTGGGATTAGTGCGTATGGGTGCGCAGCGCTGGCTTAGGATCGCCTGGTTTAATTTTCAGCCCTCGGAGTTTTTGAAATTAATAATCGTCATATTCCTGGCGCGGTATTTCAGCAGCAAGTCCGTAAGCGACATCTCGATATTATCCGGGAAGTTCGGCATTACGCGCGGCATCATCATCCCTTTTATCTTTGTGGCGATACCCGCCCTGATGATCATCGAGCAGCCGGATCTGGGGAGCGGGATGATCATTATCCTGTTATTTCTTTCCTTACTTTATCTGACGGGAGTCAAGTTAAGGTATATCATCATATTTTTTATACTGGCACTTCTGCCCCTGCCGTTTTTATGGCACATGCTTCACGATTACCAGAAGCAAAGGCTCCTGGTATTTTTGAACCCGAATATCGACCCGCTCGGTGCCGGATATACCGTTATCCAGTCAAAGATCGCCATCGGCTCCGGATGGTTTTTCGGAAAGGGCTGGTTATCCGGAACCCAGAGCCAGTTGCATTTTCTGCCCGAATCGCATACGGATTTTATATTCGCTACCTTTGCCGAGGAATGGGGATTCTTAGGGTGCGTTGTCTTGATCTCGTTATATTTTACGATCATCTATAAAGGATTCAGTATCGCCCAGAAGACCAATGATTTCTTCGGCAAGCTTCTGGCGTTCGGAATAACTTTGATGCTTGCCATACAGGTATTTGTGAATATCGCCATGAATATGGGGCTGGCCCCGGTGGTAGGCGTGCCTCTGCCGCTGATGAGTTACGGCGGTTCTTCGGTCCTTTGCACTTTTATTGCGCTGGGGATATTGGTGAATATCGATAAAACAAGGGCGGTCTTCTAATCATGCTTGAAGATTTCTTATTACAGGTCAGGCGACCCGGACAGTACATAGGCCGCGAATGGAACGCCTCAAAAAAAGATTTTGATGCCGCAGCGGTAAAATTCGCTCTGGGTTTCCCGGATCTATACGAAGTGGGGATGAGCAACCTCGGGATGCGGATACTCTACGGCCTGCTCAATCTTAAACCTAATGTCACCTGCGAAAGGTTTTTCTCTCCGGATGTAGACCTGGAGAATATACTAAAAGAGAAACGCCTAAGCATTACTTCTCTCGAATCACAAAGAAATCTATCCGAGTTTGATCTGATCGGGATCACCCTGCCTTCGGAATTATGTTACACCAATATCTTGAATCTGCTGGAGCTTGCTTTTCTGCCTCTTAAATCTTGCGAGCGGGATAATCGATATCCTCTGGTCATCGGAGGAGGCCCGTGCGCAATGAACCCCGAACCCCTGCACGAATTTTTCGACCTCTTTGTCATAGGCGAAGGAGAGGAGGCGATAGTCGAGATCATCGATATTTACAGCGCAAATGCCGCGGGCTATAAAAAGGGGATGATCAGTAAAGCAGAATTATTATCCAAATTTTCTACTTTATCCGGAGTTTATATCCCCGGTCTCGAGCCTGCGCAAACCAAAGTCAGCAAAAGGATAGTCAAAGACCTCGACGCAAGTTTCTTTCCTAAAGAGTGGCTTGTCCCCTATGTGCAGATAATTCACGACCGCATCACCCTGGAGCTGATGCGCGGCTGCCCTAACCGCTGCCGCTTCTGCCAGGCGCGCTCCCAATATTATCCCTTAAGAATACGCAAGCCGGATAACCTTTGCGTTCTCGCCGAAGAGACTTACAAAAATACCGGATACGACGAGATATCTCTGGCCGGATTATCGGTAAGTGATTATCCCAAGATAGAAGAGCTCTCCAGCCGGCTCATGGAATTGTTTAAGGATAAGGGGGTGAGTCTTTCTTTGCCCTCGATAAAAGCCAAATCATATGTCGGTAATCTTTCTTCGATAATAGCGAAAGTAAAAAAGACGGGGTTGACTTTTGCCCCGGAGGCCGGTTCCGAGAGATTGCGTCAAATGTTGGCTAAGGATTTTAATGAGGATGATTTTTTCTCCGCTTTGCGCGAATCATTCAAGGCCGGGTATCAGCGCGTGAAACTTTATTTTATGATCGGACTCCCGACGGAAAAGATCGCAGACCTGGACGCGATCATCAATTTCTCGGTCAAGGTCTCCGAGCTAAGAAGGGAAGTTTCAGGGAGGCCCGC
>JAPLLN010000081.1 GCA_026387475.1 Candidatus Omnitrophota bacterium | reverse complement strand
TGGAGCGAGAAACGCGCCGGCTTCATTTACCTTGGTTAAAAATCTCGGACTTCTTAATGATCTCGTCTTCGACAAAAATCGGCGCGTGCGCCCGCACAGCAAGTGCTATGCTATCCGACGGCCGGGCATCGATTATCTTCTCTTCGCCGTTAGCGCTTTTTATGACGAGTTTAGCGTGGAAGGTATTCTCTTCTAACTTATCGATGATTATCTTCTCAATTCTGGCCTCAAGCTCTCCGATAGCGATATATAACAGGTCATGAGTAAGCGGCCGCGGCGGGTTAAAGCCGCTTATCTTTAATTTTATGGCGCTCGCCTCCGCCAAACCGATCACTATAGGCAGGACTCTATCGCCGTTCTTCTCTTTCAAGACGATGAGCTGATCGTGGCGCTTTTCGTCGATCACGATCTTATTTAATTCCATCTCGATCATTTTTTTGCCTTTTTATCTTTGCCCAGAATATCTTTTAATTCCACCATAAACTGCCCCACGTCTTTAAACTGGCGGTAGACCGAGGCAAAACGAACGTAAGCCACATCGTCGAGGCCCTTCAATCTCTCCATAACCAACTCTCCGATGCGCGAGGCAGATACTTCGCGGTCGCTCTTCTTCTGAATAGAGCGCTCGGTCTGCGTGACTATCTCTTCCATCTTCTCCATGCTCACCGGCCTTTTTTCGCAGGCCCTGATCACGCCGTTCAATATTTTCTTGCGGTCAAAAGGCTCGCGCCGGCCGTCTTTCTTGATGACCATCAACGATACTTCCTCGACGTATTCGTAAGTAGTAAAACGCTTCCCGCATTTTAAACACTCGCGTCTGCGCCTTACCGCAGACTCCTCGGCGGTAGCGCGGGAATCCACAACCTTATCTTCTTTATAACCGCAATGCGGGCACTTCATTTTTTATTTTTCGCCCTTCTTACTTTAATTTTAGCTTCTTTTAAAAAATCCAAGGCCAATTTATCCGGATATCCGTCAGTAATGACAATCTCTTTTATCCCGGCGTTAATGAGCATCTTGGCGCAGATTATACAAGGCTGGTGAGTTGCATACAGAGTACTGCCTTTTGTGGTTATCCCGTGGAGAGCAGCCTGTATTAAAACATTCTGCTCGGCGTGGAGCGCGCGGCAGAGCTCGTGGCGCTGGCCGGAAGGGATCTTTAATCTCTCCCTTACGCAATAACCTAATTCCAGGCAATCCTTGAGGCCCGAAGGCGCGCCGTTATAACCGGTGGCCAATATTCTTTTATCTTTTACGATAACGGAGCCGACTTTGCGGCGCAGGCAGGTCGCCCTTTTTGAGACAAGGCCGGCAACTTCTAAGAAATATTCATCCCAGGTCGGGCGTTTGTGGAAAATTTTCTTTTTCATGGGTTCATTAACTCCGGATACAGCGGAAATCTCTTGGCCAGATCCAGAACTTCTTTCCGCACTTCTTTTAATATATCGGTATTATCGCTTCCCTCTATCGCCTTATTGATAAGCTGGGCGATCTTGCGCATCTGGGCCTCTTTCATCCCGCGCGTAGTAACTGCCGCCGTACCGATGCGGATGCCGCTGGCAACACCCGCGCTCTTTTTATCGAAGGGGATCAGATTTTTATTTACGGTAATGCCCGCAACCCCCAAAATAAATGAGGCGTCGCTTCCGGTAATGCCTTTTTCGGATAGGTCTACGAGCATCAGGTGATTATCGGTCCCGCCGGAGACAATGCGGAAACCGTACCCCTCTAATGCCTTGGCTAATTCTTTGCAGTTCTTCACAATCTGCCTCTGGTAGGCGCGGAATGCCGGGGTCATCGCCTCGCGAAAAGCCACGGCCTTGGCAGCGATGACATGCATCAAAGGCCCGCCCTGCATCCCGGGGAATATTTCAGCGTCGAGCCTCTTAGCGAATTCCTTTTTGCAGATAATAAAACCGCCGCGCGGCCCGCGCAGGGTCTTATGAGTAGTAGAGCTGACAAATTCCGCGTAAGGCACTGGCGACGGATGCACCCCCGCGGCGACCAACCCAGCGATGTGCGCCATATCTACGAATAAATACGCGCCGACCTTATCGCAGATCTTACGGAAGGCCTTAAAATCCATTTTTCTCGGATACGCCGAAGCGCCGGCGAGGATCATTTTCGGCTTATGTTTCTTAGCCAACTCCATAATTTTAGCGTAATCCAGCATCTCGCTCTTGCGGTCAACGCCGTAACCGAATATTTTATAAAGCATCCCCGAAAAATTATGCGGATGCCCATGCGTCAGATGGCCTCCGGCGGCTAAATCCATAGCCAGGACCGTATCCCCGGGTTTTAAGACCGAGAAATAAACCGCCATATTCGCCTGCGAACCCGAGTGGGCCTGCACATTGACATGCTCTGCCCCGAAAAGTTTCTTCGCCCGCTCAATAGCCAGCCTCTCCGCCTCGTCCACAAACTCGCAACCGCCGTACCAGCGGTGATGCGGATATCCTTCGGCGTATTTGTTAGTCAGAACCGTTCCCTGCGCCTCCATAACTGCCATCGAGGTGAAGTTCTCCGAGGCGATCAGCTCAATGTTCTCTTCCTGCCTCTTAATTTCATTTTTAACCACAGCGTAGATCTGGGGATCGGTCTTTTTCAAGTGTTTCATGCTATTCCCCTTTCGATTTTCTTGATCAAATTCAGGCGCCTCTGATGCCTTCCGCCCTGAAACTTGGTTTTAAGCCAGATGTTCATGATTTTTTCGCCCAGTTTTTTATTTACAAAACCCGAGCCTAGGACCAGGATATTGCTGTCATTGTGTTCGCGCGATAACCTCGCCGCCTTTATGCTGTATACGAGGGCTGCGCGCACCCCGGGAAAACGGTTAGCGACAATTGAATTACCTATGCCGCTCTTGCAGATGAGGACCCCTCTTTTCAATTTACCTTTTGAGACGACTTCCGCCACTCCGGCGGCAAATTCGGGATAATCGCAGCGGTCCTTAGAATAAGTTCCCAGGTCTAAAACTTTCAAGCCCTTCTTAACAAGGTATGGTTTTAATTTTTCCTTCAGAACAAAACCGGCGTGGTCTGATCCAATGGCTATCGTCTCTTTCATATTATACTAGCTATCCTTTCTACTGCGTCCTTGATCACGTTAAAAGTTTTCTGGTAGAAATCAGAGGAGTGCCCGATAGGATCCGCCACTCCGAGGTCTCCGTCATCTATTTTAGCAAACTCCTTAAGTAAAAACACCCTGTTTTTGACTTCGGGAGCAATTTTAAGGATATTATCCTCGTGCACCTTCTCCATTACCAATATGAGGTCCGAACGTTTTACCATCTCTTTAGTCACCCTCTGCGAGCGGTGGCCGGATATATCTATCCCTGCGCTAAGTAAAACCTCTCTTGTCCCGTCGGTGGCACCCAATCCTCCCAAAAGGATCAGCCCGCCGGAGATGACTTCCACGTCGCTGCGTTTTTTCTCCTGCAATTTCTTTTTAAGCAGGGCCTCTGCCATTACCGAACGGCAGGAATTGCCTGTGCAGACGAATAAAACGGTTTTATTCTTTAACGCTTCTTCTATTGCGCCTTTTGTTATAGCGCCGGATCTGATGACTTTTGCCGGCTCAACCGTAAAATCAACAATGGAAGATTCGCACTTCAACCTTGTCTCTCCCGCGTCAATGGCAAAATCTACCAGGCCTTTCAAATCTTTGACCGCTTCTTCGAAATCGACCGGAGGTTTAGCCCCTGAAATATTAGCCGACGGACAGGCTACCGGTACTCCTGCGTGCTCTATAACGGCGCGCGCCACTTCATCATCGGGTAAACGCACCCCCACAGTACCGTCGGTCTTTGACTTCAGGATAATGGTAAGCGGGCCGGGCCAGAATTTATGTATCAATTTATACGCGTCTACCGGAATAGTGCGGGCAACTTCCTCGATCTTCTCTTTATTATCTACGAGCAGAGAAAAGGGCTTGTCCAACGGACGCTTCTTTATTTCATAAAGTCTTTTTACCGCATCCTCATTAAGGCTGTTGGCTGCTATTCCGTAAACAGTCTCCGTAGGGATGATAACTAAGCCGCCTTTTTTGATCACCTCGGCCGCTTCTTTGATGATCTTCTCTTCCGGCTTTAGAGGGTTAATCTTTGATGTTATTACTGGGCTCATAATCTGATCTTTGTTCTCTTGATCTTATCAGCCATGGATTTCTTGTATTCTTTTAGCTGGCTGCTGATCTTTTTGTCGCTGACGCCTAAGATCTCCAAGGCAAAGAGCGCTGCGTTTTTCGCCCCGGCCTTTCCGATTGCCATAGAGGCGACCGGGATACCCGCAGGCATCTGCACGGTAGAAAGTAGCGAGTCCATACCTTTCAGGCTTGAAGTTTCAATGGGGATACCGATCACCGGTAAAGTAGTATGCGCGGCAATTACTCCGGCCAGCGCCGCAGCCCCGCCGGCAGCAGCGATAAAAATCTTGGTTCCTTTTTTAGCGGCGCTTTCAACGTATGAAGCTAATTCTTTGGGCGTGCGGTGAGCCGAGAGGACTTTTACTTCTGCCCCAACCTTAAACTCCTTCAATATATCGATCGCACCCTGGACCGTCTCCAGATCCGACTGGCTCCCCATAATAATCGTAATTTTTTTCATTAT
>JAPLLN010000008.1 GCA_026387475.1 Candidatus Omnitrophota bacterium | reverse complement strand
CTCTGCATTTTGAGCCGGGGATAACCGCGGTGGTCGGCCCCAATGGCTGCGGAAAGTCCAATATTTTTGACTCGATCCGCTGGGTCTTGGGCGAGCAGTCGGCGAAATCTTTGCGCGGCTCGGAAATGCAGGATGTTATTTTTAACGGCACGGATCAGAAAGAGCCGCTGGGGATGGCGGAGGTCACGCTTACCTTTGATAATGCCAACCGGTTTTTTAATTACGAGGCTGAAGAGATAGCGATCACGCGCAGGCTTTTCCGTTCGGGTGAGAGCGAATACTGTTTGAATAAATCCCAGGTCCGGCTTAAAGACATCTTGGATATATTGTTAGGCACGGGCGTGGGCGCGGAGAGTTATTCCATAGTCGCCCAAGGAAAGATCGACCTGGTCTTAAGTTCCCGTCCGGAAGACCGCAGGCTGGTCTTTGATGAAGCGTCCGGTATTACTAAATACAAATCCCAAAAGAGAGAAACGCAGCGCAAACTCGAAGAGACCGAACAGAACCTGCTAAGGGTGAATGATATCGTTGTAGAGGTCAAGCGGCAGATCGGTTCGCTCGAGCGCCAGGCGAACAAGGCGCGCAGGTATAAAGAAGTCTTTGAAGAGTTAAAATTGAAAGAGATAAACTTAGCTATCCTGGATAAACAGGAGATCCTGAAACAGAAGAACGAGATCATCGGCCAATTGCATCAGCTTGAGGCCAGAGAGCAGGAATTATTGAACTTGGTAAAAACTCAGGAAGAAAGCATCTCCAGTCATCAGCAGGAATTGAAAGAGCTGGAAGACGGGATGATGAGCGTAAAAAACCAGATATTAGGCATTGAAAATGAGGTAGTCAGGAATAACGAGCACGTAGTATTCAATAAAGAGAAACTGGTAGAGCTCGAGGCTAATCAGAAATTCTTTGACGAACAGGCGGCGCAAGTCAGGGTAAAGCTCGCCCAGGACGAAGAGAGCCTGAATAACGTAAAGACCGAATACGATAAAATACGCCAGAATATCGAGGCCAAGAGCCTTATTTTGATCGAGAAGGAGACCGGGATATCGGAATTAGCCGCGGCTATCAAGCTGTCGCTGGATAACATAGCGGCTGCTAAGAAAGGCATTCTTGACCTGGTGACAAAAATAGCTGCTTGCAAAAACGAGGTCGCCGGTTTCAGCTCGCAGGAACAGGTGCATCAGGCGCGCAAGAAGCGCCTGGAGATCGAAAAGGCTAAAGTCTTTGAAGAAAAAGTGATCACGGAAGAAGCGCTTAATAAGATAATCGCGGAAGTCGAAGCGGTCAAGGCAATGGTCGATGAATTGAACGCTAAGATATCCGGGATAAAAGGCGATATTGACACTGAAAACTTAAGTCTTGGCGATATTAACGGCCGGATAGCGGACTTAGAAAAACAGAGCCTTACCCTGGAATCGCACCGCGAGTTTCTGGAAAAGCTAAAGACTAAATACGAAAATATCGGCGAGTCCATGAATGCGGTGATCTATTTGGATAAGCTTCCTGCGGAGAACACCAGCGGCCTGGTGATTAAAGTTAAAGACTGCGTTAATTTAAGCGATGAGGATAAGGCGTATCTGGGCCCGGCTAATTATAAGTTATCCGGCGAGGCTAAGCCCATAGAATTAGGCACGGAGAAGATCGAGGAGAAGATCAATTCTATCGCCCAGGCCCTTGGCCTGTTGCGGGATTCAAAGCTAGCGAAGGAGACGCGCATTCAAGATTTAAACAGCGGTATCTTCGGACTGCAGCAGGAACTGCGCAATCAGGAGATCGCTCTGGCGAATAAAGAGACCTCGCGCCTGACTACCCTCGAGCAGTTCAATAAAATAAAAGAAGAAGAGGATATCACGGTATTAGAGCTGCAAGATGTATCGCGGGAGATCGAGGTATTGCAGAATAATATAACCGCGGGGCAGGCCAGGCTTACGGATCTAAGCCGCGCTTTGCGCGAGACAGAAGACTCCATTGTAAAAGAAGAAGACGCTATTTCGATCAACTCGAAATTAAGAGAAGAAATACTCGTAGTTATTACTCAAACTAAGACTGAACTCGAGTCCTTGAATAAGCGCATTGCTACCGACGAAGAGACGGTCAGGCTCCTGCAGGGGACTTATGACCAGGATAAAGAGACGCTGGAGAATATCGAACGCCAGGTTCAGGATGCCCGGTCAAAGAAAGAAGCGCTGGAGAAAGAGATAACCGATTGCGAAACCAGAAACCACGAGCTTAACGTGGATATCGATACGCATCGCGTCTTATTGAGAATGAACGAAGAAAAATACCGCGAGGCGACGGTGGGCGTAAGCGACGTGATTAAAAAGATCGAAGAGGACAGGAAGGAGCTGGACGGAATAAAGAACCAGCTTTATCAGTTACAGATGAATAACAAAGACGTGGATTACCGATACGCTACGATAAAAGAGAGGATGCTGCAGTCTTATAAGATAGACCTGGATAGCGCGCCTGAACCGGCGGAGGCCGCAGACGGCAATGCCCTGTCGACTGCTATCGAGGAGTTGAAGAAGAAGCTCGATTCTTACGGTTCGGTCAATTTAGTGGCTATCGAAGAATACGATGAGTTAAAGAAACGTTACGATTTCCTGGTCCAACAGCAGAATGATCTGCTTAGCGCGAAGGAATCGTTGCATCAGGCGATCTTAAAGCTTAACCGCACTACCAAACAGATGTTCATGGAGACCTTTGAGAAGGTGCGCGAGGAATTTAAGAATTATTTCCGTCTCCTTTTTAACGGCGGCGACGCGCAGGTCTACCTTATCGATGAAAATGACCCGCTTGAGTCCGGCATTGAGATCATCTGCAGGCCTCCGGGAAAGAAACTGCAGAACGTGCTGTTGTTGTCAGGCGGCGAGAAATCTATGTCCGCTATTGCGCTAATCTTTGCCATATTCAAGGTCAAGCCCGCGCCGTTCTGTATCCTGGACGAGATCGACGCTGCCCTGGATGAGGCGAACGTAGACCGGTTCTCGAGGATTTTGCAGGAATTTGCCAAGACCTCGCAGTTTATCGTGGTGACCCATAATAAAAAGACCATTGCTAACGCCAATGTCATGTACGGCATCACGATGCAGAATTCGGGCGTATCCAAGATCGTTTCAGTCAAGTTTGCCGAGAATAAGCAGAAGGAAAAAGATAAAGAGCCGGAAACGGTAGGGGTTTAACAGCAGGTATTATTCTTGCCTTTGTTCTTGGCTTCGTACAAAGATTTGTCGGTAGCGCGGATTAGTTCCGTGGGGGTTGTTCCGTCATGCGGAAAGGTCGCCAGGCCTATACTCACCGTCAATTTCTTTTTAGGCATTATTTCTTCCTGAATAAATCTGTGTTTTTCGATATCCAGCCTTAAGCGTTCAGCGATCATGAATGCTTCATTCTTATCAGTCTGCGGCAGAATAATAGTAAATTCCTCTCCGCCGTAACGGCAGACATAATCCATTTTGCGCGATTGGTTCTTAAGCAGACTTGCCAGGTCTTTTAAAATTGCGTCTCCTGCCTGATGCCCTAATTCATCGTTGTAAACCTTAAAATCATCGATATCCAACATGATCAGGCTTAGCGGAGATTTGGTGGCTTTGGCTGTCTCCAGCTCCTTTTGGAATATAGCCTGAAAATATCCGTGATTCCATAAGTCGGTCAGGTAATCGGAGTGGGCGCGGGTGACTGTTTTTTCGTAGAGCTGCGAGTTTTCCACTGCCAGGCCTGCCTGGTTTCCCAGCAAGATTAGCATACGGATGTCGTCCTTGGTGATGGGTTCTTTGGTGATAAAATTATCGGCAATGATCAAACCATTGACCTTTTCTTTTGATTTCATAGGCACGATGACCAGCTCCTCGGTCTTTAAAAGCTGGACCAGGGGGTCGCTCGAATATTTATGCATGATTTCGCGGGTGACGTGCAAAGGGAGGCCGCTAAGCGCTTCCAGGGCGATTATCCCGACGTTATTCTGGCGCATAGGCAGCTTGATATGGCGGACCTGCTTATTGAATCCGCTCTCCAGGTGGCCGCTTGAGAATTTGTAAGCGCTGATCAGGTCATCGAGGTTCATCTTTTCCTGCTCGATATTAGTCCATATCTGTTTTGCTTCTTCCCCGGTCTCCGGGCCGATTCCCATTTTACCTTCGATAAGACCTTCTTTTTCATTGATCAAAAACAGGATAGCGCGGTTAAAGCCCAGGCCGGTGTGCGCAGTCACCCCCGTAAGGATGATATAAAGGATCTCATCCAGCCGGAGGGTAGTGCGCATGGCGTTGGAGACCTCGTAGAGTATCCCTAGCTCGGTCTTGGTGCGCTCCAGTTCCTGTTTTATCCTGTTCAGTTCTTCCATAATGGAATTAATTATAGCACAAATCTTTTCCATTGCAAGTTTTCGCTTAAAATTTTGCGTTAGATTTTAACACCTTCTTCGTCTATTGTAGTGAAAGGAGGTGAGGAAATTAGTTTGACAGAGGAGAGTTGGCGGGATATAATAATTAACCTTAAACCTAAAAAACGGAGGCAGTTATGGCTGTAGAAAAGAAGGCAGCAGTTAAGGAAGAGTCGGCTCATTCATCTGACAGGCAGAAGGCGCTGGAGTTGGCGCTTTTGCAGATAGAAAAACAGTTTGGCAAAGGTTCGATCATGAAACTGGGCGGGGAAGTGCGCATGCATGTTGAGACTATCCCTACCGGAGCCCTGACTTTAGACGTGGCTTTAGGGGTTGGCGGCCTGCCGCGCGGAAGAGTTATAGAGATATTCGGTCCGGAAGCATCCGGTAAGACCACCTTGACCTTGACCGCGATCAGAGAAATACAGAAAAAAGGCGGAGTAGCCGCGTTTATCGATGCGGAGCACGCTTTTGACTCGACTTATGCTAAGGTCATCGGCGTTAACCTTGAAGATATGTTGATCTCCCAGCCGGATACCGGAGAACAGGCATTAGAGATCGCCGAGACCCTGGTGCGTTCCAATGCCGTGGATCTGGTAGTCATCGATTCCGTCGCCGCGCTTACTCCGCGCGCGGAGATCGAAGGCGAGATGGGTGATTCGCATATGGGTTTGCAGGCGCGTCTCATGTCGCAGGCGCTGCGTAAATTGACAGCTGCCATCAGCAAATCGCGTACTACGGTCATTTTCATTAACCAGCTGCGCGAGAAGATAGGTGTAATGTTCGGCTCCCCGGAGACTACTCCCGGCGGGAGGGCGCTTAAATTCTATTCCTCCGTCAGGCTGGATGTGCGCAGGATCGCGACTTTAAAAGAAGGAGACGCCGTGATCGGCGGCCATGTGCGCGTGCGCGTGGTAAAAAATAAAGTTGCTCCTCCGTTTAAAGAGGGTGAATTTGATATCTTGCACAACGAAGGAATTTCTAAATTCGGCGCCACTATTGATGCGGCTCTAAATTTGGAAATACTGACTAAGTCCGGAACCTGGATTTCGTTTGGAAATGAAAAACTCGGGCAGGGCAGGGATGCGGCGATCAAGTTATTGCGCGAAAGGCCTAAACTGCAGGAAGATATCGAAAAAGAAGTAAGAAAGAAGATCAACGTCGCTTAAGGTGAAAAATAAGGATGAGCAAGAGAGCGCGCGGGAATATGCCTTTCTGCTTTTAAAGTACAGGCTGCGCAGCGTAGAGGAACTAAGGGACAGGCTTAAGAACAAGAAATTCAGCGAAACAGCGATAAAGAACACAATCGATTTCTTAAAGGAAAAACGTTTTTTAGATGATGCGCAATTTTCCCGCGCCTGGATATCCAGCCGGCTTAAGAGGCCGTACGGTTTAAGAAGGATCAAGCAGGAGTTAAGGTTAAAGGGCGTGGATAAAGAGATCGTAGAGAGGCAGGCCGGGGATTTAAGCTGTGATTATTCAGAGCCTGATATCGTAGAAGAGATCGTAACAAGGAAGGCAGATAATTTGAAAGGACTGGAGCCGGTAAAGGCGAGGCAGCGCCTGTATTCCTACCTGATCCGCCGCGGTTTTACTCCCGAAATAGTCATAGAAAAGATCAACCGATTATGGAAGCAAGCATACTAAGAGAAAAATTCCTGAATTTCTTCAAAGCCAAGAAGCATAAGCTGGTGGAGAGCGATACGCTGCAGCCCAAGGATGACCCTACGGTGCTTTTTACTCCGGCGGGGATGAACCAGTTTAAAAAAGAGTTCATGGGTTATGACTCGGGTTTTTCGCGCGCTGCCACCTGCCAGCGCTGTTTACGCACCGATGACCTGGATAAAGTAGGGAAGACCTCCGGGCACCACACCTTCTTTGAAATGCTGGGCAATTTTTCCTTCGGGGATTATTTTAAGAAAGAGGCGATCGCCTGGGCCTGGGAATTTCTCACCGTTGAATTGCAGATTGATAAGAACAGACTCTGGGTTTCGGTGTACCGCGATGACGACGAAGCGTACAAGATCTGGCGCGATACTATAAAGGTACCGGTAGAAAAGATCATTAAGCTGGGCGATAAAGAAAACTTCTGGCCTTCGGAAGCAAAAGAGAAAGGCCCGAACGGACCCTGCGGCCCGTGTTCCGAGATCTTCTTCGACCGGGGGAAAGATTCAGGGTGCGGGAGTAAGGATTGTAATCCCGCGTGTTCCTGCGGAAGATTTATGGAGGTCTGGAACCTGGTCTTTACCCAGTTTAACCGTAAAGACGGTGGCAAACTGGAGCCTCTGCCGAATAAAAATATCGATACCGGTATGGGACTGGAGCGGTTGGCTGCGGTAATGCAGGGAGTGGCTAATAATTTTGAGACTGACTTATTTTCGCCCATCATCAAAGAGATAAACGCGGCAATACCGGATAAGGGCCGGGAGAATAAAACCTTGGTTTATGCTTTGGCTGACCACATCCGGGCAGTGGTATTCTCGATCTATGACGGTATACTTCCTTCTAATGAAGCCCGGGGTTATGTGGTCAGGAAATTGATCCGTAAGAGCGTTTTGCATCTGCGGGCGTTGGGAATAACAGAGCCAAGTTTTTATAAATTAGTCCCGATAGTGGCTCTTGTGATGTCTACGTATTATCCTGAATTGAAGAAGCGGCAGGAGAATATCGCCGAGATAATCTTGGTCGAAGAAAATAATTTCATCACCGCGCTTAATTCGAGCCACGCGCTTTTTAAGGATAAGTTCCACGGATTCTTAGAAAGACAGGACCCCGAGACAGTAGGTAAGATCACTTTTCAGCTGTATGACACTTACGGTATGCCGCTGGAACTGACGCAAAGCTGGCTGGAGAAACACGGTGTGAGTTTATCCATGCAGGCTTTTAACCAGGAGCTTAGCCTGCAGAAGAACCGCTCGAAGCAGCAGAGCAATATGAAAGGCGATGTCTTCGGTTCCGGAGATCTAGATTACGGATCAAAAGAAACAAGATTCTTAGGCTACACTAAATTAAATACTAAGGCAAAGCTCATAAGGATCATTAAGGCAGGGGCCAAGGCAAGCAAAATAAGCAAAGGTGATGAAGCGATCATTGTCTTGGATAAGACTGTTTTTTACGCCGAAGGCGGCGGCCAGGTGACGGATACCGGGGAAATCGTAAAAGGGAAGAATGTTTTTCAGGTATCAGAGGCAAAAAGGGCGGGTAAGGTAGTATTGCATATCGGAAAAGTCACGCAGGGGAGTTTTAAGACATCTGATGAAGTTAATGCCGTAGTGGATGCGCAACGCAGGATGGCTATTGCCCGCAACCACACTGCCACGCATATCCTGCAAGCGGGGCTAAGAAAGGTTTTAGGCCCGCACGTGCAGCAGCAGGGTTCGTTAGTAGCTGAAGATAAACTGCGTTTTGATTTCACTCATTTTAAAGATATTGACGAAGAGCAGTTAGCCAGGGTGGAGGAGTTCGTAAACAACGAGATCTTGAATAATATTACTCTTGATGTTAAAGAGAGCACATTGGCTCAAGCGAAAAAATCAGGCGCCTTGGCGTTTTTCGGCGATAAATATGAAGCCAAAGTGCGGGTGGTCTCAATACACGGAACGTCTATGGAGCTCTGCGGAGGGACTCATCTGAACGCTACCGGACAGATCGGCATATTTAAAATAACTCAAGAGAGTTCGGTGGCGAGCGGTGTAAGAAGAATAGAAGCGGTGACCGGAGCAGTGGCGTATAAGATCATTAAAGAGGAAGAAGGGGTTGTCGCGGAATTATCGGCAATGCTGGGTGTACCGAAGCAGAATTTAATACCTGAAATAGAGAAGCGGAGCAACCGCTTAAAAGAATTAGAGAAGCAGTTGAGCAACCAGATGGTTGACGCGCTGAAGAGCTCCCTGGATAACGTTATCCGGGAAGCGGAAACCGTAAAAGACGCGCGCCTGATCGTCAAGCTCCTGCCGAATATGGATATGGAATTATTAAGAAAAAACGTAGATTTAATCAAGGAAAAGTGCGATAATTCTTTGATTGCTCTTGCGTCGAGCTCGCAGGGCCGGGCGTTGCTGGTTGTCGGTGTGGGTCCTGCGCTTGCGGGCAGATTAGATGCCGTAAAACTTATCCGCGAAGTCTCCGGTATGATCGGAGGGAGCGGCGGCGGTAGGCCTGATTTTGCCCAGGCCGGAGGGAATAAACCGCAAAATATACCCCAAGCCTTGGAAGAGATCAAGACAAGGATACGTAATTTATTATGAAGATAATCCGGTTTGGCAGCAAAAAATTAGAAAAGATCTATAATCGCGGGGCATGCCGCTCAAAACGCGTAGAAATCAGGGTCGGCAAGATCATCGATGACGTGCGCAGTCTGGGAGATGACGCCTTAATCAAATATACCAGGAAATTCGACGGGGTAAAGTTGGCGAGCCGCCAGTTAAAGGTCTCGCAGAGCGAGATAAGCGGCGCGTATCAGAATATCAGCCCCAATTTCGTTTCAACTCTTAAAGTCATCATAGAGAATGTAAATCGTTTTTACCGCAAGGCGCTTAAGAAATCCTGGCGCATGAAAGACGCGGACGGCGTAGTTTTAGGGGAGAATTATATCCCGCTCGATAGGGTCGGTGTTTATATACCCGCAGGCACTGCCCCGTTAGTTTCTACGGTTTATATGACCGTACTCCCGGCGAAGATCGCGGGAGTAAAAAAGATAGCACTCATTAGTCCCCCGGATAAGTCTGGGAATATCAACCCGCACATTTTAGTCATGGCGGATCTTTTAAAAGTGGACGAGATCTACCGCGTAGGCGGGGCGCAGGGTATTGCCGCGCTCGCGTACGGCACAAAGACAATTGCGCGCGTGGACAAAATTGTGGGCCCTGGAAATATTTACGTAAGCGAAGCCAAGAGGCAGGTCTTCGGCCAGGTGGATATTGATATGATAGCCGGGCCGACCGAACTGGTCGTTATCGCTAATCGGGCCAGCGAACCGAAATTCATCATCGCGGACCTGAAGGCTCAGGGGGAACATGCTAAGGGCTTGGCAATTCTTATTACGAATTCAAAATCTCTGGCTAACACGGTTAAGAGCGCGCTTGGCGATTATCCGGGCTCGATAATCTTGACTAAAGATTTAGAGCAGGCAGCGGAGGTAGCGAATAAGATCGCGCCCGAGCACTTGGAGATCTTGGTGAATAATCCGCAGCGGCTGGTTAAGCTTATCCGTAACGCGGGAGCAATATTCTTAGGGCCTTACAGCCCGGCCGCGGTCGGAGACTATGTTGCCGGGCCGAGCCATGTTTTACCTACTAACGGGACAGCCAGGTTCTTTTCCGGGCTCTCGGTCTTTGATTTTGTTAAAAGCAGCCACATCATAAGCTATTCTAAGAAAGCGCTGGAAAAGGCAAGGGAACCTTTGGAAAAGATCGCCGGGATCGAAGGCCTTACTAAACACGTTGATTCGGTCAAGGCTAGATTTGCATAAAGGAGAGAGATG
>JAPLLN010000064.1 GCA_026387475.1 Candidatus Omnitrophota bacterium | reverse complement strand
CTTTGATGATGGGAATAAGGATAATTATACGCGCGCTTTCCCTATTCTTAAGAAATACCGTATTCCGGCGACGATGTTTGTGATCGTCGATGAGATATCCCGGCCGCAAGGTGACCGCTTGAGCTGGGAAGAAATCAGAATCATGCTTGATTCCGTGATGGTGGATATCGGAAGCCACACTATGGGGCCGCAGCCTCTGGTATTCATTAAATCCGAAGATGAGTTGCGCAGGCAGATCTTTGAGTCTAAAAAAATACTGGAAGAGAGGCTAGGCAATAAAATCGGCCTGTTCAGTTATCCCGAAGGATTTTTTAACGCCAAAATCCGGCAGCTGGTGATCGATGCCGGATACTTAGGTGCGGTGGCGACTAACCCCGGCAGGAAATATCCGAGCAATGACGCCTTTTTACTTAAACGCATAAGGATATCGGAGAATTCCTCTAATATGTTTATCTTTGCCGTGGAGTCTTCGGGTTTTTATACCATCGCCAAGGAATACAAAAAGGCGCGGAAAGAGGCCAAGAATGAAAAACGGTGAAAGGATACTGATCTTTAATGTCAACTGGGTCGGTGACGTGCTTTTTTCTACCGCCACCATCAGAAATATCCGCAGGAATTATCCGGATAGCTTCATCGCCTGCATCGTCCCCAGCCGGTGTTATCCGGTTTTAAAAGGCAACCCGCATCTTGACGAGGTCATCATCTTTGACGAAAAAGACCGCCACGCCGGCATTTTCAAGCAGATGGATTTCATCCGGCTTCTCAAGGTTAAGAATTTCGATAAGGTCTTTCTCCTGCACCGCTCATTCAGCCGGGCGTTGATCTGCCGGCTCGCGGGCATCCCCGAGAGGATAGGCTATGACACCAAGAAGAGGGGTTTTCTTTTGACCAAGAAGTTTAAGCCTCCTAAGATGGACGCCATGCACCGCATAGACTTCTACCTGAACATCATTGAAAACGCGGGGCTTAAGGTGGAGGACAGGTATACGGAATTCTTTGTAGGCCTTGAGGACGAACAATTTGTCGATAATTTCTTAAAAAAGAATTCCGTAGGCGCAAACGATCTTTTAGCGGTGATCAATCCCGGAGGGAACTGGCCGCCGAAACGCTGGCCCAAAGAATACTGGGCGCAGCTTGCGGACAGATTGATCGCTGAATTTAAGGCTAAAGTGGTCATACCGGGCGCGCACAATGATATCAGCCTCGCCCAGTCGATCAAGTCTTTAATGAAAGGGGTCCCCGTACTCGCCTGCGGCGCGTTGAATCTTAAGCAGCTTGCGGCTCTGGCTAAAAGGTCGGATATTTTTATTACCGCGGATACCGGGCCGCTGCATATCGCAAATGCCGCGGGCGCTAAAAACATCATAGCGCTCTTCGGGCCGACTGACCCGCAGCTTACCGGGCCGTATCCTTTGAAAAATACTATAATCATCCGTAAAGACGTCGGCTGCAAAATTCCCTGTTATGAGGTCCATTGCAAGGATAATAAGTGTATGAAGGCGATAACTCCGGAAGACGTGATCAAAGAAGTCATGACTGTAATCAAGAATGAAAAAAATAAATAAAATTTTATTTATAACCTTAAGCAATATCGGGGACGCTATCCTGACCCTTCCGGCGCTGGATTCTTTGATGCGCGAATATCCGGCGGCGGATATCTATGTCATGTGCGCAGAGAGGCCCAAGGAGCTCTTTGAAAACAATCCACGGATAAAGAAGGTCATTATTTTTGATAAACACGCCGGGATGAAAGCCAACATAAAACTCTTCAATGCGTTAAGAAAAGAGAAGTTCGACCTGGTGGTGGACCTGCGTAACACCTTTTTTGGCGCGGCGTTGCCTGCGCGTTACCGCACTTCGCCGTTTTTCTCCCGTAACAAGAGTATTGCGCATATGAGAGATAAACATCTTGCGAAACTTCCGACACCTAATACCCAACACCCAAACAAGATCCGTCCCCAGGCACTAAACATCAGTCCTTCAGACGAAGGGTATGTAGACAAGATCATTAAAGATAATAATATTTCGCAAAAAGACGCGTTCATCGTCATCGCCCCCGGGGCTCGCAGCTCGATCAAGCGCTGGCCTAAGGAGAGATTTGCTCAATTAACCTCTTTATTGGGCAAAGACTTCGGTTCCAAATTAGCCCTGATCGGAGATAAGGCTGACGTCGAGGCGAGCCGTTATATCAAAGAGGCCTCCGGCCTTGATATTTTAGACCTGACCGGCAAGACCACACTTATGCAATTAGCGGCTCTCTTAAAAAAGTCGCGCCTCCTTATTACTAATGACAGCGCGATAATGCATTTAGCCAGTTATTTGAATGTGCCGGTCTTGGCAGTATTCGGGCCGACTGACGAAAATAAATACGGGCCATGGTCAATCGCATCCAGTGTGGTGCGCAAGTCTATTTACTGCCGGCCCTGTGAAAAGGCCGCTTGTAAGTCCGGTTCGCTTAAATGCCTGGAGTTGATCAGGGTGGATGATGTGTATCATGCCGCTAAAGGTTTATTGTCAGGCGCTGACCGGAAACCGTTGGCCGGAAACCTTAGTGAGCCTGAACGCATCCTCATCGTGCGCACTGACCGCATCGGCGACGCACTATTATCTACTCCGGTGATCAAGGCGATCAGGTCAGCTTATCCGCAAAGTTATATTGCCATGATGGTTGCACCCGCAGCCAGGGATATTATCGAAGGGAATCCCTATCTGGATGAAGTGATAATCTATGATAAAGATTCGCGGCACAAGAGCCTGCCCGCATCAATGCGTTTTGCCGGGTCGCTGGCCAAAAAACATTTTGATTTAGCGCTCATTTTGCATCCGACAAACCGGGCGCACATGGTTACTTATTTCGCCGGCATCCCGCGCAGAATCGGTTATGACCGCAAGATGGGATTCTTGCTCACCGATAGATTACACCATACTAAGCAGCTCGGCGAGAAACACGAGATGGAGTATGCCCTTGACCTGGTAAGATATCTGGGTATTGAGCCGAAAGACAAAGATCTGTTTATGCCGATAAAAAAAGAATCGGAAGAGTGGGCGGATAAATTTTTGCATAGTGAGGGTATTACTAAAAACGATAAATTATTAGCCATCCATCCGGCTGCCAGCTGTATTTCGCGCATCTGGCCGCAGGAGAGGTTTGCCCAGCTCGCCGATAAATTAGCCGGAAAATACGGATTTAAGGTTTTGATCATTGCCGGCTCTGACCCGGAGCATATTAATATCGCCCGGAGAGTAACGGAGAAAATGAAACAACCGGCTGTCAATCTATCGGGAAAGATCTCGCTTAGCCAGTTAGCTAGTGTCCTGAAGAGGTGTCAATTGTATGTTTCCAGCGACACCGGGCCGATGCACATTGCCTCGACAGTGGGTGTACCGGTAGTCTGTCTTTTTGGCAGATCACAGGCAGGCCTAAGCCCTAAGCGCTGGGGGCCTCTGGGTAAAAAATGCCGCGTTATCCATAAAGATACGGGTTGCGTTGCCTGTCTTGCCCATAACTGCGTAAAAGGATTTGCCTGCTTTAAGGCAATTTCGGTGGAAGACGTGGTAAACGCCGCGGATTCCCTGCTAAAAGAGGGGTAGAATTACAGTTGATTTGACTTATAATTATGATATAATCACTAAGTTCATATGATTAACATACAGAAGGTTAAGACATATTCTATCAAATCGCGCATGAGCCGGGTCAGGCAGGAGGATTTTGCCCAGGCGCCTGCCAAAGGGAAGAGCTTTAGCAGCTTCTTGAACTCTCTGCCTAATATCTTAAAAGCGAGAGAGATACGGGCTGTCGTTTGCGCTGCGGTCAAGGCTAAGAAAGCGCGCAAGTCCGTCATCTTTATGGCTGGCGCGCATGTCATAAAATGCGGCCTGAATCCGGTTTTGATCGAACTCCTTAAGAAAAAAGTCATCACCTGCATCTGCCTGAACGGCGCGGGCGTAATCCATGATTTTGAGCTGGCTTTTCAAGGGAAGACCTCGGAAGATGTCGCCCAGAATCTTAAAAGCGGCAAGTTCGGGATGGGGCGCGAGACCGCGGAGTTTATCAATGCTGCGGTAAAGGAAGGTGTTCGCGAGGGATTAGGTTTAGGCGTCTCCGTCGGTAAAAAGATAAGCGAGTCCAAGCTTAAGCATAAGAATTTGAGCCTGCTTTATAATGCTTACAAATACAAAGTCCCGGTCTGCGTTTTTGTGGGGATTGGAACGGATATCATACATCAGCATCCTTCTTTTGACGCCGGGCTTACCGGTGAAGGGTCGCTTAGGGATTTTTATCTCCTGACCGAGAATATCGGTGGCTTGAATCAGGGCGGGGTAGTCTTGAATTTCGGCTCGGCCGTGATTTTACCCGAAGTCTTCTTAAAGGCCTTGAATCTCTCGCGCAACTTAGGCAGCAAAGTCAAAGATTTTACAACCGCCAATTTTGATATGATCTACCATTACCGGCCCTCTCAAAACGTCTGCATGCGGCCGGTCCTCTCCGGAGGCAAAGGTTATTATATCGTCGGGCATCATGAAATAATGCTACCGTTGTTAGCCCAGGCGATCATCGAAAAGTTATGAAAAACCTCAAAAGCGTAATCGCGAGTTTTAATAAGGCCCGTATTTTAGTAGTAGGCGATGTCATCTTAGACCAGTATATCTGGGGGACAGTTGACAGGGTCTCTCCCGAAGCGCCGGTTCCTGTAGTCTGGGGCAAGTCGCGCACCTATGTGCCGGGGGGCGCAGCAAATGTGGCGAATAACATCTCCGCTCTCGACGGGGAGGTGACATTAGTCGGGATCACCGGCCAGGACGAGCACGCGAAGATATTATTATCCGAATTAAAAAAGAGGAATATCAATACCGGTGGAATATTCAGCGATCCCAAGAGGCACACTATCCTTAAAACGCGCGTCCTCGCCGGGCACCAGCAGGTAGTCAGGGTGGACTGGGAGGATACCGAGCCGCTGGCTAAAGGCCTTAACGAAAAAATATTGAAATTTATCAAAAGCCATATAAAGAATTTCGACGCGGTAATCATCGAGGATTACGGCAAGGGTGTCGTTAACATGCATTTATTGGCTGAGCTTATTGCTTTGGGCAGAAGGTTCGGGAAGATCGTCACGGTCGACCCTAAAGAAGAGCATTTCCAGTATTACCGCGGGGTCACCTCGATTACCCCTAACCGCAAGGAGCTGGAGAACGCGATAAGGAACTTAAAACTTAAAGATAATGAAAATCGTTTTAAAATAAATACCGATAGATTATTTACCGACAAAGATATCGATTCCGCTGCCAGCCAGATCCTGGAATATCTTAAACTGGAGTCTATACTGGTTACGTTGGGCGAGCAGGGGATGAAGCTTTTCGAGAAGAGCGGACGTATGACGCACATCCCGACCCAGGCCCAGGCGGTCTTTGATGTCTCCGGAGCCGGGGATACGGTCATCAGCGCCTTTACGTTGGCGCTCTGCGCCGGCGCCAGTAAACTGGAAGCAGCGCACATCGCCAATTTTGCCGCTGGTATTGTGGTAGGAAAAGTAGGGACCGCGACTACGGATAGAACAGAACTTTCGCAGAGGTTAAAATAAATGGATGTCATCGGAGTAATTCCCGCCCGGTATTCATCGACCAGGTTTGAAGGAAAGGTTTTAGCTGACTTAGGCGGAAAGCCGATGATCCAGCACGTCTGGGAGAAGGCTAAAGAGGCTAAGATACTGGATGACCTGATCATTGCCTGCGACGAGGAAATAGTCGCTAAAGCGGCACGAAGTTTCGGGGCCAAGGTCGTG
>JAPLLN010000007.1 GCA_026387475.1 Candidatus Omnitrophota bacterium | reverse complement strand
TCCTCGATTACTTTTAAGCCAAACCGGGAAGCGATCTTTAAGATCCTATCCATATTCGCGCACTGTCCGTAAAGATGCACCGGAATAATAGCCTTTACATTCTTATTAGCCTTAAGCGCTTTAAGCACGCTTTCGGGTAAAATATTGTAAGTAAGCTGGTCGATATCCGCGAATACCGGCCTTGCTCCGATGCTTGCTACGGCTCCGGCAGTGGCATAATAAGTAAATGCGGGACAAATCACGCCGTCTCCGGGGCCGACACCTAAAGATACCAACCCGAGCCTGATAGCATCCGTTCCGTTAGAAACCCCTAAAGCGTATTTTACCTTACAATAACGCGCAGCCTGCGCTTCAAAATCTTCTATTTCTTTACCCATGACAAAATGTCCGCTGTCTATCACCTTTTTAATGGCAGCGTCGATCTCTTTTCGTAAAGGTGCAATCTGTTTTTTTAAATCCAGTAACGGGATCACTTGTTTAAAACCTCCTTAACTCCGGCTAAAACCTGCTCTACACTTATTGACCTTAGGCACTCCCTGTCTTTATCGCATGCGCTCATGCGGAAATTCTTATAGCATGGCCGGCATTTCATATCCCATTTTAAAACCTTGTGTTCCGGTGAAGGAGGATAAGGGCCGTAAACCAATTCATCTACCGGCCCGAATATTGAGACTGTTTTGACTCCCAAAGCTACTGCCATATGCAGCGGGCCTCCGTCATTACAAATAAGCACTTTCAGGTTTTTGATGACTCCGGGTAATACATCCAGAGTGGTCTTGCCGGTCAAATCAATGGGCTGGTTAGCCGCGGCATTAATGACAACATCCGCTATCGCCTCTTCACCTGTATCTCCTAAAATAACGACCTTAGCGACTAAATCTTTAGCCAGGGAGTCGGCGACTTGGGCAAATTTCAAAGCCGGCCAGTGTTTATATCCAGCGTCCCTGCCCCAGCTTGCCCCTGCCCCGGGAGCGATGCCGATGGCTAAATCGCCCTTTCTTATCCCCCGGGAACGCAGCAGATCTTCTGCCTTCTTCAGGTTTTCATCAGAAACAGTTAACTCTAAATTCTTGGACTTGCCGGAGATACCCGCAAACCTTAGAAGGTCAGAATAATACTCGACTACGTGCTTATTCTGATAACCCTCTAAACCGATCCTCTGGGTCAAAAATCTTCCCCGGCCTTTATAATTATATCCGATGCTTGTCTTAATGCCTGCGAGCCTCGCTACCAACCCGTAACGGTGGTCGAGCGAAAAATCAAAAGCCGTATCGAACTTACATCCTTTGATCTGCGAAAACAGCTTTATTGCCGCAGCAATACCCTCGAACCATGACCGGGCGAATATTTTTTTAAGATCCCCGCGCGATAACGCGAAGATCCTGTCAATATTCTTATTGTTCTCTAAAATGGTTTTTACCCGCTCATTACACCAGTATCCGATAAAACAGTGGGGATAATTTTCTTCGAGGGCGCGCACCAAAGGTGTGGTAAAAAGCACATCCCCTATACCGAAGGGATTGATGACCAGTATCCTTTTATACATCTAAACGCGAGCCTTTATTAAAATCATCGCTGAATCTTTCTATGTCATCCTCGCCAAGATATTCTCCGGTCTGCACTTCCACGATCTGAAGAGGTGCCGCAGTAAGATTAGCTAAGCGGTGCAATGTCGCATTAGGTATGTAGATACTTTCGTTACTGCGTACAAGCATTGTTTTATTCCCGATAGTGACTGTGGCTGTCCCCGAAACCACGACCCAGTGCTCCGCTCTCTGCTTATGCCTCTGCAGGCTTAGTCGTTTCCCCTGGTCGATCTCAATAAGTTTTATTTTAAAGCGCGGACCGCTCTGCAGAACGGTAAACTTGCCCCATGGCCTGCGCTCCGTAAGATGCACCAGGTGTTCTTTGCGGTTTGCCAACTTGAGCAAGCCCACCAACTTCTTGACTTCCTGGGTTTTATCGCGGCTGCAGACTAAAAGCGCATCCGGCGTATCCGCCACGATCAAATCCTTGGCTCCTACGGCGCAGATCAGGCGGTTGCTCCGGCTGAATACGCCTACGCCTTTACAACCTAATGCCAGGGTATCCGGACTTAAGATATTCCCTGATTTGTCTTTATGGAAAAACTCTTCCAGCGAATCCCAACTCCCCAAATCCGACCAGTAAAATTTTGCCGGCACCAGCGCTATTTTTTTAGTTCGCTCCATAATCCCGTAATCCACAGATATAGATTTAACCGTAGGCCAGACTCTTTCTACATCTTTCATAATATGTATAGACACCAAAGATCTGTGCAGGCCCGGCAGGTAATGTTTGACCTCTTGCAAGAACACGCTTGCCTTCCAGACAAACATCCCGCTATTCCAGAAGTATTTATCGCTTTTACAATATTTCTTGGCATTAACAAGGTTAGGTTTTTCAATAAAACTCTCTACAGCCAAAATTTTTGATCTTTGATTCTTGATTTTTGATTTTATTTTTATATACCCGTATCCTGTCGCCGGGCTTGTAGGTTTAATCCCTATAGTGACGAGCAAGCCGCTGTTTGCCGCATGTATGGCATTCTTTAGTGTCCGGCGGAACCCCGGCAGACCTTTGATATAATGGTCAGCGGGAAGTACTACCAAAACAGCTTCTGGATCGCCATAAGCAATGAACTTAGCAGCCAAACCGATAGCCGGAGCGGTATTCTTCCCCTGCGGCTCAAGGATGATATTATCGTCAGGGATGCCAAAGCCATTCAACTGCGCTTTGACTTCATAAAAATGTATGCTATTGGTCACGACGTAGATATTGCTGGGCGTGATTATTCCTCTGACCCTCTCAACGGTCGACTGAAGCAGGCTTTTTTCGCCGACGATCTTCATTAATTGTTTCGGCTCAAGCTCCCGGCTAAACGGCCAGAACCTGCTTCCTACTCCGCCCGCTAAGATTACCGCATAAATCATCTAAGCTCCTTTTATTTACTAGATACGTTCTAAGTAATAAATGAAGTATTTATTATAACAGGGGTGCCGGTATTTTTAAAGTATTCATTATATTAAAGTTTTAAGGCCTGAACGCAGGCATAGACACATTTTTCGAATATTTTCCGCGCAGCCCCGGAGTTCCTGGGATCATCTTTTTTTACGGCAAGCATCTTGATACCCTCTTTCATATTAATACCCGGGACCATAAAGAATTTCAGGCCTACTTCATTCAAAAGGACTTTCAAGGCATTATGGCTGTAATAATACAAGTGCCCAGGAGGGCAATATGCGCCCCAGTTCGCGCCGTTCTTTTTGGCCTTCCATCCTTCGGCGTCATGCACATTAAGGTAAATTATCCCGCCGGGTTTAAGTATCCTTTCCACTTCCTTGAGAAAATCCTTGGGCTCTCTGATATGGTCCAGCAGATTAAACATCGTTATGGCATCGAAATGATTATCCGGGAATTTTACGTCAGGCAGATCCGCATTATGCAAATTTACATGGAGCGTTTCGCGTCCGTAATCGATCATATCCTTGTCTAAATCCACCCCCTCTGCTTCCCAGCCTCTGTCGGAGGCGCTTTTCACAAATAATCCTAATCCGCAGCCTATGTCTAATAATCTCCCCTTATGCCCCTGGATATTCTCCAGCAGTCTCAGTTTTCTCGCATTCCTTCTCTCGCGCGAACTTTTAAGCCCTAAGTAAGTCTTAATACGTTCTTCAGTCGGCTTCCCATGCTGATTATAATAGTCTGCGATTTCAGCAACCGATGGCAAGACAGAAACAAACGCCAGACCGCACTTACCGCACTTTACGATATCAAACTTACCTTTAGT
>JAPLLN010000071.1 GCA_026387475.1 Candidatus Omnitrophota bacterium | reverse complement strand
GCAAGCCGTGGCGTTTAGTTTGCGATAAACGCTGCAGGCCTTCCTTAGCAATGATGCGGTTCTCTCCGGTAAGAGGAACACTGTCAGCAATGGTCCCTAATGAGACGATATCCAATTCTTCTTCTAACGAGGAATTGCTCAATGCCTGGGCTAATTTAAAAGCTACACCTACCCCGGCAAGCTCGCGGAATTTGTATCCCGAATCTTTAGTTTTAGGGTTAATAGTAGCGGAAGCTGCGGGAAGATGCGGGCTGGAAGGTTCATGATGGTCAGTGATAATGACTTCCACGTTTTGCCGGCGCAGCTCTTCTATTTCCTTATGGTTACTGATGCCGCAGTCAGCGGTGATCAATAACTTTACGTTCTTTTTTTTGATCGTTTCGATGATCTCTTTGTTCAGGCCGTAACCTTCTTTTACGCGATGCGGAAGATGGTGCGAAACCTCAAGCCCCATTTTATTTAAAGTTTCTTTTAATATGGCTAAGGCGGTTATCCCGTCCACGTCATAATCCCCGAAGACCATTACCCGCTCTTTGGCAACCTGGGCCTTCTTGACCAGGCCGACTGCTTTTTGCATATCGGTAAATGTGTAAGGATCAAGTAGGTGCTCAAGCTTAGGCTTAAGGAAAATTTCAGCTTCTTTTATGGTGCGGATGCCGCGGTTAGCTAATATCTGGGCGAGGACTTTGGATATTCCTAATTCTTTCTGGAGAGTGTTCTGGATGTGTACATGAGGCTGGGTGATATTTAAGACTTTATGCGAACGCATTTACATCTTCTCGGGCTTTGAGACTCCTAAAAGATCCAAACCTGCGGCTAAAACGATCTTTGTCGCGTCAATTAAGGCCAGCCTTGCTTTAGTCAAGGCGTCGTCCGCGCCTAATACGCGGTGTAAATCGTAAAACTTATGAAAAACCTGGCCCAGCTCCTGCAAATAAACAGTAAGCATATAAGGGTCAAGCGTAGAGATGCAGACATTGATGGTTTCGGTAAACTGGGCGATCTTTTTAGCTAATGCCAGCTCTTCTTTTTCTTTTAATAGGGTAAAATCAGCGTGTTTATCGGTTCTGACTGTACTTGAGCGCAAAATGCTGGAGATCCTGGCGTGCGCGTACTGCACGTAATAGACCGGATTATCAGCGCTCTGCTTTTTCGCCGTATCCAGGTCAAAATCCAGGTGGCTGGAAGTTTTGCGCATCAAGAAAAAGAAGCGCGCCGCGTCTTTGCCGACTTCATCCAGGACTTCGCGTAAAGTTATGTACTGGCCCTTGCGCGTGGACATCTGCACGGGCTTGCCGTCGCGGTAAATCGTGGCCAGCTGAACAATAATAATCGAAAGCGCTCCTGCGTCATGGCCGAGCGCTTGAATGCTTGCCTTAAGCCGATTAATATAGCCGTGATGGTCCGGACCCCACATATTGATGAGCAATTCGAACCCGCGCCGGAACTTATCTTCATGATAAGCGATATCCGGAGCCAGATAGGTCATGGATTTGTCGCTTTTTATGACTACGCGGTCTTTGTCGTCACCGAAATCGGTAGATTTAAACCAGAGAGCGCCTTCACTCTCGTAAAGATACCCCTTATCCTTTAATTTCTCGAAAACATTCTTTATCTTATCACTGTCTTCAAGCGCCTTTTGGGAATACCAGTAATCGAATTTGACCCCGAAATCTTCCAATTCCTGCTTTATAATATCGAGGATATAATTTCCCGCAAAATCACCTAAATCTTTCTGCGCGATCTCCTTCTCTTTCGCGATCTTTGCGATGTCGTAGATATATTCGCCCTGATAATAAGTCTCCGGGAATTCGATCTTCTCTCCTGCCAGCTCCCGCATCCTCAAATCCACGGAATTCCCCAGGATATTTATCTGATTCCCCTTATCATTCAGATAAAATTCTTTCTTGGGTTTAAATCCGGCGAAATCCATGATACTTGTTAAAACGTCCCCCACTGCCGCCTGCCGGGCGTGCGCCACAGATAGCGAGCCGGTCGGATTTGCGCTGACAAATTCAAGCAATATCTTTTTTCCTTTGCCCAAATTTACTTTTAATGCTTCCGCGCCGCGGCTTAAGATATCTTTGAGCTCTTCATAATAAAAATCGTCGCTTAGATAAAAATTGATAAAGCCGGCGCCCTCCGCCTTAATTTCTCTAATAAATTCTTTAGCGGTGGCATTTTTGTTGATGGAGTCGATTATGCAGGTTGCGACTTCGCGGGGATTTCTTTTATGCAGTTTGGCTAATTTTAAGGCGATGTTGGTAGAGAAGTCTCCGAAGCGCTTATCCGTGGGAAAATCAAGGTAGATCTCTGCTTCCTTGAAGCCGCACTCGTTTAGCGCGCTTGCGATCAGGTCTAAGAGTAGTTCTTGAATGTTTTTTTTCATCTTTGAAGTTGAATTTTGCGGGCCACAAGTAACGGCGGGAAAACTTAAGCGCTTTTGGTGATCCGGACCTTTTTGGCGTCGGACCAGAGGCGCTCCAAAGAATAAAACTCTCTCATCGGTTTATTGAAGATATGCGCGACGACCGATACGAAATCTAAGACGATCCACCCTGACTCGTCGCTGCGCGGCACCTTTGAGAGAGCTTTTATTCCGTCTGCGTCAAGTTCGTCTTCTATCGCCTGGGCTACGGCGCCCGTCTGCCGGAGCGAATTAGCGCTCGCAATAACAAAATAATCGCAGAAGCCGCCGATCTTGCGCATATCAAGGCAAATGACCTTCTCGGCCTTCTTGGATTTAGCGATAGAAGCAATACGTAAAGCTAATTTTTTGGTTTCTATTTAGACTTTCTACTTAGCGTTACCTAAGATCTTATACATACCGGTGTTGCAGGTAGAACATTTACCCTTCATTGCCGCCCGGCCGTTCTTCATAGTGACTTTTTTCTCGTCTTTCATCTCTTTTTTTGCTTTGCACTTTACACAATATCCTTTTTCTGCCATTTCTTTCCTCCTTGTTGGTTAACGGAATTATTCCGTTGAAACTTGAAGTATACTACCACACCTTAATTTTTGTGTCAAATCAATTTCTAATGCTTGCGCTTGCGGCCGTGCTTGTCTTCTATTTCGCCGACTATTTCTTCTATTAGATCTTCCAGCGTCACCAGGCCTAAGGCCTTTTTATGCTCATCGAGCACCACGGCTATCTGCATATGGTCTGTCTGAAAGCGCCTCAAGAGTTCGTTCACCGGCATCTTGGGCTGGACAAAGTATGCCTCATGCACGATATCCTGCAGCATAAAGAGCCCTTTATCCCTTAATATATAGAGAAGGTCGCGGGCGTAGATAATCCCCACGATATTATCGCGTGTATCCTTATATACGGGAAGCCGGGCGTGCCCTTCTTCGACAAAGACATTCAAAAGGTCTTCCGGAGTGCTGTTGATATTTACGGCGATCATCTTATCCGCCGGGACCATCACGTCGGCAACGGTGATATTGCCGAACTCGAATATACGGTGTAACATCCGGCCCTTCTCATCACTTAAAAAACCTTCCTCTTTGCCCATCTCGATCATCAGGCGCAGCTCTTCTTCGGTTATAAGCGGCGACTTTTTAGTCGGCTTGATCCTTAGTATTTTGATGATGACATTGCTTCCCGTGCTGAATAAAAAGATGAAGGGTTTAAATATCTTGATGAACGCCTCTATGAGCGGGGCAACAGCCAGGGCCACCCTTTCGGTATGTTTTATGGCGATGACCTTGGGGGTTATTTCGCAGATCACCACGATAAATAATGCGCTGATCAACGTAGCTCAAATGATCCCCCATTCGTACCCTAAATAAGAAATTCCTATCCCGGTCACAATGGAAGAGATAGCGATATTTACGAAGTTATTCCCGACGAGGATGGCGGTGATGAATTTATCGAGCCTTGCGATTATGCGCTGCAGGTTATTGGCGCGCTTCATCCCGCGGGCGAGCATGTGGCGCAGGCGGATGCGGCTTAAAGATATGATCGCGGTCTCGGATAACGAGAAAAAGAAAGAAGCGATCAGCATGACCACCAGCACTATTATCGTCACCGGCCAAGGCAGAAGCATTGTATGCATGATATTATCCTAAGTTGAGTTGTTTCCGGATCTCTTCTTCTTTGTCT
>JAPLLN010000087.1 GCA_026387475.1 Candidatus Omnitrophota bacterium | reverse complement strand
AATGTTGGGGTTATTGATATGGAACTTCATTTAATAATATTTTTCATGATCTTTGCGGCTATCGTGGCCGTCGAGGCTAAGGACCTGCTCTCGAGCCTTATCGGTTTGAGCGCTGCCGGCCTGGGGCTTTCGTTGGCCTTTTTGGTACTAAAGGCGCCGAATTTAGCGATCACGCAACTGGTCGTCGAGATACTTTGCGTGATCATTTTGATCCACGCTACCATCAACAAAGATATCCCCCTGGTCAAAGACGGGCGCTGGCTTTTTAATACTTTCGCTACTTTCATTTTTGTCGGGGTATTCCTGTTTTTGGCTTTTCTCGCTCTTAGGGAGCTCCCGGTTTTTGGTTCACCGCTCATGATCGTATCCAAGGATTATCTAGCCTTGGGGCGAGCTTTGACCGGAGCGGAAAATCTCGTGGCGGCGATTACGCTTAATTTCAGGAGTTATGACGCCCTGGGCGAAGCGGCTGTTATCTTTGCCGCCGTGATCGGAGTATTGGCTATTTCAAGGAAGACGGGTAAAATCGATGAATAATCAGGCAGGGATGAGCTTGATCGTTAAGACGATCACCAGGCTTACCGTCGGGCTTATCTTTATTTACGGCATTTATATTATGTTGCAAGGGCATTCAAGCCCCGGAGGAGGGTTTGCCGGCGGGGTGATCATCGCCTTGTCTTTTATCCATTTGATCCTGGCCTTCGGAAGAAAAGCGGTATTTCAAAAGATGAACGAGGCGCGCGGACTTATCCTTATCTCAAGCGGGGCGCTCGCATTCTTATTGCTATCCACGCTGGGATTCCTGGGTATTTTTAGTAAAGGCCTTATGCCTTTCAGCGATGCCGCGATCGCCCTGCTGGTTTCCAGCGGCCTTTTTGCGATGTTCCTGGTCCTTATCGGCCTTGCCTCAAAGGAGAAGAAACAATGAGCCTGTATTTTATGTGCCTGATATTGTTTTCCGTCGGGCTATATAGCGTGGTCAGGAAGCGCAATATCATAAAAATAATCATCGGTATCGGCATTATAGAGTATTCCGTCAATCTGTTCATAATCCTGATCGGGTACAGGCTGCAAGGCCGGGCGCCCATACTGGCGCGCGACCAGACCATCGAAAATATGGTCGACCCGCTCACCCAGGCGATGGCGCTTACGACTATCGTCATCGGGTTGAGCTTGATCTTTATCGCGGTCACCCTGGCTATCAGGATATACGAAAAATACGGGACCTTCGATATCACTAAGATACGGAGGCTTAGGGGATGAGCCTGTTGATCTATTTTATAATTGTCCCATTGGCCGCGGCGATGCTTACCGCGCTCATCAACGTAAGAGCGAAGGATAAGGCCAGTATAATACCTATTGTTGCCGGCTTGATCCTGCTCGGCCTTTCGCTTTATTGCGCGCGCCAGCTTAACTTTGCGCAGGTCTTGATCTACAAAATAGGAGGGTGGCTTCCTCCCTTGGGGATGTCTCTGGTTGTCGACGGGCTTTCGGGGTTGCTCTTGGTTGCGGTCAATCTCATCTCTTTGCTTGTCCTAGTCTATTCCTCTAAATACATGCGTCATTATACGGATGATTGGAAATTTTATTCGCTCTTTCTGATCATGCTCTGCGGGATGAACGGGGTGTTGTTAAGTTCGGACCTTTTTAATCTGTATGTCTTCCTGGAAATCGCCTCATTATCAGGCTACGCGCTGGTCGCCTTCGGTGTTTCCGCCGAAGACCTGGAGGCGTCTTTTAAATATATGGTAATGGGCGCGATGGCTTCCATCTTTATCCTTTTGGGTATTGCCATGCTTTATAGTTATACCTCGACGCTGAATATGGCGGAAATGGCGCAGGCGCTTTCTACCAGGCCGGCGGGTTTCCTGATCAGTTTCGTATCCGTCTTATTCCTCGCCGGATTCGGATTAAAAGCGGCGTTAGTCCCGTTTCACGCCTGGCTCCCTGACGCGCATTCATCCGCGCCTTCGCCGGTATCCGCGGTTTTATCGGGGTTAGTCATCAAGACTCTCGGCATTTACGCCTTATCCCGCGTTTTCTTTAATTGCCTGGGTATTTCAAATAAAGTATTAATGGCTCTCATGTTTTTAGGCGCGCTCTCTATGGTGGTCGGCGCATTTTTAGCCCTTAAGCAGTCGGATATCAAAAGGATGCTTGCGTATTCAAGTATCAGTCAGATAGGCTATATTGTTTTTGCCTTGGGGGTAGGTACTCCGCTGGCGATTTTAGGCGCTTTATTCCATATCCTTAATCACGCCGCGTCTAAATCAGCCCTTTTCTTAAATGCCGGGACTATCGAGCGGGCTATAGGCACGCGCGACATAAATAAAATGGGCGGCTTAAACGCCAAACTTCCGGTTACCGGATACACGAGCCTTATGGGTTCGATGAGCATATCGGGTATACCTCCGTTTGCCGGATTCTGGAGCAAGCTTCTGATCATTATCGCCGCGGTCCAGGCCGGGCAGATTGCTTATTCCGCCGTAGCGGTGATCGTAAGCATCGTCACTCTGATCTATTATTTAAGGTTCCACACTAAGGTGTTTCTTGGGATACCCGCGCAGAATACGGCAGAGGTCAAAGAGGCTTGCGGGGCTATTAAGTGGCCGGTCATTATACTGGGATTTATTTGTCTTGCCGGCGGGCTCCTGCTTATCCCTTCTTTCCGGGATTTTCTTAACAGAGGAGTGGATGTGTTGGTTTCGGGGATAAATTATAAGGACGCTATCTTTCAGGCGGTGAAATAATGCAGATACGCATTTTATTATTCATAGCCTCATTTATCACTTGGATCTTATTAAGATGGTCATTTGAAGCGCAGAATATAGTAATAGGTATTGCTGTTTCTGTGCTGGTATCTTTGATGACCGCGGGTATTTTTGAAAAGAAAACCGGATTGCTGAAAAGGCCGTGGCGTTACTTATGGCTGTTTTATTATTTTCCTCTCTTTGCCTGGGAGTGTTTTAAGGCTAATCTCGAGGGCGCGTACCGGGTGATCCACCCTGACCTGCCCATAAGGCCGGGGATAGTCAAAGTGAAGACAACGCTGAAATCGGATACGGGCCTGACCTTTCTGGCTAATACCTTGACCCTGGTCCCCGGGACGATGACCGTCGATATTGACAGAGACGGCGGATTTCTATATGTGCATTGGATGAATGTGGAGTCCCCTGAAATAGACAGGGCCACGGTATTGATCGTGGAAAGATTTGAGAAGGTATTGCGGAGGATATTCGCTTGAAACGCTTGCGCTGGTTTTTAGGATTGGGTTTTATATTGGCGGTATTCGCGCTGATCTTATTTTGGCCTTTACCTACGCTGATAGGTTGGCAGTCAAAGCTCCTGCACAGGGTCTTTATGATCATGCTCTTTAGCGGAGGGTTTTGTTTCCTGCGTATCGCTTTGGGCCCGACTGCCGCGGATAGAGTTGCGGCGCTGGATATCTTCGGGATCCTTATCCTTGGTTTCTGCGCCATATTAGGAATACCGACGGGAAGAGAGTGGTACATCGATATAGGTATTGCCTGGGCTTTACAGAGTTTTATTTCGATATTGGCTATGGCAAAATTCATGGAAGGAAGGAATTTCGATGAATGAGATCATCGGTTATATATTTCTAGGGCTAGGCTTATTATTCGATTTTATCGGCTGCCTCGGCCTAATACGTTTTCCGGATATCTATAACCGGCTGCACTCTTCGATCAAGTGCGTGACCCTGGGTACCTCGAGCATATTGTTAGGCCTGTTTTTATTCAAGGGTTTTACCCCCGGAGGGATAAAAGCCCTGCTATGTATAGCATTCTTATTATTGACTGCTCCGGTATCGGCGCACGTGTTATCCCGGAGCGCGCATAAATCCGGGGTCAAGCTTTGGAAAGGTTCGGTCTGCGATAAATACGCGGAAGACAAAAATTAATGCGCTATCCTAAATTACGGGAATTGAGAGAGGTGTTCCGGTCGCTGATCAGAAGGCCGTATACTACAAAGTATCCGTATCAGCCGGCAGAGACATATGAGCGGTTTCGCGGCCGTCCGTATTTTCATGAAGAGGAGTGCACCGGGTGCACTGCCTGCGCCCAGGTCTGCCCCTCAAAAGCAATTGAGATCAAAGATACCGTGGTAGGGGCTAGAGGCAAGCGCAAGCTTATTGTGCATTGGGATATTTGTATCTTCTGCGGACAGTGCCAGGCGAATTGCCTTACCGGAAAAGGGATAGTCCTCTCAAGGGAATTTGAATTTGCCACTACCGAGAAGAGAGAGGCATTGAAACAAGAAATAGAGAAGGAGTTTGTTTTATGCGAATGCTGCCAGGAGCCGGTTGCGCCCTATGACCAATATGTCTGTGCGGCAAAACGCTTAGGCCCCCTGTGTTTTTCCAATTCCTCGCTGGTGCTTTTTTATTTAAGGCTCCTGAATTTTGCCTCTAAGGCCAAGAGCCCGCCCAAAAAAGAAGAAGAGATATCCCGCGCCGAGCGCATCCGGGTCCTTTGTCCGCGTTGCCGCCGCCAGGCAGTAATCAAGTCATAATAAGATGTTCTCATCATTAAGCGTAAGAGAATTCAGGATCTATTGGTTCGGGATGCTTATCTCGCTGGTCGGCTCCTGGATTCAGACCATGGCCCAGAGCTGGCTGGTCTTTCAGATCACTAAGTCCGCTTTCCTCTTGGGGGTAGTCGGGTTTCTCGGCTCCATACCCGTATTTTTTCTTTCTCTCTTCGCCGGCGTATTAGCGGACAGGGTAAATAAAAGAAGGATTTTGATTATTACCCAGTCTGTTTTTATGCTTTTGGCCTTTCTTCTGGCAGTCCTTACCCAGTTCAAATTGATTACCGCCAGCCAGATCATGATCATCGCTTTATTAAACGGCACGGTCATGGCCTTTGACGCCCCTACGCGGCAGTCAATAGTCGTGGAGCTCGTCGGCAAACAGCATCTTTTTAACGCCATTGCCCTGAATTCAGTGGCTTTTAATTCTTCGCGTATCATAGGGCCGGCGCTCGCCGGTATCCTGGTCGCTATCGCGGGGATGAGCGGATGCTTCTACGTAAACGGAATAAGTTTCCTGGCCGTGATCGTAGCGCTATTTTTGATCCGCACCGCAAAAGAAACGGTTACCAGGAAGAAGTCCCACGCGCTTAAAGAATTAAAAGAGGGATTGGTCTTTATAAAGAATAACCGCGACATACTGATTCTCATCTCCATGGTCGGGGTAGTGAGCCTTTTCGGCATCTCTTATATGATACTCATGCCTATTTTTGCCGAACAGGTCTTAAAGGTCGGGATCAAGGGGTTAGGTGTGCTCATGTCTTCTTCGGGCCTAGGCGCATTAGCCGGAGCGCTCCTGTTAGCGCGCTTGGGCGATTTTAAACGCAAGGGGAGCCTTTTAAATATATCGGCGCTGATCTTTTCATTCTGCCTCATTATATTTTCGCTTTCCAAGATTTACCTGTTGTCGCTTCTTGCGCTAGCTTTTATCGGCGCCACCGGCGTTACCTCAATAGCGTTGGTCAATACCGTGATCCAGACTAAGGTGGGCGATGAATTCCGCGGCAGGGTGATGAGCGTTTTTATGCTTACCTTTGCCGGATTACTGCCTTTCGGCAACCTTATTGCGGGCAGCATGGCCCAGCATTTAGGAGTTTCCCTTTGCGTGCTGATCAGCGGGATAATCTGTTTCGTATTTTTTAGCGCGGTAAATATAATGTATCCCAAGATCAGGGACATAAGCTAATTTTTTATTTGATTTTTTAAATCCTTTTGCTAGAATTATAGGGTAGCGAGTTAAGTCAGCTCCTGCTGAATTTTATAAAATTATCGTATTAATTTAACCACATAGAGAGGAGAAACGGCATGAAAAAGTTTTTGGTAGTTGCGGCAGTAGTGTTGTTGGGAACAAGTTTGTTTGGTTGCGGTAAAAAGGCAGAGGAATCGCAGGAACCCGTATCTATGGAGGCTATGAGCACGGTCAATGTCACGGCTCCGGCCGCTGTTCCTGAAGCAAAGGTACAACCGGCACCGGCTATGACAACTCCCGCGGTTGAACCGGGCAAGGTAGAGGCTGCAGCGCCCGCTTTCGGAAAACCCACCCCGTTACAGATACAGGCGGCTTTAAAGAACGCCGGTCTTTATATGGGCGAGGTTGACGGAAAATTAGGGCCCAAGACCAAGAAGGCTATTCAGGAGTTCCAGAAGGCTAACGGCCTTAAGGCAGACGGAAAAGTCGGGCCTAAGACCTGGGAATTATTGAAGATGCATTTGAGCGCTCCGGTCGAATCTGCAAAGAGATAATATTGTGCGCCCCCTTGAAACGGGGCGCATTTTATTGTATACTTTATATAGCCGATAAGGGTAAACCTCCGCAGCTTAAGTGCTGAGGACGCGCCATCGAAAAAGGGCGCGCGCTGAAAGGCGGGGACGCAAAGCCACAGACCTAAACCCGCCGCATATAAAAGGCGGATATGGTGGCTGGGTTGCCGGAGTAAGGTAAGGGAAGTATCAACCCTAGCCTTTATCGGCTGCTTCAATTTTCACAAGAATCCCGATGTTTTTTGTCGGGATTTTTTGTTTTTTTAATGTTATAATACTTCCCATGATCAACTTCCCGCGTAATTTCCTCTGGGGCGCAGCCACTTCCGCGTATCAGGTCGAAGGCGATAATACTAACAGCGACTGGTGGGTCTGGGAGAAGGAAAAAGGCCTCCCGCAGTCAGGAAAGGCCTGCCGCCATTATGAATTATTCCGGGAAGATTTTGATTTAGTAAAAACCCTGAACCATAATTGCCACCGCCTATCAATAGAGTGGTCGCGCATCGAGCCCGTTGAAGGCAAGTTCTCGGCTCCGGAAATAAAACATTACCAGGATGTTATCGCTGCCTTAAAAGAGCGCGGGATAGAGCCTTTGGTTACGCTGCATCATTTCACTAATCCCGCCTGGTTTGCCAAACTCGGAGATTGGCAGAATAAAGACGCCTCAATTTACTTCTTGCGCTATGTTGATAAGATCGTCAATGCCTTGGCAAAAGATGTGCGTTACTGGGTCACCATTAACGAACCTACCGTACATGTATATTATTCCTATATATTCGGCACCTGGCCTCCGGGGGTTAAATCCGCGTCCAGCGCAGGAAGGGTTATGAAAAACCTGCTTAAAGGGCACGTAAAGGCCTACCGCTTGATACATAAAATTTATAAGTCTAAAGGTTTAAACCGGCCGATGGTCGGTTTTGCTCACAATATGCAGGATTATGTCCCTTGCAAAAATAATTTAAAGAATAAGTTGGCAGTTTATATCAGGAACAAATTTTTTAATCTGGATATTATCTATTCCGTGCTCGGTAAAAGGGCGCTGGATTTTATCGGGGTAAACTATTATTCGCGCAGCTTAGTCGAGTTAAAAAAATGGGGTTTTAAGAATCTTATTCTTGATTGCTGCGAGGGCGGGCATAGCGCTTTAAAGAAGAATTCCATGGGTTGGGATATTTATCCGCAGGGGCTAAAGCACATCCTGCTTGGCCTCAAGGTCTTTAAGAAGCCGATAATTATTCTGGAGAACGGTATCTGTACGGAGGATGACGGACTAAGGTGGGCGTTTATCCGCGACCATCTCAAATATATGCATGAGGCAATCAGCCTCGGGGCAAATGTGATAGGGTATGTTCATTGGTCGCTGATGGATAATTTTGAATGGGATAAGGGGTTTGTCCCGCGTTTCGGGCTCATCGAGGTCGACTACGTAAATTATCAACGCAAGATAAGGGAGAGCGCTAAAAAGTTCGCAGAAGTATGCAAAACAAACAGCCTTTCAATTTAAAGGATTTTGACAGGGAGCTTATTATAAGCGAGATCCCGCTTTTTTCCGGGCTCTCTGCCCGGGCGCGCAAGCTCATCAAAAACAGGTCCGAGATCCGCGAGTTTAAAAAAGGCGAGATCATTTATAAAGAAGGGTCTCCCCCCAGCGGCCTCTATTCCTTGATATTAGGCAGAGTCGAGATCTACATCGAAGACCAGTTCGGGGCAAAGACTACTTTGGAGTATCTGCACCGGGGAAAATATTTCGGGATGATCTCGTTATTGACCAACGAGTCGCATTCGGTGACCGCGCGCGCCATGAACGACTGCTCGCTTCTGTTTATCCAGAAAGAGGATTTCGACTTTATCCTGAAAAAGATCCCGGCCCTGGCCATAGATCTAAGCCAGACACTCTCCAGAAGGCTCAAGCGTAAAGATGTGCACCGCAAAACAATATTCGAAAGCACGGCGATATCGGTCTTCAGCTCTTATTCCCAGGCGGGGAAGACCTTATACGCCCTGAACGTAGCCTTGAGCCTGGCTAAAGAGACGCATAAGTCGGTGATCATCCTTGATATTGCCCCCAAAGATAAGTATCACAGCCTTCCGGCTAAGCTAGAGGTCGTAAATCCCCGGGTCTTTGATCTTGTCCCCGGGAGCAGCGACAGCTCGCGCAACATCCGCGACTTTATCGCTAAAAACAGGTTCGGGATCGACCTGATCTGTTTTAAATATCAGCCTGACGACGAGTCGTGCGTGAGGACGCTGGTGGATATACTTAGCCAGCTGGTCAATGATTATCATTACCTGGTCTTGGACCTGCCTACTTCTATGGACCGCGGGATATTATCCATACTCAATCAATCTGATATTATACAGGTTTTAAGCAGCCCCGCGGAGCAGGACCTGGCCCAAACGCATGAACTGGTGGAGAAGCTTAAGAACCGGTTTAATTTTAATCCGGATAAGATCAAGATCATCATCAACGAGTATAAGTTTTCCGGGCTTACCCATGAAGAGCAGGTAAAGATATTAGACAGCGGGGTCTTTGCGACTTTACCTAAGATCGATTTCTCCGCCCCTGACCGTTTAGTCCTGGATGAGCCGGAGTGCGAATATTCTAAAGCAGTCAGGAGGATAGCCCGCACGCTCGGAGATTGCCTCGTCGGGCTGGTGCTTGGGGTGGGAGTGGGTTACGGGTTCTGCCATATCGGGGTATTAAAAGTCATTGAAGAAGAAAAAATACCCATTGATGTCATCGCGGGTTCCAGCATCGGTTCGGTCATCGCCGCGCTCTGGAGTTCCGGGAAGACCAGCGACGAAATACTTGAGATCACCGCTGAATTCAAGGAGCCGAAAGGCCTCTGGAGCCTAATGGATTTTACTTTTCCGCACATGGGTTTTTTAAAAGGGAATAAGCTGCATGATTTTCTAAAAAGGCATCTGGGGAATAAAACATTCTTTGACGTAAAGCTCCCCTTGAAGGTCATTGCCAGCGATGTGAAGAGGAAAGAGCCGCGGGTATTTGACCGCGGGCCGCTGGTGGATGCCATAATGGCGTCTTGCACCATGCCCGGGGTATTTGCCCCGTTTAAATTCAAAGAAGAGCTCCTCTTTGACGGCGGGATCACCAGCCCTCTGCCTACCGAGCCGTTGTTAAAGATGGGGATAAAAAAGATCATCGCGGTCAATGTCACTCCTTCTAAAGAAGATATTATGCGCCAGTATGACAAAATAAAAGATGATATTACGGTGAAGATCCCGCAGGATATCAGAAAAAGAAGATGGTTCAGTATCGGCGCGCGCATAAAAGACGCGTTCAAGACCAATATACTGGGTATAATATTCTCAAGCGTAGAGATCTTGCAGTCGGAGGTAGCCAAGAAAGAGGCGCAGCTTGCCGATATAGTAATCCATCCGGATACGACAGGTTTGTTCTGGCTGGAGTTGCATAGGGCGAAAGAATTCGCCAAAAGAGGCGAGGAAGAAACACGCAGGAATTTAGACAAGATAAAAAAACTGATCAACGAATAGGAGGCATTATGGATTTGAAGTATAAGATGATTCTTTTTCTCGTTTTGGTGTCTTCGATTACCTTATGCGGTTGTTCCACGGTTAAGGAATTGAGCAAAGGCGCTTTGGGTGTATCGACTAAGGTCCTCGAAGAAGGAAGGAAGGACGCGATTAAGAAAGATTTTAACCGGGATTACGATACTTGTTATAAAACCACTAAGGATTCTTTGAATAAGATCCAGGCTTATATTTACGCCGAAGAGCCTGCAAAGAATATGATAGCTATTTATGTCACCGCGTCGGATACTACGCCGGTAGGGATATTTTTTAAGTCAATCGACAAGAATAATACAACAATCGAGGTTTCATCTCCAAGCGTCTACGCCAGGGAATTGATTTCTACTAAATTATGGCTGGGTATGGAGGGGAAGCTTCAAGAGGAGAAAGAAACCGATGAAGGAACTAAAAAAACGCTCTTTAAATGATCTGATCGAAGTTTGCCACAAAATCGCCAAGTCTAAGGGATGGTGGGACGCGGAGCGCAACGACGGAGAATTGATAGCGCTCATGCATTCGGAACTCTCCGAAGCGCTTGAGGCGATGCGCGCCCACGGGAGCAAGGATAATATAGCCGAGGAACTCGCCGATTGCTGTATCCGCATATTCGATTTCTGCGGAGCGAGGAAAATAGACCTGGATAAAATATTAACTAAGAAGATAGAATACAACAAGACCCGGCCCTATAAGCACGGGAAGAAGTTCTAAAAAGGAGAAGAAGATGCCGTATGACGCAAGTTTGGACGAACAGTTGTTCAGCAAGACCTGGGATAGCGATACAGGCAAGATCATCGTAAGCGTGTATTCCTATAATAACGGGGCCAAGAAACTTCAGATCACCAGAGAGCTTCAGGGTAGAGAAGGCCAGCCTTCTTTTGCCAAGCTCGGAAGACTGACCAAGGCGGAAGCCGAAGGCATACTCCCGTTGATCCAGGAAGCGCTTAAAAATATGTAAAATGCTTGAGCATCTTAAGGCGCACCTGACCGGAAAGGTCGTAATCTTAGGCATCGGCAATACCCTGCGCCAGGACGACGGGGTAGGTTCGCTATTAGCCTGCCGCATCAAAGATAAAGTGCCGTACATAGTCTATGATTCCGGGCCCACTCCGGAAAACTACCTGGGCAAGATCATTAAAGACAAGCCGGACAGCATAGTCATAATCGACGCAGTGGATTTCGGCGGCGCCCCGGGAGAATTCCGGGAGATGGAAGGAGAAGATTTGCAGACGGCGAATATCTTCTCGACCCACAATGCCTCTTTGACCCTCGCCATTAACTACTTGAAAAATAATCTCAAGGCCGATATAATAGCTTTAATTATCCAGCCCAAAAGGATAACTTTTAACGATAATCTTACTCCGGAACTGGAGGGGGCGTTAAATAAACTGGAGAATTGGTTTTGTGAGCCAGCCAAAAAAGAGGGATAGCTGGGGTTCGCGCTTAGGGATAATCATGGCCGTGGCAGGTTCTGCCGTCGGGCTGGGAAATTTCCTGCGCTTTCCGGCAAAGGCCGCCAGTAACGGCGGCGGCGCTTTTATGATCCCCTATTTTGTCTCTCTGCTCTTGTTAGGCATCCCGCTTATGTGGATAGAGTGGACCCTGGGCCGTTTCGGCGGAGGATTTGAGCACGGGACCGCGCCCGGGATATTCCACAGCGTCTGGCAGAAGAACCGCTTTATAAAATATTTCGGGGTCATCGGCATATTCGGCCCGCTGGTGATCTTTATTTATTATATCTATATCGAGTCGTGGACTCTGGCTTATAGTTTTTTTGCGCTCTTTGGAAAATACAGCCATCTTGCCGACCAGGCGACCATGCATAGTTTTTTAAAAGGATTCCAGGGCCTGGAGCATAATCAGTATTTTAACGGCATCGGCTGGGCGTATTTATTTTTTATCATCACCTTTATCCTTAATATCTGGGTGATCTACTACGGGATAAAAGGGGGGATAGAGAAACTTTGTAAATGGGCGATGCCGGTTTTATTTATCTTTGGCGCATTCTTGTTGATCAGGGTTATGACTCTGGGTACTCCTGATCCAGCGAAGCCTCTATGGAATGTTTCCAACGGTTTCGGTTTTCTCTGGAACCCGGATTTTTCCGCCCTTAAATCGGCAAAGGTCTGGCTGGAAGCTGCGGGCCAGATATTTTTTACCTTAAGCGTGGGTATCGGTGTAATTTTGACTTACGCCAGTTATCTCAAGAAAGGCGAT
>JAPLLN010000078.1 GCA_026387475.1 Candidatus Omnitrophota bacterium | reverse complement strand
TAAATGCCAAAATTCACCACTGTTTTAAAAAACCGTAATTTTTTCCTCCTCTGGCTCGGCCAGATCATATCGCAAGTAGGGGACAGGCTGGGTTTCATGGCCCTGATCGGGTTCGCTTATTCCAAGAGGGCATACGGTTCTCCTTCCGAAATATTCAAGATCCTCCTTTTTACCATTATCCCGGTGTTCTTGATCGGGCCCATTGCCGGCGTCTACGTCGACCGCTGGGACCGCAGGCGCACTATGTTTATATCCGATTTCCTGCGTATGGCCCTGGTCTGCCTGATCCCGATATTCCTTTTTCATATCAGGAACTTGGCCGTAGCCTATGCTTTGATCTTTATCGTATTCTGCATCGCGCGATTCTTCCTTCCGGCAAAACTCGCTATTGTCCCGGACCTGGTCTCCCGGGAGCAATTATTGATCGCGAATTCACTGGTCAACATCACCGGGATGATCGCCTTTATCCTCGGTTCAGGTTTAAGCGGTGTGCTGGTGCAGAAGGTGGGCCCGGAAAACAGTTTTTACCTCGACGGCTTGAGCTTTTTGATATCCGGGACGCTTATTTATTTGATCGTCAAGAAAGCCTCCCATCAGGTCAACCTGCGCAAGGTGAGCGAGGATATCGTCGAGGTCATCAGAAAATCCGCTATCCGGGAGATTAAAGACGGCCTATTGTATTGTGTGCGCAAGAAGGATATCTGGTTTACGGCGGGGATCCTTTTTGTGGTATCCAGCGCGCTGGGTGTGGTCTCGGTAGTCTCAATTGTTTTTGTGCAGAATACCCTGCATTCGGCGACCAAGGACCTGGGCCTCTTGATCATGTTTTTAGGCGCGGGCCTCTTTGCCGGCTCCCTGGTCTACGGTAAGTTCGGCGCGCACATTTCGCACTATAAAATGATATTTTCTTCTTTGATCTTAAGCGGATTGATGCTGATAACGTTTGCCTTAGGGATACATTATTATCCTTATTTCGGGCCAGCCGCGATGTTAGCATTCTTTCTCGGCTTTATAGCTTCGCCTATCCTGATCGCCTCCAATACCATAATCCATAAGTCCAGCGATAATGAAATGCGGGGGAAGGTTTTCAGTTCTCTGGAAGTGGTCATGCATCTGGGCTTTCTTCTTTTTATGTACATCAGCAGCATACTCGCCGAGAGATTTTCGCACACTTTGATACTCGTGATCATCGGCTGCGTCTTTGGTATCGTCGGTATATTTAACCTGGTTTATTATCGCAAGGTCCCATGGCTGGAGAAAATATGATAAACATAGCGGTGTTTGCTTCAGGGAGAGGAAGTAATTTTGCGGCGATCGCGCAGGCGGTAAGAAAAGGAGACCTTAAGGTCAAGCTCGCACTTTTGGTCTGCGATAATCCCAAGGCCCCGGTTTTAGTCAAGGCAAGGAAGGCCGGAGTAAAAACCGTATTGGTAAATAGGGCGGATTTTCCGGGGAAGCAGGAGTTTGAAGGCGCGATAATCGGGCATCTTTCAGAGAATAATATCGATTTGATCGTCTTAGCCGGCTACATGCGTCTTTTGAGCGCTGATTTTGTGAAGATTTACTACGGCAGGATCATCAATATCCACCCTTCGCTCTTACCCGCGTTTAAAGGGGAGGCAGGGATCAGGGACGCCTTTGAATACGGAGCGAAGATCACCGGGGTCACCGTGCATTTTGTAGACGATCAGGTTGATCACGGCCCGATCATTCTGCAGCAGGAAGTCTCGATAAAAGAAAAAGATACCCTCGTGACACTTGAAGAAAAGATCCATAAGGTCGAACACAGGATCTATCCCGAGGCGATAAGGCTGTTTGGTCTCGGAAGGTTAAAGATCGAGGGGAGAAAAGTCAGAATAATTAATCGGAAGGTGTTGCAAAGATAGCGGCTCTGTTCAAGAGTACCTTGTTATTAGTCCCCAGGTTGTACAAAACCACCTCTTTAAAATCCTTAAAATCGTAAGCCTTTACCGTATACACTACCAGCCTTAATATCTCTTTATCCATATCCGATTTTTTCTCCATCTCGGCTTTCTCGAACTTTAACTTTATGCGGTGCTCGATCTGCTGGGTTATGAATTCGGCCAGGGTTATATCCTTGTAAAGGATATGGCTTCCGGTCTCATCGCCTATGATCTTCGGATCAGACTTGATCTCCTGCGGAGTGCGGTGCTGGTATTCGGTCGAAGAGAGGAGGCCGTAGGTAAGTTTTTTCAGGTCCAGGTAATGCGAGACCTCCTGGATTTCAAACCCGTCTTTTATGTCGGCAGTCACCATGCAGTAAAAACGCGGCTCTTCATCTTTGGAGTGGTCCAGGCTGAATACTACCCGGCGTATAGCGGCGAGGGTAGAGTACATTTTATCCAACGCGGCCTTATCGAACTTATATCCCTGGGTCTCTTCTTTAGGCGGGATAGGTTTGATAAGATAATAAATTTCCAGCCTTCCTTCGTTTAAGCGGCAGATGAGTTGTTCTACCGTAAACTTTACCGTATATTTTTTCGGGTTTTTGTCTTTAACCAGCATGCCTTTCAGCGGCAGGTAGGCCCAGAAGGTGGAGCCTACGAGTTTGGTTTTGACGTCGATCTTTGATTCTTTCAGGCAGATATCATGCACTGCCTGTTCGATGTCTTTTTTGGTAAATGAAGGTTGAGTGGATGAAGAACATCCGAAAATAAGGAGGGCGCCGGTTAAGAGGATAAGGCTATTGCGGGCGGCTCTTGCCAAATTCTTTGAAGATAGCCTCGATCTCGTCATAATTAAGCTCGTCTCTGGCGATCAGTTCTTGAGCGATGCGGTCCATCAGTGGTTCTTCTTTTTTCAATAACTCGGAGACTTCATTAAGGCAGGTATGCAATATATGCTGGACATCTTTATCCAGCGCGGCTTTCATTTCTTCGGAGACATTATTGCTTATCTCCCAGTTTCCCAATAGCCCGCTTTTACCCATACCGCAATTCCAGACCATCTGATGCGCGTAATACATCGCGGTTGAGAAATCCTGGTATACCCCGTTGGTGGTAGCGTTATATTTTATTTTCTCGGCGGCATAGGAGCCGAGGCAGACCTTGATCTGGCTCAACATATTATTAGAGTCTTTAATAAAAGAATCTTCTCTTTCCGGTGTCCAGGTCACGCCTCCCGTGGGCCCGCGGGGAGTAATGGTGACCTTGAAGACGTCCTGCGTGGGGGCGAAGAAATAAGTTGCGATCGCATGCCCCGCCTCATGATAAGCGGTTTGAAGCCTTTCTTTAGAGCTTAATTTTATCCTGCGCTTAATACCTAAGGCGATCCTTTCCCGGGCTTCGTCGATCTCCTTCATGGAAATAGTTTCTTTATTGCTGCGTACGGTGATCAACGCCGCTTCCCGGACGATATTGGATATATCCGCAGGGCTCTGGCCCACGGTTATGCGCGCCAGGCGGTCGATCTTTACATCCTGCGCATCGTATTTGACCTTGCCTAAGTAATATGAGAAGAGTTTGCCGCGGTCCTCAAGGTTGGGTTTGTCGACGTATATTTTGCGGTCAAATCTTCCCGGCCTAAGAAGCGCTTCATCGAGGACTTTTTCCTGGACGTTAGTCGCTCCGATCAGGACGATGTTGTATTCCTTTTCTTTTAATCCGTCCATCTCTCCGAGAAGTTGGTTTAAGGTGGTATTGTGTTCTGTGGTCCCGCCAAATCCTTTATCC